>JAFLTC010000015.1 GCA_022510615.1 Lachnospiraceae bacterium | reverse complement strand
CTCTATCCGGGTATGGGCAGAAACCATTTCCTTAAATTTCTCGGCCTGCTCAAAATATACCTCAATTCGTTCTTTCACATCCGGCAGGGCTAAAATTTCCTCTGTGCTCATGGTACGGCATGCATGCATCAACTCCTCCATCAGCTTATAATTCGGAATGGTAAAGTTGCGCCATCTTCCAAGCCCGGTACGGGGATCCATTAAAAAGCCAACTAAAATCCAACCGGTAGGATTTTGCACTTCGTCAATGGTGAGGTTGCCGGAGTCTACTTTGTCTACTGCCTCCATCATATCATCAAAGTGCCCAAACCGCTCTTGACCACCATAATACTCATAAATAATTCTGGCACAGGATGGAGTAATACGGCTTTCCCCTTTGTATTTACCCTCTAACTGCTGACGTTCATGCTCACTGGAATGATGGTCAAACCAAAGTCCGCATCCCTCTACATACGGTACATTTGCGAGACAGTCATTCTCATCAATCGGAATCAGTCCGTCCTGTAAATCCTTTGGATGAGCAAATGTCCAGGAATCAATTATACCTGCTTCCAGCAATAAAGCTCCACAAGCCAGTCCATCAAAATCGGAACGTGTTACTAATCTCATGTAATCGTTACCTCCCCATCTTTGTTTGTCTTTTATTTTACCCTATTTTACATGGTATTTCAAGATTAACCAAGAAATGTGTTAAAAAATTTGTAATTTAATAATTGATTTGATTATTTAACTGCAACAATAACAGAAAATTTCTGATAAGAATAAACACATTTAACGACTTTAAATTTGCTTTTATACAGCATCTCCATCTCTTGTTCAACAGAGCATTCCCTGTCCCGTTTTCTGCGCCCTTTTCATATTCATTTCAAAATTATTTTCTTCATCTTAACGCAAAATAAAGGAGATATCAATCACTCCATCAACACCCCACCCACGTCAACCGGTTTACCAAATTCACTTTATCCACACCCTTTTCAATTTTTCCTATTTCATAACAGTTATAATAATGAGATACATGGTCCATAACGGATTTCTTATTTTCCTGTTTCACGACCAAAATAAATCCGACTCCCATATTAAATGTACGCAGCATTTCTAAATCACTGATACTTCCGCATTTTCTTATATAGCTAAAAATATCCGGAATTTGTATTTTAGATAAATCAATTTCAGCACACAAACCATCAGGCACTACCCGGCACAAATTTCCCTCTATTCCTCCTCCGGTAATATGCGCCATTCCATGAAGGATATTTTTATGAAAAAGGTCTTTGATGGATTTATAGTAAGAAAGATGCGGTTTCATAATCTGCTCGATAAATGTTAATTCTCCGATGCGGTCAAGCTTTATTTCCGGCATTTTATCCATTAACATGCGGACTAAGGAATAGCCATTTGTGTGCAGGCCATTTGACGCAATCGCTAATACTGCATCCCCCTCCTCTATATCACTTCCATCAATAATTCTATCTCTCCCTGCAATTCCGGCAATGCTGGAAGTTAATACATAGGTTCCCGCATCCACAACAGAGGGTTGTATGGATGTCTCCCCACCCACCAGGGAGCATTCGTTTTCTTTGCAGGCATCGGCCATTCCTTTTACAAAAGAATTGATCGTATCCTTTTCCGCCCTGCCACAGACAATCGTATCTAGTACGGCGAGTGGCTTTGCCCCCATCACAACAATATCATTTACCAGATGATTAATCATATCATGGCAGATGGACTCTGTGTAACCGTATTCCATGGCTAACTTCTGCTTTGAACCCGGCTCTTCTGATTTCAAAACCAAGACCGGATTTGCAATTTCCGGAAAATTAATATCATACAGGGAAGCAAATGGCCCCAGTCCGTTTAATACCCGCCTATCCTTCGTTTCCAAATGCTTCGCCATCTCTTTTTTAATGGAATCCGTGTAAGATATATTGACCCCCGCTTTGCTGTAAGTCAAATCCTCTCCTGCCTTTTTCGCCCCGATTAATAATTCATCCACCGTCACATCAAGGCAGGTTGCCAGCTCATAGAGAAGTTCTATCGTAGGATAAGTGCTACCGTTTTCCCATTTACTGACCGCCTGAAAGGTAATGGACAACTTTTCTGCTAATTGCTGCTGTGTCATCCCCAATTCCTTTCTTCTGTTTGCAATAAATATTCCAATCTTTTTACTATCCAGCATAACAACTTCCTCCATAAGTTTTTATGATTCTACTTTACATGGATTTCTCTTTATGCACAATAACCATTTATGCGATTTTTTACTTAAAACTCAACTGATATTAGAATGCTCTATGCAAAAAAATACCCTCCAATCATTTGAGAATTTCAAATCAATCAGAAGGTATCCTTTTATTTTATTACATCTATCATTATCCAATCTTTCTCTTCACCTGTTCCGGATTTGTGGCAAACATCATTGCCGTCTCTTCCGTAATTTCTCCCTTCTGATACAGGGAAATAATAGACTGGTCCATGGAAATCATACCAAGATTTCCGGAGGTCTGAATTACATTATCGATCTGATAGTTCTTACTGTCACGAATCATATTACTGATAGCCGGTACTGTTTTCATAATCTCCACTGCCGGTACCATGCCACCGCCCTTTCGAGGCAAAAGCTGCTGGGACACAATACTGTCTAACACTAAGGACAGCTGAATCTTGATCTGGTCCTGCTGGTCTGCCGGGAAGGAATCCACAATACGGTCTATCGTATTCACTGCTCCCTTGGTATGCAGGGTGGCGATAACAAGATGCCCGGTTTCCGCTGCCGTCATAGCCGTCCGGATTGTCTCCGCATCACGCATCTCCCCTAAAAGAATCACATCCGGTGCCTGACGAAGACAGGCCCTAAGACCGGTCAGGTAATTGTCCGTATCAATGGCAATCTCCCTCTGGCTAATCAGAGAATTTTTATTCTTATGCAAATACTCAATCGGGTCCTCCAGGGTGACAATATGTGCCTCCCGCTGGGAGTTAATGGCATCAATAATACAGGCCTGAGTAGTAGATTTTCCACTGCCCGCCGTACCGGAAATAATAATCATGCCATGCAAAAGATTAGATAAACTGATAATGTCCTCCGGTATCCCCATCTCGCGATAATCCGGTATGCTGAAGGCAACGACACGGATAACTGCTGCCTGTGAACCTCGCTGAAAATATGTATTCACACGAAATCTTGCTAACTGCCCAATGGCAAAGGAAAAGTCATCGTCTCCGACCTTTAAAAAATTATCCTTCGGACGCCGCGCATAGCTGTATATTTCTTCAATATATTTTACGGTATCCGCCGGGGAAAGTTTCTTAGAATCATCAATGGGACGTATTTCTCCCGCCACCTTATAACTTAAAAATCCTCCTGCTACGATAAAAATATCTGATGCATGATTCTCTACTGCCTTTCTCAAGATCTCTTCCAGTTCTGCCATGAATAACTCCTTTCACTACTCCGTAATCTCCATGCCGCCCCATACCTTCATTGAGTCATCGGCTTTCCATTCTCCGGTGTATTTTTTCTGCCACTTATTTATTTTATAGGAATCTCCTGTAATTTCAACCTCAACCTGTAATTCCTGGTTTTCATCTATGCTGCATGTGTAGGAATAAATGTCGCCGTCCTGAATAACCCCCTCCGGCTGCTCCCCGCTTCGAATCTGCGCCAGTATTTCTTCTGCCGCCGTATCTGCTTCATAATAGGCACCAATGGCATTCACTGACTTCTGGGATAAAGTGCTGTTTGCCTTCGCCGTCGACAGGGACAACAGGGCAAATACAATAAAACACAACACTGCAAAAATAGTCAGAATAGAACTTCCCCCTACTGTTGTGAAGGACATTTTTCGTTTTTTCATCTTTGTCCTCCCTTCTGCCATGCGGTCTCTATTGTGTAAGCGGGAACCGCATAATCAATCCAAACACCGTCAGAGCCGTCATCGGTCTGCCAGACCTCCACCTTGGCCCTTTCCATCCATTCCGTGGATTCCGTAATATCCACTTTTACCTCTAGCTTATCCTCAGGGTAGTCTATTTCAATTCCGGTTTCCGTGCGCTCTGCCTGTAACTTTGCACACACCTGCTCCCAATCTCCCTGACTCGCCTTGCAGTATTCAATTACCGTCTGCGCTCTTGTGGCGGCAAGTTCCTTTAATTGCCCCTCCTCAGAAAGGCGGTTAGAATATACAAACGCCTGCAGACATACTGCCGAGGTCAGTGCAAAAACAAGCACCATGATAATCTGTTCCATCAGCGCCAATGGCGCCTTACTCCGTTCATAACTCATGGCGCCACCTCACTTTCACTGCGAACTGCAACCGTAGCAGTATTTTCCAGCCCACCGGCATCCACCGATGATATTTGAATCACCGAACCCTCCTGCATAAAGGAAAGTCCCTTTGCCTCGATAATTGGGTTCCCTGCCTCCGGCTCAATATCATTATCCGCTGTCGTAAACAACTCATAAATCTGACCGTCGTAATAATAAATTCTCAAATCAAATTTCTGTCCTTCTATCATCTGATACAGATGCAGCGTATTTACGCCATCCTCTTCTTCCGGTTTTGCAAAACCGCCGACAGCTACTGTTCCCGCCATATCATTGCTGCGGATTTTTGCAGTGATATAAGAGGTAATGATTCTTTTGTTATAGGCCTCATTATCCCGTTCCACCAGACTTTTATAGCTATTTGCCCCTAATGCAAGCACAGCCACAATCGTCACGGCAAAAACAGCAAACAGCACCAGCACAAAGGCAGCTTCAATATTATGTTTTTGAAGTTTTCCTTTCATGTTAAAACCATGCCCTTTCCTGAAGATACCAAAACTATATCACTACGCTACTGTCTTTCAATGACTGTAATATCCGGCATCATATTGTCACCGTATATCTCATAAAAAACGGTAAATCTGTCTTCATCAATCTGAATCCCGTAATTTTCTTTTAAGTACTGGATAGTAGGTGGATAGACCCCCTCGGTAGCATAACAGGTCATTGTTGCCTTGCGGATTGAACTGTCTAACTGCTTTAGACTTTCTGCCTGCTGCCCGGCTTCCATTCTCTGTACTCCTTTGCACAGAAAAAACACCGCCACTGCCAGCACGGCGAAAAGAATCAAGATTTTAATGTAAGAAAATGATATCTTTCTTCTCATCGTGTCCTCCCTGCCTATTATCTATCCGATTGAGGACATTATATTTATCAGCGGCAGCATAACCGCAATCAAAATAATTCCCACTAAAATAGATGTAATAATAACAATCGTCGGTTCAATCTTTCCTACCTTCCGCTCAATCGCTATCTGTACACTGTCATCCATTCGTCTGGCTATCTCTTCCATCGCCGTGTCGGAGGTACCGCTCTTTGCTCCCAAATCCAGAATCCGGCAGTAGGATGCCTCTAAAATCTTTTGCTGCTTAAAGGATTCTGCTAACGGCTCTCCCTCCTCTAACATCTGTAAGCATTTTTCATATCGCTTTCTTGTTTTTGGAACGGCATCCTGAAACAACATTGCCGTACGGAAAGCCTCCTCGGTATTTAAACCACTGAGCATACCCATTGCCATGGCAGAGGCAAACCGGGACTCGCCCAGCTTTCTGGCGAGGCCGAAGTCTCCACAGATTTTTTTATACAGGCGTATAATACCGCCTCTTAATGTAGCACTGCAGCTGAAAATAACAGCCAGAACGACAATCACTCCCAGGGCTCCGCATAATACCGGCATGGCATT
This sequence comes from Lachnospiraceae bacterium, assembly GCA_022510615.1. Taxonomy (GTDB): domain Bacteria; phylum Bacillota; class Clostridia; order Lachnospirales; family Lachnospiraceae; genus Eubacterium_F. The sequence continues at coordinate 37,345 of JAFLTC010000015.1, read as the reverse complement.
GCCCAAAATATTACCCAGATGTAGCAGCACCTGTGCCGTACCTCCAAGGGTACCGCCTAACTGCTCATAAACCTGATTAAATATCGGCAATACACGCACAAGTAAAACAACAATAATAACTAACATCAAAATGAGCAGAATAACCGGATATAGCAGAGCATTCCGAATCTGATTGCTCAACTGCATCTGTCTGTCATAGTAAGAGGAGAGTGCCTGAAAGGACTGCTCCAATCGTCCCGTCTGCTCTCCGGTCTCAATCATATCACTGACGTATTTCGGAAAGCCTCCCACTTCACGCAATGCCTCGGAAAATGGTCTTCCGTCGGATAGAAGTTCCGCCAAATCCGTCAGCATCTTTTTATTTTTTTTGTCCCCTTCATCCTCTGCTAAAAGATAAAGCCCGTCTTCCGTACTGATTCCGGCATGTACAAGAAGCGACATTTCCAGACAAAAGGATGAAACATATTCACTGCTCAATGTTTTCTTTTTCATGTCCTGCTCTTTCCCCCATTAATAACTGTATTTTGCCTTATAATTCCGCCCATTTCCGATATATTTCATAATGGACTTACTGGATTTTCCTGTGGAAGCAAAGGTAGGGTCCATCAGCTTCCATTTCTTTCCGTTAAAGTAAATCGCTCCTGTAATCCAGCCCTTTTTCTTTGAGTATACATTAATCCATGCGTGATAAGCATTTCCCGTATACCCGATGACAAGCTTTGTCGCCACACCCTGACTTCTGAGCATCGCCGTCATAACTGCCGCATAGTCAAAGCAGATTCCTTTTTTCTGTTTGTATAATTTATTCAAATCCGGTAAATATCCTGCCTTAACAGTTTGTGCTTTTTTCTTATCGTATTTGAATTTTTTAATGACATACTGGTAAACCTTTTTCACCTTCGCAATATCGTTCTTGCACTTTTTCGTCAGCGTTGCCGCCTTTTTTACAAATTTAGTAGATTGCGTAAAATTCACGTACTGGTTCGCTCTCAGATACGGGGCAAACTGACTGGACAGAGTAACGGAAATCGTCTCTGACATAACAATTGCATAACTGTTCCCGGATACATTCAGAAACAGGGATACTTTATATTTCCCGTTGCCTTCCGTCAGAGGAAGCGCCTCATATTTATTCGCCCGCAACGTATAGGTGTAGGTATTCCCGTTTGGTCCGACTAACTGCGCCTTAATCGTTTTGCTCGTCGCCTTTTTATATTTTACCATTACATATCCATCCGCGGTGTTGGAATAATCAATTTCGCCATCGCTGGTTGATTTTACTAAAGTTCCACTGGCAACCGTAGGATAAATTTTTGTCTTTGCCTCTGTCTGCTGAACCGGAAATATCCCGGCAAATACCGCCAATGCCAATATAATTCCAAATATTTTTTTCATGGTACATACACTCCTTTCATACCTCTCATGCTCCGTTATGCTAATATTATCACTTTTTTCCACAAAAATAAAGTACTTTTCTTATAAATCATTATGTAAATAAAATGTCATAAAATCATGTCAAAAAACAAATTAATTATTTTTTAATATTCATTTTATTGACTAACACAATATATCGTGCTATGATTTATCCAAATCACTAATGATAAAATAACTAATGACAAAAGGAGCATGTACTATGACAAATACAGGTATTATCAGACAATTGGATAAGTTAGGCCGCATTACACTTCCTATGGAACTTAGAAAATCTCTTGGTTTTTCAGAGCGACAAGCACTGGCTATTTGCATCGAAGATAATAATGTCATCTTGAGAAAATACTCGGAGCCAGCCGATGTATTTACCGGTTCTACTAAGGATTTGATTGAATTTGAAGGGAAGATGGTTTCCAGAGAATCCATCAAGAAACTGTCAGAGTTAGCTGGTTTAATTTAAATATATCCCTTTAGTATGGCAGGAGTTCCCCTAGGCTCCTGCCTTTCCTTTTTCCACGCCAGCTATAAGCCATGCAATGAAAAACCAGAGTATTCGCGTCAAGAGCTTGCTCTCGTAAGAGAATGCTCTGGTTTTTTATTATACGGCGCCAGCCGTGACCGAGCGCACGCAGTGCGCGAGGTGCATGGCTTATACTGGCATGCGGCTGCATGGCTTATACTGGCATGCGGCTGCATGGCTTATGTTGGCATGCGGCTACATGGCTTATGTTGGCATGCGGCTGCATGGCTTATAGCAACGCGTTATAAACCTCCCTCTTTTGCATCCCCCTATCCTTTGCTACCTGCTTCATGGCCTCCTTCTTACTCATGCCCTGATTCAGATACCTCTCCATATGCTCTTCTAACGGCATTTCCATCCACTGTCTCTGTTTCTCTAATTCCTGTTCCTTTTCATCCACACCCTCAATAACAAGAACAAACTCGCCCTTTGGCTCCGTTTCCTCAAAATACCGGACCGCCTCTGCCATCGTAAAATGAAGTACTTTCTCGTGCTTCTTCGTCAGCTCCTTGCAGACGGCAATCCCTCTTTCCTCCCCCACCGTGTCCAAAAAAAGTTGCAATGTTTTTCTTAAACGGTGAGGTGCCTCATAAAACACCGTCGTACAGACGGATTCTGATAACCGCTCTAACACCGGTTTCCTCTCCTTTTTATCTACCGGAAGAAATCCCTCAAAGGTAAAACGTCTCGCCTTCATGCCAGAAAGAGTCAGTGCCGTAATAACGGCGGAAGCCCCCGGCAGTGATGTCACTTCCACGCCCGCCTCATGGCAGGCTCTGACCAGATCCTCCCCTGGGTCAGATATTGCCGGCGTCCCGGCATCTGTTACCAGCGCAATATTCTCGCCTCCTAGCATACGGTCAACAAGTACCGGCGTTTTCTCTATTTTGTTGTGCTCGTGATAGCTGACCAGCGGTGTTTTTATCTCAAAATGGTTGAGAAGCTTAATGGTCTGTCTCGTGTCCTCCGCCGCTATCACATCCACCTCTTTTAATATCCGAAGAACCCGGAGAGTAACATCCTCCAGATTTCCAATGGGTGTTGCACATAAATACAATATGCCTGCCATCTTACCCTCCCGCAAAAACACCACAGCCTTCCATCCACAGTGCTCTACTCGTAGTACAGTCTTTTTACCTCTTCGGTATAGACATTTTCCTTTTCATACACAATTAACGGTTTCTCCACCGTAATCCGGGCATTTCCACCCCGGACTCCTTCAATCAGAACCATATTCGGCTCCTTATCCACATAAGGATACACAAGCCTCATCCGCTTCGGCTCCAGCTTGTGCTCTACCATACAGCAGATAATCTCTGCTAGTCGAAATGGCCGGTGCACCATATAAAAATGTCCTCCCGGTTTACATAATTCGGCGGCACTTCCAACCACATCCTCCAGTGTGCAACAGAGCTCATGTCTGGCAATCGCCTTGTGATCCACCTCATTCGTCAGCCCGTGGTGCCGAATAAGATATGGCGGATTACTGGTAACAACATCAAAGGAAGCAGCTCCCCATATCGAAGTGGCTTCCTTTATATCTCCCGTTTCTATTATTACTTTATTTTCCAGATGATTATAACAGACACTGCGCCTTGCCATTTCCGCAATATCCTCTTGTATTTCCAAGCCGGCAAAATGCTCTCCCTCGGTTTTTCCTGCCAGTAAAATAGGGATAATACCGTTTCCACAGCCAAGGTCCAGACACCGTTGTCCTTTTCTTATCTGCACAAAGGCACTTAATAAAACAGCATCCATGCCAAAACAGAACCAGGACGGATTCTGAATCAGCTTTAAACCATCCCGTTGCAAATCATCCAGCCGCTCCCCCTCCCGGAGCAGTGAACTTTCCATCTGAGAATCATTCATCCAGCTTTGACTTTCCTTCCTGTTTTTCCATCTCTTCCAGTTTTTTCAGCTCTCTTTCATGCTTGTCCTGAATCTTTCCTTTCGGACCGCCGGTACGGAATTTTAACTCATCCGCCGGATAATCCCGGATTTCCTTTTCGTCATTATCCATCGTAACGACAACTTTGACGCGCTGCTTCAGAACGCTGACACTCTGGACCTCACCCGTCAGTCCCTCCGGTGTCTTCACCCTTGTACCCACATTCGGCAAACGACTGTTCAGCTCTTCATAGGCTTCCTCTTCATTTTTTAAACAACACATAAGACGCCCGCACACCCCGGAAATCTTCGTGGGATTCAAGGACAGATTCTGCTCCTTTGCCATTTTAATCGAAACCGGAGCAAAATCGGAAAGATAGCTGTGACAACACAGCGCACGTCCACATATACCGATTCCTCCCCGGATTTTCGTCTCATCCCGGACACCAATCTGGCGCAGTTCAATTCTTGTGCGGAACACACTGGCCAAATCCTTCACCAGTTCGCGGAAGTCAATTCTCCCATCCGCCGTAAAATAAAACAGCAATTTATTATTATCAAAGGTATATTCTGCATCTATCAGTTTCATTTCCAGACCATGATTGGCAATTTTTTCAAGACAAATCTGAAATGCTTCCTTCTCTTTTTCCCGGTTTTTCCTCTCTGTTTCCTCATCCTTTTCAGTTGCCACACGGATAATTCCTTTTAACGGCGCCACAATTTTTTCCTCTGCCATCTCCTGATTCGGAAGCACCACCAGTCCGTATTCCACACCCTTTGCCGTCTCTACAATAACGTGCTGTCCTCTTTCCAGCTGCTTATCGCCGGGGTCAAAATAATAGACCCTGCCCGCCTGTCGAAAACGCACTCCGATAATTATTTTCATGTTGACCTCCATCTTTTACTCCTTCAGGGTCAAAAGCATCAGCTCCATCGCCACCTCAAAGCTCACATTCGCCTTCAGCCTTACCTTTGCTTTCTCAAACGCCTGAAGAATTTCTTCTATTTTTTCATAGCTGCGGTTACTTGCCTCTTTGGATATAACCGAGGATTCATTCTGAAACAACAGCTGATTGATATTTTTCGTTGCCTTAAAAATTAACACATCCCGATACCACAATGACATCAAATCAATATAGTCCCTGACCTCATCCTTTCTGGTACCCAGATCCTTTATTACAGCAAGCATGTCCGCCACGCCCATCTGGCTTACATTTCGAAGAAGAGCAAGCACCTTATCCTTGCGCTCGATAAACTCTTCCGACTGGGCGTACCGCATTGCCTTTCCCAGATTTCCCTGAGCAAAAATCGCACTTTCCTTCGCCAGATAGTCTGGTATCTGGCATTGTATTTTTAAAAATTCTTCTACCGTAGGTGTACTTAACGGACGAAACTCCAATGTCAGACACCGGGACTGAATGGTCGGCAGCAAGGCACTGATATTACTTGTCAACAGCATAACAATTCCGTACTCCGGTGGTTCCTCTATTGTTTTTAACAGGGCATTCTGTGCCGCCTCTGTCATTTTTTCTGCCTCTGGTACAATATAAATTTTATAAGGACTGGAAAACGGTTTGATTTCCATCGTATTGCACAGCTGCTCCCGGATTTCCTCCACCCCAAGACTTGCCCGGTCTCTCACTACCCAGATAACGTCCGGCTGGTTTCCCGAGTCTATCTGACGGCAGGAAACACAGGAAGTACAAGGCTTATCCCCGTCTCCCTGGCATTGCAGTCCGGCAGCAAAGGTCTTGGCTACAGTCTCCTTGCCAACACCCACATCTCCCTGAAAAATATAAGCATGAAAGGGTTTATCATCCCGTATGGCCGCCTGCAAATGATCCTTAATCTGTCCATGACCGACAATCTCTGGAAATGTAAACATATTCCCACCTCCTTATCAGGTAATAATATCCAGCAGTAATCCGCGGATTTCATCCACTTTACTGAGTATAGCAATGGCATCCTTTTCCTCTTTTATCAGCTCTCCCGCAAGGTCATCTAATACCGCATCCACCCGTTTAATCATACCGTAAACGCGATGCCTCCCCCGGCGGTCCAAAAAATTTTCACGACTGAATTTATGAGAACGGTTTACAATTTCATTCATAAAGTCTTTGATGAGCCGGCGGTAATGCTTCATATCCCTGACGTCCATCCGCTTGCCAATCTTTTTCCCCTGTGCGGTAATCTCCCGCATCATCACGCTTAACCGCTCCTGAAGCCCATCCTCTTCAATAGAACTCATCAGGGTAAACTTAAAATCTTCATTTGTTTCCTGCGCCTGCGTCGTCTGGTTTGTCTGATTGACCTGTTGTGTCTGCTCTACACGGATATCCATCGTATCACCTCCGTTTTCTAAAACTCCTGACATCTGCCAAAAACTCTCCCGCTCATCTACCATCATACCACTTTCCCAGGTTTTTATCTACCACTTTTTAGGATTCCCTCAATCTGGTAAATGGCCTCAGACAATTTTTCATTCATAATCCGTTTATCAATTTTAGCAGCTTTTAACTTTTCCTCCGAAAAATCCTTCTCATCCGCTAAAAATCTCCGACATACCTCTGCCACACAAGGTGCTTCCTGTTTTTTCTCCCGCTGCAGGGAGCGCTCCATCCGCTGAAAATCCTCCACCTCAATATACAGTGGTACTACCTGCTTCTCCCCATAAAAGTCCCGGATTTTTTCGTAGCCTTCTAACGTCGAAATGAGGCAATAATTCCCTTTTTCAAAATCTATCTGTCCATCCTCTGCCGTAAAATAATACCAGGGACCTTTGACTGTCTGATAGCACCGACACTCCACAATTTTATTCTCCTGTTCCATTTGCCGCATCTCTTTCTCTGTGACAAAATGGTATTCCTGCCCCTGTGTTTCCCCGGCGCGAATCGGTCTTGTAGTGTAGGGAATAACAGGCTGTAACGTCGGATTTCGTTTTAAAATTTCCCGGTATAATGTATCCTTACCGGAAGCGCTTTTTCCCATAAACACAAATAATTTACCCATTCTTTCCCTCCATTCTGCTCTGTACTACAATGCGGATTTTCTCCCCTTCTTTATCTGCCAGTCCGAAAACAGTTCTTCCTTTTTTTCTTTCCGCAAAAATGTAGGAGAGCACCTCTTTCGTAATTTCTTCTCCCGGCACGATAAAGGGAATTCCCGGCGGATAGAAAAATCCATATTCTGCCGATATTTTTCCCTCTCCCTCTGCCAGCCCGACTCCCTCATAGGGTCCGTTCATCGCCTTATAGGCACTCATCCGGTACACCGGACAGATTGTCGGAAAAGAAACGGTTTCTTCCTGCTGCCCATTTTCCTTCATCCTCTCCACCAGCCCGGTATCTATCTCCGTCAAGGCAGATAACAACCGCGAAAATCCTTCCTTTGTATCTGCCACGCTTGTCATGGCAAGTACATAATTCCCGGTTTCCATTTCCACCTCTATCTGATATTTCTTTCGCAAAATTTCCGCCAGCTCCCCACCAGTAAAATGCCTGGTTCCGGTGAGAATTACCAACTTCGATGCCTCCTGTTTTGGATGGCGCCATAGCTTCAATGTCCGCCACTTCTTAGCTCCCTGTTCAAACTCTTCTAACCATATGTGATACTGGGAAAAAGCACCCTTTCCTTCCTCCAAAATCCAGTGGATACACTGGTCAACCCCCGCCAGTAAAAGATACGAAGGACTGCTTGTTTCATAAATATCCAGATAACGTTCCACTATTTCCTTTGGAATACGTTTCGTTCCCAAATGCAAAAGTGCTGTCTGGGTAAGGGCAGGTAATGTTTTATGTAAGCTTTCCACTACAAGGTCTGCCCCTTGTGTCACCGCTGTCTCCGGCATCTTTTCATCCCAGACAAAGTGTGCCCCATGTGCCTCATCTACAATAAGAGGAATGTCTTTTTTATGCGTAATCTTTGCAATACTTTCAATATCCGATACCACACCTTCATAGGTGGGGGAAGTCAGAACGACACAGGCAACATCATTTTTTTTCAACGCCTCTGACACCTGCTCCGGATCAATGTCCAGACTGATTCCGGCGGCACTATCCTGCTTCCGGTACAAATACACCGGTCGTAGTTCTAATAAATAAACAGCGTGGTACACCGAGCGATGACAGCTTCTGTCCATCAGTATCGTATCGCCTCTTTTGCAGCAGGCTGATATCGCCGCTAAAATACCGCATGTACTCCCGTTTACAAGCACATAGGATTCCTCCGTCCGGTAAACCGCCTTTATCCTATCCATAAGCTCCCGAATCATTCCCTGGGGGCGGTGCAGGTCATCCATTCCGTCTACCTCAGTCACATCAAGGGAATAAGGATTCGTCATCTGAAATATTTTATTTCTTTTATGTCCCGGCATGTGCATCGGATATCGTCTGCCCTTGCCATAGGATACTAACGTTTCATAAATACTCACATTTCTCTCCTCCTCCTCTATTTTATACAGAATCCGGCATCTTGACAAGTACAGTTGTGATTTCCTGTCAATTATGATAAAATAGCACCTACAAGGAGGTTGTATTTTATGGATATCCATTTTTCCGGTAACACCATGAGCATTATGATATTTATTGCCGTTACCTGCACACTGCTGCCCCTGATTTATCTTGGGTATTTCCGTGCAAAAACCCACGCCAGTTTCTCGTCCTTTTTTATCGGCATTGGCTTTTCCGTTTTATTTTCTTTTATCGGAGAGAGTCTTTTTAACACGATAGTGCTGTTTGGTCTGGGGCTCGGTAATTTTTTACGCCCAGATATCCACCCTGTTTACACAGCAATTTATTTCGCTATTGTCTCCGGAACTCTGGCACAGACAGGAAGCTTTATCGCTCTAAAATACTGTATGAAAAAACGCCCCGGCAGAGAAAACGCTCTTGTTTTCGGACTAGGGAAAGGGGGTTTTGAGTGTATTATTTATGGGGGAGTTGTTTACATTACCAATATTATTCTCGCCCTTATGGTAAATGCCTTCGGGGCGGATGGGTATCTCACAAAGCTGGGAGTACCGGAGGGTGAGCTTGCCGTGCGCCGGGAGAGCATTGCCACACTGGCTTCCCTTCCCACCGACACCATGCTGCTAGACGGCTCGGAACGGGTTCTTGCCCTGCTCTTGCATGCCTCTCTGGTGATATTTGTATATATGGCTATGACCCACGCCTCTCTGCATAAATTATTTCCTATTGCCATCGGTCTGCATATTATTGGCTATCTGCCGGTATATCTGTCACAGACCGGTATCGTTACCAATCATACACTGATTATGGTAATTTTACTATTCTATTCTTTTGGGATATCGGTAACTGCCTATCGGTTGTACCATGACTTACCAAAACAAGCCTTAAAATAAGAACTGGCATCCCATCGATTCGAACCGAAAGGAGTAAACTCTATCAACAGATAGGATTGGTAGAAGCTGTATTTGTAGCATTTGCCGTACAAAATAAAGAAAAGTCCACAAATCAGCGAGAACCTCAAACGCGAAACGTTTCCGGTTCGAGTCGATTTGTGGACTTTCCTTATTATTTTGAGCTATCAAATGCGACAGCCCGGCTTCTTACTGCTCTATCAATTGATTGATTTCGTTCTGCATTAACGCATATGCAACAACTCCAAGACCAACAAACTGTAATATCAGATACAATATGCCGGAATTACTGGACGGCTGACCTTTAGCAGTTTTGGCAGCATCCAACTTCTCGCCTTGTTTATAGCACCAATACCAACCATAGATACCACAGGTAACCACAGTCAATATAAATGCCACGCCACCGGACGTCGGTGCCTGAACCTCAGCAAGTGCACTTGCCTCATCTGTCAACTTGATAAACCAGTAAATCGCATAGATTCCACAGGTTACCAGTGAAAGAATGATACAAACCGCAATATTTCTTGGCTGAATACCCATTGAACTTTCCCCCTTCATTAATAATCTAGCCCTATACTACCACAGGATATGCTATCTGTCTACAAAAAATGTATCTTTTTGCGGTTCTTTTCATTTTTTTAATACGGATGTTATTGTAATCTCCAGCCGCTGTGATATTTATTTTTTAAAACCGCAGCATTCTTTTTTCCCCAGCCGAGAGGATAATCCTCCACACAAACAAGAAGCCAACCATCTACCAGACCGCTTTCTTCCTCTGTCAAGGACAGCGTTTCTCCCTTCAGGTAACGGAGGGTCCGCTCATCCGATACAGACAGTCTCAGGCAATTTTTATAATCCTCTTTTTTCAGCGCCATTGCCAAAGACTGGCTTGGTTCAAACCGGTTCTTCTTCATCTCGCCCAAAAACAATCCGCTTCGCAAAAAACGCAGTCCCTTCATGTTTGGCAGCTGCGACGGCATATAATAGAGCATGCCGTTTTTGCATTCCAGCCGTTCCGGCTCAAACTGCCGATTCAGATTGGCAGCAAAAGCCTCAAATAATTTCTTTTCCTCCCCTTTAAGTCCGCTTCTTTTCTGCCGGATATCTCCGGCACCCTCTGCCACCTCCCCCTTTTTTCGGAAAAGTGCCAAAAAATGTCCCTCCCCATCCAATTTATGTGGAAAAATACGAACACAGTGCAAAAGCTCTTCCCGGTGGCTTCCAATCAGTTCCGGACGGCCACTCTCAAAACCCTCATAACCTTTCATTCCCACAAGTTCCATGTCCGCATCCAATTCCAGTATTTTTTCCACTGTCCCCTCATCTTCTAACGGCGAAAAGGTACAGGTGGAATACAATAGCATGCCCCCCGGCTTCAACATCGGAAGAGCCTGCTTGATAATCTCCTCCTGCAATCCGGCATAAAACTCCGGTCCGTTCTGCTCCCACGCTTTTATCATAGAGGGCTCCTTGCGGAACATACCCTCTCCGGAACAGGGAGCATCGATAAGTATCTTATCAAAAAAACCGGTAAAATACTCCTTAAGCTTTTTGGGATACTCTGTCACAATAAAGCTGTTTTCCACGCCAAAGAGCTCTATATTTTTTAACAGAGCCTTCGCCCGCTTACTGCTGATATCATTGGCGATCAATAACCCCGTCCCCTGCAATTTCGCCGCCAGTTCCGTCGCCTTTCCCCCCGGTGCCGCACAGAGGTCTAAAACCACATCTCCTTTTTCCACCGGCAGTCTGGAGGCCGGCGTCATGGCACTGGGGTCCTGTAAATAATACAGTCCGGCAAAGTAATATGGGTGCTTCGCCGGCTGTACTTCACTGTCATAATAATATCCGTTCTCAATATATGGAATTTTTTTAATGGGAAAGGGTGCAATTCTTTCAAACTCTCCGGTAGAAATCTTCGCTGTATTTACCCGGAGACCAAACTTCCTTGTCTCTTCCATGGATGCCAGATAGGCGTCATATTCCTCTCCGAGAATCCGTTTCATCTCATCACAAAATTTCTCTGGTAATTCCATCATAATCTCCATTCCGAAGCATTCCCTATTGATCTTTTAAAGAAAAACTGCTAGGTAACAGTTCTCCCAGTTTTTTTATCTCATACTCCTCCGGGCTCTTGGCCAGAATAATTTCAAAATAGTCGGACTCGCAAAATTCTGCCATGACCTGAAGACATACGCCGCAGGGTACCGGTGCCGTCATTTCTCCCTGTTTTCCCCCCACAATAGCGATACGCCGAAATTTTCGCCGGCCTTCGCTGACCGCCTTAAAAAACGCCGTCCGCTCCGCACAGTTTGTCGGGGTGTAGGAAGCATTTTCAATATTACAACCTGTGTAAACGGTGCCGTCCTCACACTCCAGTGCTGCTCCCACATAAAAACCGGAATAGGGCGCATAGGCATTCTCTCTCGCTTTTATCGCCTGTAAAATCAGATTTTTCACACTCTTCTCCCCCTTGTATCACATTCTCCCGGTACATGACCGGCTCATTTTTCCATATAGCTGATGAAACGGTTCCCCGCATTTTTAAATATTTCCTCGTACTGGGAACGGCTGACAGTCGGTCTCCTTCCCGTTGCCGGGTCATAGAGATACAGCATCTGCTCCGTATATCCGGCAATTACCACTGCCTTACTGTCACCCGTCATGGCAATAACCGGTTTATTTCCACTGACAAAATATAGTACCTGTTCCAATGTACAGCCCTTTAAATTTACTGGGCGCTGCATATAGGCAGCCAGCATATCATATACCGGACTCTTCTTTTTAGAGAGGTCCTTTGCCTCCACATTCACATGCTTCTGCTTCAATACCATGTGGGCACAGGCTGCCAGATTGGACACACCCTCTCCCGCCTTTGTCATCGTAATACCACCGATATTGTTCTGGTTAAAGCTGCCGCTTCTCTCCCACACTACCTGGTGGTTGCTGGAGATAACCACTCCCATTTGCTTATCTGCCTCACGGATTGCCTTTGATACACCCTCAAAAGATTCCGTAATTTTTCCTACAGCATACACATAATACCGAACAATTCCCGGCTGTTCCAGACGCACATACCGCTCGCTGGTCATTACTGTCTTCGGTCCCGGTCCCATCACTGGTATCTTCTTCATCTCAAAGGAGGCAGGGAAACGGATGTACCACTCCGTCAGAGACTTATTGGTAACACGGGAGGAATAGGAAAATTTTTCCGTTTTCGTTTCCAATGAGTTTAGAATACTATTTTCTCCTGCTTTTTCATAACTGTTTTTCCCATTCTTTTTGCACAGCGTCATATTAATTACATTTCCGTTGACTACAATATTCTGAATATATCTTCCGGACTTTTTATACTTTTTCCAAACCTTTCCCTCTATGTCCACAATATACAGCTCATAACTTGGTATCACACGGGTTCCGTCTTTCATCCGGACAATATCCTTTTTTTTCACATAGCCATATATTACCTTATCCTCATTCACACCCAGCAGGCGGATGTAAGTATTTTTATCCGGCTGATAGAGCATCTGCCTCTCATCGGTTTCCAGATTATAAATCGTAATGCTCTCGCCGTAGCCGCTGTTAAGAGAAGATGACCATACATAGCAGTTCGCACTTTCCATTGTCATAAAGGAGTTGGATTTAATATTTTCTGCCAGCTTTTCTAATCTCTTCCCTGACATATTATAGGCATACACAGTGTTCGCCACTGTGAAATAATAAATCCCCCGGGGACTCACATAGCCGTAGTCTTCAAAATCCTCCTTCAGCTGCTGGTAAGTTGTACTGATTGGCATATAAACCAGTTCATTCAGCTCACCATCTCCCGTGTACTCATAGAGAACTAAAGCAACATCTCCCTCATAATTTCCCCGTGGGAAATAGCCGTATATACAAAAATACAGGTTGCCCTCTTCGTCTATTTTTAACAGCCGGATTCCCTGCTCATTATACGCCCGGTACTGATAGGCTGCCTTTTCACTAAAAACAGAGTATACCTTACTGATTTCATCACGATCCATCTGATAGCGGTATAAAACTCCATCCCTGACAAAGTATAAAATATTTCCTCCTTTATTGGAAAGCATTTTACTGCCGGTATCGTTTGTAATACCTAACTTGAGCTGACTTGTCTGACTGCTTGCCAGCGACACATCAAACTCCGCATCCATCGTCCGCTCAAAATTCAAGAGATAATTCTGTCCGGAGGCATGGCGAACCCGGTAAAATTCCTTGATATGGTAAGTTTCCTCTCCGGAGGAGGTCTGCGCCCGAACAAAATAATTGTACTGGATACAGGCGGTTTCCATATTGTATTCCTTAATCGTTACCATTTCATCAGAAATTACTTTTGGAGACATACCACCCCAGGTTACTAAATCCGAATTCGAGGTAATATCTACTGTTGCCAGTGTGGCATTTCTATTCTCTGCACTTGGCTCCAGATATCTCCCCAGTTCCTGCGCCTTGCTTTTTGTAAAGGTGTCTTTGTGAAAACTTTTGACAAAGGCAAGCTTTTTCACAAAATTGGATTCATCCATATAATACTTCAGACGGGTATAGTAATGAACCTGACGACCGGTATCTGTTGTAACCATCAAATCTAAAATGTACTCGGTACTTGTTTTAAAGCCATAGTCAAAGGTAATATCAATCTTCTTTTGATTTTTTGATATTGCCTTAATTTCCTTTGTATCATAAATTTCTCCCGACTCCTTATCGATAATCTGGTATCTCAGCCGGGTCAGACGTGCCGGTGATTTCGCCACAATAAGAGAAATTTTTTTGTCCTCCTCTAACGGTGTCATGGATTCCCGGACAATATCCGGCTCCATAGGCGCACTATAACCATACAGAGGATTTATCGTCTGCCCCTGTACCTCTATTTCAAGGTAAGGAAAGCTCTCCTCTGTCATGTCCGCTTTTACGCCGGCCTCCCCGATATCGGTTTCCATCTGTCTTCCGAAAAAAAACAGGGCGCCAGTAAAAATAGCAATTAATGCAACTACTTTATATATATTTTTAACCATATTATACCTCTTCTTCCACCCCGGCACTGCCGCAGGCTGCATTCTCATCTTGCATTTATTGTAACGGCTTTCCCCTAAAAGTGCAAGGGCGACACACAATTTTCATTATCACATATATTAACTAATAAAACAAAGGGGAATTTTCCATGGATAATTTTGATAATCCCGATTTTTTATTTTACTTTGACCATCCCGCCGTGCCGGCATTTCCACCAACCCTTGGCAGCGCAAAGCTGTGGGAACTGGAAGAAGATAATTCGTATCTAAAATATTTATATCCACAAATTACAAGACAAATCAGTAAATTTGTGGAAGAAGAATGCGACCACTTAGAATACGATGGCAGTCTGATGTTTGACGAATATCCTGATAAAACATCGCTGCAAAATATGGCGGGAGATATTATGATAACGTTCAAAGAAAAATACCCCAATGCATATCCAAATCAGGATGACCTCCTACGGGATATGATTGAGGTAGTATTATTCCATGAAATTATGTATCGCCGTAACCGATATCGAAATCACAAGCGACTATATCTCTAATAATATACCAATCTTTCAAACTCTGGTACCGGCATTGGTTTGGCAAACACATAACCTTGAATGAAATCACAATTCATTTCCTTCAAAAATTCTACCTGCCTGCGTTCTTCAACGCCTTCGGATATCGTACGCAAATCCAATGCCTTTGCCAGATGAAGGACACTCTTGATAATATCCTTGCCGCGCTGGTTGTCATCACCACTTTCAAAAAATACGCGGTCCAGCTTCAGCGCATCTACCTTTACATCCTTCAGCATATTCAGAGAAGAATAGCCACTGCCAAAATCATCAATGGAGCAGGAAAGCCCCGCCTTATGTATTCTTGTTACCAGCTCATTCAATGACTGCATGTCATTGTAAAACAGGGATTCTGTCAGCTCTATTTCGATGGACTTCGGCGGAATATCATATTTTTCCATAATGTTTTCATAATAACCAAAAAAGTCCGGAATATCAAAATGACTGCGGGAAAGATTAACAGATATCGGAATCGTCCTTCGTCCCTCTTTCCCCCACCGATCTACCAGTTTACATACTTCTTCAAACATGTATAAATCAATTTCTACTACAAAACCATTATTTTCAAACAGCGGAATAAATTCATTTGGGTAAATCATTCCTTCTTCCGGGTCTATCCAGCGAACAAGGGCCTCCGCCCCAGCAACGGTTTCGCCCTCCAGCTCATACTTAGGCTGTAAAAACGGAATGAAATCCCCATGTTCCAATGATTTGTGCATTTTCATTTCCAGCACCTTTTCCCTGCTCAGCCGCTGTTTGTCCTTTTCATCATAAATACCCATGGATACCAGATGGGACGGGGAAATTTTCCTTCTGGCAAGGTTCGCATGCTCCAACATCGTGCCGAACTCTTCCTCGTCTCCTTCAATGACATAAACGCCAAAGTACAGAGTAACACCATAGCTGTTCCCATCCGCATCTGCCAGCTCTGCCAATTGTTTACTGATCCGGTGCAGCCTATGGTCCAACTTTGGAATGGAATGAAAACGCATTAAAATGCCAAAATTATCCGCCATAATTCTACCGGATACCTCATCCCACGTAAGATCCTCATCAATAGTTTTCTGTATCTGCCTTAATATCTTATCCCCGATCTCATTTCCATAGGTCTCATTAATCAGCTTAAAGCGGTCAACATTCGCACATACTAAAACATATTTTCCATCTCCGCGGAGCAAATCCAATGCCACCCGTTCAAATTCTCTTCTGTTTTTACCACGGGTAATATCATCACGCCCATACCGCCTATACTGTAACAGATACTTGACTGTCAGCATAATCAATATAAACAGAGATCCCCCTGCAATGACAGCTATTTTCGCTATTGTTCCCTTTAGTTCTCCTGCTACGATCGATAACAGAAAAAAGGTTGCAGCTGCTGTTATCAAATCCCAAACTAACATGCCGGCTAACAGCTTAAGTCTGGATATAAATTGTCTCACTACGCCACATCTCCTTTATCATAAATATAGTTACCTAATCATATTATAATATATTAGCAACGGAATTACAATATCTTTTCATGAGATTTATTACAAAAATTCTACGGTTTTTTCCGTCTTTTCTGTTTTTATTACAATATAAGGGTAACTTGGTTTGTTTTTTACGATGGTGTCCTCTTCCGGTCCCACAAGGCTGGTTTCAATACATAAGCTCTCTCCTTTCTCATATAATCCCTGGATTTTAATACTGAACCCTCCTGTTTCCTGCTCCCCGTATCCTACTGCGATATATAGAAATTCGCCGTCATCATAGGTCATTTGAAACTTATTTATCTTTTTTGGCTCAATTTCCTTTTTGAAATCCTCCGGGCAGTCCCTCTCTGGCACTACAGTGTACTCCCAGTCCTTTCCTTTTGCCGCTTCCTCCGTTACTGTTTCACAGCCGGTCAGGATAAGGAGTAATAATAATCCCAGACACCCTGCCATCCATCGTTTTTTCATACCATAAACCTCATTTTCTTTGTTATTACAGTTTATGTCGGAAAAAAACAGTTATGCCAGCGCCATGGTTATTCCGGCAGCTTAATGCCCGCTAAAAGCCCTGCTAATGAGGTGGTAGCCTCCTCGTCGTGGTATTCTAACGGCTCCGATTCCTCGTCAAGCTCCGGTGCAATATCCTCTGCCTCCTTCATGCTCAGACGTATTTTCCCCTCGTTCACCTCTAATACTTTAACCTTTACCTTCTGTCCCAGCTTCACAACCTCTGCCGGCGACTTTATAAATTTATTACAAATTTGCGAAATGTGGACAAGTCCCGTCAAATCATCTCCAATATTCACAAAGCAGCCATAAGATTCCATCCTCTCAATAACCCCTTCTGTGATAAAACCCTTTTGCAGGGCATTCAGCTTCTTCTCCTTTTCCCTTGTCACCCGTTCTCTCGCCACTTCCTTTGCCGACAACACCAGCTTATTTTTCTCCGGTTCTGCGGTAATGACTACAACCTCCAGCTTTTCCCCTATAAAGACATCTACATCCTCCACATAGTTCAATGCCAGCTGGGATGCCGGAATAAAGCCCCGGATTCCCTCCAGATAGGCAACTACGCCGGCGTTCACACTGGTCAGTACCTTTACGGTAAATATCGTTTTTTCCTCCTGTGCCTGAATCAGCTTATTCCACGCCTCTTCCTCCTTCGCCTCCTTTAGGGACAAAAGAATTCTGCCCTGCCCGTCATCGCTGTCGAGGACCACAGCATTCAGTGTATCCCCCACACGAATTTCATCCATGGCGTGAAATGCCGGGTCGTCGCTGTATTCCGAAGCAGGTATTACCCCCTGGGAAAAGGACTGCATATCTAAAATGACCTCTTCCTCCTCCACGCTGACAACCGTTCCCGTTACCTTATCTCCTGCATTAAATTTGCGAAAGGAAGCCTGAATCTGCTCCTCAAAATCTGCCATTGTCTCTTCACTCATCTTTCTTTCCATCCTTTCCTTTTACTAATTCATCCGCCAGTGCGGCAAATTCTTTCAATCCCAGTCTTTCTCCCCGTATCGCAGCGGGAAGTCCTATTTTTTCTATTGCCCTGCCAATTTCTTCCTTGGAAAAATTAAGTTCCCCGCTGTTAGCAAGACCGTTTTGCAATGTCTTTCTCCGCTGGTTAAAAGACGCCCGTATTAACCGGAACATCAGTCCCTCATCCTGAACCTCCACCGGAGTTTTTTTCAGACAGTCCAGCCGGATCACGGCACTTCCTACCCCAGGCCTCGGAATAAAGCAGTTGGGCGGCACATTCGCTGCCAGATAAGGCCTTGCATAATATTGCACTGCC
Source organism: Lachnospiraceae bacterium (assembly GCA_022510615.1). Taxonomy (GTDB): domain Bacteria; phylum Bacillota; class Clostridia; order Lachnospirales; family Lachnospiraceae; genus Eubacterium_F. The sequence continues at coordinate 19,261 of JAFLTC010000015.1, read as the reverse complement.
AGAGAAAGCGCTCCATATTCCTTTGTCCCCGGTTCCGCCTTCATACGGTCTGCCACTTCCTTTTGCACCATTACCGTTATATTGGCAAGTGGGACGTGACTTTCAAAGAGCCCCATAATAATCGGCGTCGTGATATAATAGGGAAGATTTGCCACTACCTTAATAGGGTTTCCCCCGTTATACCCATCCGCAATCCCCTGAATGTCCTGCTTTAAAATATCTCCGTGTAAAATCTCCACATTGTCATAACCGCTCAGGGTTTCCTCTAAAATCGGAATCAGGTTGCTATCTATTTCCACCGCCAGAACCTGCCTGGCCCGCTCGCACAAATACTGCGTCATGGTCCCGATGCCGGGGCCGATTTCCAGCACAAAATCCTCTTTCCCCACCTCGGCGGCCTCTACAATTTTATCCAGAACATGGGGATCGATTAAAAAATTTTGTCCAAATTTTTTTTGAAAATGAAAATCATGTTTTTGCAGTATCTGTATTGTCTCCTGCGGATTTCCCAGTTTCGCCAAACCTCTTCCTTCCTTTCTGCGGGCTTTTCAATTCTTTAGCCGGTATAACGCCCTTGCATTTTCGGTAGTAATGCGAATAACCTCTTCGGGTTCTATCCCCTTTAACTCTCCTATTTTTTCTGCCACATAAATTAAGTAGGAGGAATCATTTCTTTTTCCCCTGTTTGGCTCCGGGGCCATATAAGGGCAGTCTGTCTCCAGTACAATTTTCTCTAAGGGAATTTCCTCCACCGTCCGTTTCAGTTTCTTGGCATTTTTAAAGGTCAGAACACCACCAACCCCGATGTAAAAACCCATGTCAATGTAAGTCTTTGCCATTTCCGGCGAATAGGAATAGCAGTGAATCACACCGCCGCCTTCATAGGCTTTTGTCTGACGTAGAATTTCCATCGTCTCCTCTGCAGCATCCCGGCTGTGGATAATAATAGGAAGATTTACTTCCTTTGCCAGCTCTATCTGCCGCAAAAACCATTTTTTCTGGCACTGCCTATCCGGCGTTTCCCAGTGATAATCCAGTCCAAATTCTCCCACTGCCACCACCTTCTCGCTGTGGCAGTTTTCCCGAATCCAGTCCATGTCCTGTTCTGTCAGCCCTTCCGTCTCACTGGGATGTACTCCTAGGGCAGCATAAATAAAGTCGTATTGTTCTGCCAGCTCCAGTGCCTGCTTGCTGGTGGCAATATCCGCCCCTACGTTAACCAGCCATCCCACACCTTTTTCTCTCAGCCCTGACAACAATGCCTCCCTGTCATCGTGAAAGGCCTCATCATCATAGTGGCTGTGTGTATCAAAAATCAGTTCTCTGTCTGCCATGACCGGAATCTCCTTTCCTGTGACTTCGACTTGTCTCCTATAGTGTCAGAAAGATACCGTCATTCTCCTGTAACTATGAATAACGGTATCTTTTTTACTGCAACATTCATTGTATTCTAGCATAACGGTGCCAATTTGAACCCTGTTTAGTCTTGCGCTAGCATATCTCTGCGCCCGCCGGCATATCCTTATCCGGCACTACAATAGCAAGCTCGCCCTTTTCGTTTTCTGCACATAATATCATGCCCTCGGAGAGCACTCCAGCCAGCTTGGCAGGCTTCAGATTAACTAACACCATAACCTTTTTCCCTACCATGTCCTCCGGCTTATAGTACGCCTTAATACCCGACACAATCTGTTTTACCTCGCTGCCGATACGGACCTGACTGCACAAAAGCTTTTTGGATTTTTTTACTTCCTCACAGGCTATAATTTCTCCTACCTGAAACTGCATTTTCATAAAATCATCAAAGGTAATTTCTTCTTTCGCTTCCATATCAATCACCGGCTCCTCCGGTTTATCCGCCTCTGCTTCCTGTTTTGCCATAACCTCTTTCATGACTTCCTCTACATCCATGCGGGCAAATAAAATTTCCGGCTTTTCCGTAACCTTTGTTCCGGATACATACTGTCCAAAGCCTTTCAAGTCTGCCAGATCACACTTTTCTGCATGAATCTGCTCAAGAATTTTCTCAGCGGTCTCCGGCATAAAGGAATATAAAAGATTCGCACCAATCCGGATTCCCTCCATCAGATTATAAAGCACTGTCGCCAGACGGTCTTTCTTTGACTCCTCCTTTGCTAAAAGCCAAGGCTCTGTCTCGTCAATGTATTTATTGCATCGTTTAAACAGGGTAAATATTTCTGTCATGGCGTCTGCCACCCGGAGCTTGTCCATTTTTTCTGTGACCTTCTCCGGCGCTTCCTCTGCCACCGCCTGTAAATCTGCATCTACAGACTCCGTCACGCCTTTATTTTCCACAATACCGCCAAAATATTTGTTGCTCATGGAAATGGTACGGTTCACCAGATTGCCAAGGGTATTGGCAAGGTCGGAGTTCATGCGCTCCACCATGAGTTCCCATGTGATGACGCCATCATTTTCAAATGGCATTTCATGCAGAACAAAATAGCGGACGGCATCCACACCAAAGCACTCTACCAAATCATCGGCATATATAACATTTCCCTTGGATTTACTCATCTTGCCGTCATTCTGTAACAGCCACGGATGTCCAAATACCTGTTTCGGTAACGGAATATCCAGTGCCATTAACATAATCGGCCAGTAAATCGTATGGAAACGCAGAATATCTTTTCCGATCAGATGCAAATCCGCCGGCCAGAACTTTTCAAACAACTCTCCATTATTTCCGTCGGCATCATATCCAAGTCCGGTAATATAGTTACTGAGTGCGTCAATCCATACATAAACAATATGTCCCGGGTCAAAATCCACCGGAATTCCCCACTGGAAGCTGGTACGGGATACACATAAATCCTGTAACCCCGGCTTCAGAAAGTTATTTATCATTTCATTTTTTCTGGACTCCGGCTGGATAAATTCCGGATGTTTCTCAATATGCTTCATCAGGCGGTCCTGATATTTGCTGAGTCTTAAAAAGTAAGCTTCTTCCTTCGCCGGCTGACACTCCCGCCCGCAGTCCGGGCATTTTCCGTCCACCAGCTGGGAGGAAGTAAAAAAGGATTCACACGGTGTACAATACATTCCCTCATAAAATCCCTTATAAATGTCGTCCTGCTCATACAGCTTTTTAAAGATTTTCTGTATCTGCCCCTCGTGGTCACTGTCGGTGGTACGAATAAATTTATCATAAGACGTATTCATTAAATCCCAAATGCGTTTGATCTCTTTAGAAACATCATCCACAAACTGCTTCGGTGTAATTCCTTTCTCTTCTGCCTTTAATTCAATTTTCTGTCCGTGTTCATCGGTACCTGTCTGGAACCGGACATCATATCCTTGAAAACGTTTATAACGCACGATGGCATCTGCCAGTACAATTTCATAGGTGTTGCCGATATGAGGCTTTCCCGATGTGTAGGCAATCGCCGTTGTGAGATAATATGGTTTTTTTCCCATTTTTTCCTCCATTCTGCCTATGCTATATATTCTGATTATCTTCTTATTTTATGGAAAATACAAGAAGTTGTCAAGCCACCTATATCATAGAAGACTATTTCTTTTCCCGTAAGTTTTCCTTTAGCTGCCGGATTTCTTTTTCCTGCTCTGCAATCTGCGTGTCTTTCTCCTCGTTCTCCTTCGTCAACCTCTTAATAATGGATTCATTTGTCCGGTTCATGCTTGCGGTAATATCTTCCCGCTCCAAAAACATCTGCATCAGCACCTCCCGGTCTTTTAGCATCAGTATAGCACAATCATACACAGATTGAAAGGCTTTGTTTTCTGCAAGAAATGCTGCCATCCGGGCAGTATCCTGTATACTGAAAAAGCTCCATTTCCAATCCCGTGTCGCTTCTCTGCTTAAAATGATGAATGTATGCGTCCGACTGTGCCAGCACTCCAGAACTCTGCTCCATAAGGATAATGGTATATACCGGCTGAACCTTGTCATAGTCTATTTCAAATCTGACCTCCCCTTCCTTAATGGCATATTGGCGAGATACCATGTCTGCAGAGTATATGGCGGCACGCTTTGGCAGAAAGACATAACCATATCGCTGCACCTCTACATTTACCAGAAATACCAGACAGACCCTAACGACATTTTAGATGAATTAGTGTCTGAACTAAAAATTTCCTTTGAACAGGCAAATCAGTATATGCAAACCTTTGGTGCAGAAGGCTATTGCGTTGTGCAATGACAAAGGGGCGGTTGAGAACCGCGCCCCACTCCGCACATGCAAACTTTCTCTATCAGATAACAAACGAGGGGCTATACCACCACGGTATAGCCCCTTATTTTTCTATTAGTAAATAAATACGGCCTCTTTGTATTTCAGCATATAATAAAGTTTCTCTGCATCCTTTGCGGTCAGATTCAGACATCCATGGGAACCCTTTGTCTTATAGAGCGTTTTCGTCCATCTGCTCCAAGGCTGCCAGGTGGCTGGATGAAATCCCGTTCCCGTCCAGGTAATACGAACCCAGTACTTTACGAAAGTCTTATAATCTTCTCCTACCATGGTATAATTTGTCCGATGCTCTTTTATATAATAGGCACCTTTTTTTGTTGTCCGGTCTTTCACAGGACGTCCGGATATACACCGGCAGGAATAGGCAACCTTCCCCTTTCGGAAAACATATACCATCTGCTCCTTCAGAGAAACCTCAACATAATTCTCCGGATCCCAGTCCTGAATTTCCCCATCAAAATCCAGATTATGGGCAGTAACCAGATAAGCCGGTTTATTTGAAATAGACAGTGCTTTTTTTGCCCCGGAGCTTGGCTCCTTCATATACTCCTCTGTATCCTTCATGTCTATTTTCTGCTTCAATGCCTTTTTTAACTGTTTTAATGTCTGTTCCGTACTAATCTGCCATCCATAATCTCCGCCGGCTACTACAACCTTTTTGCCCGTGTGTGATTTAATTTTTCGTGTCTTTCCCACGGTGCAGTATTTTTTGCAAAACTTTTCCACCCATTTTTCCATTGCAGTTTCATTATAGGTAACCTTATTGTTTTTGTATGTAATCCATCCTGCAATCCGTTTTGGTGTGATAGTCTCTTTCAGATCCTTGTCAAACTTCCAGGTAATAAACCGCATGGCTGCATTATTGCAGGCGTTAATCTGGTTCTTCATTTGCGGATCCTGTGAGGTAACCTGAGGCCTTTCATAGACCTCCGGATAATTCTCTATGTCATTAAGATCCAAATCCATTTTTCCCTGTTGCAATGCGCTCTTTATCTCCGCTAAAAGAACCGGTATCCGGATGGTATTTCCTATAATTTCTCTCACGCACACAAACTGGTTGCTAACGGCGTCATATTCAGCATGGGCAGAAACCGGCTTCTGTATGGCGTAACTGCCATTCCCCTTAACAAGCACGGATTGGCTGACCAGACTATTCAGGGATTGCTCATTATAGGAAACATCATATCCTACTTCCGGGCTTTTTATCTCTGTAAAGGGAAGTAACCACCTATTATGCTGTGCCTGGAACGCCTCCTCCCATTTGCTATTCGGCATTATTGCATATTCAATTTCATCCTTGGCAATAGTCAGATTTCCATTATCCCTTCCTGTCACGGTCAGGGTATAGTCCTGAAAATATTCCTGTAATTTCCCTTTGGATTCCTCCAGTGTATACCCGGCAACCGAAATTCCGTTAATCGTTGTTCCCGGATACCATCGGTTCCTGTAATACAGGTTCTGTCCGATTACCAGACCACACACTCCAAGCAGGAGAACCCCCAGTATGATACATAACACTACATTTAATCTTTTTCTCATTGTACTCATATCCTTATTTTCATTAATCCCGGGACTCTTCCCGGATTAAATCCGTTTCGTTGCCCGTTCAGGGTAGGCGCTACGCTTAAACTGAAAAGTATACCCGCTGGAATAATTCCATAACTGGGCATCTGTCCACAGACAGAACTCCTCTCTTCTCTGTCTTGGTGTAGTGTCAAAATGATACCACCCACCCCGGATGTATGTCAAGTTCCAAAAATGGCGCTGCCCTCCCGGTGTCGGATAGCGCTTAATCATAACATTGGGAATTCCCGCCCTGGTGAGCAGCAGTCTTGATATGGCATAATAGGTATAGCAGTCTCCGGAATTATAGCGCAATCCTTTTAATGCCGCCTGACGCCACTGTATATGGGAAGAATGTTGTACATAAGAGCAATGTCCCGTTATATAACGGTAAATCGCCCGTGCCTTCCTCTCATCTGACCAGCTGCTCCTTGTAATAGATCTTAAAATCTGATCGGCAGCGGATTCCGCCGACCCAGGGACATAGACTCTGACCTTGGCCCATGACTTTGCCGTATTTCCGGCATGGTCTGTGGCAGAAAACCACAGTTTATAAACTCCCTGTTTTTTCCAGTTAATCTTACTGGTATCCGCTTTTATTTTCACGGTTCCATCCCGGTCATCTTTCGCTGTCACGAACTGACGGAAATTATAACTGTTCTTCCTGTCTGAATAATAGACCCGGTAAATATCATTATTTCCCGTAGCACTATTTTTCTTCACCAGTCCTGTAATAACGGGAGCCTTCGTATCTTTCGTCCCCCACTGAAACGTGTAACGGTTTGTGGCGGCGTCATACACATAAAGTGCCTTTCCGGTATACAATTCAATTTTCACCAGTGAGTGATTGGAAAGGGATATTGCGTCACCTTCCTTACCGACACCGGCACGAACCGCTGTTACCGTTTTCCCTGCTTTAATATTTTTTGCTGTCAGGGTTACTTTCTTTGTTTCATTCCGGTAAGTCACTTTATTTTCTGAAGGAGCCGGGGATTGCGTCGCACCGGATGCCTCCGTCCCACCTACTGTAACGGCTCCCGGCGATACCGGCGCCGGTGTCACAGGAATCTTTACCGACACTTTATAGTGATATACAATACGCATAACCTTCCCCTTTTTCGCATGGTTGGTAACACGAATCTGGTATTGCGGTTGTTTTGCATTTCCCACCGTCTGCTTCTTTATTTCCTTCAGTGAAATTTCGGAAAAGGTAACGGGAAGAGAAGCCGGCTTTCTGGCTCTCTTTTTAACGGTAACCGTATATTTCTTTGCCGTGTCCCCTTTTCTGATGACGGAAATCTCGACCTTTCCTTCTTTTTTTCCCGTCACTACCCCGTTCTTATCCACACTGGCAATTACACTGTTACTGCTTTTATAAGAAACATTCTTCGTCTTTGCCTTAATCCTAATCCGACTTCCGATTTTTACCTTTTTAGCAGATATCCCGGCCTTTACCGTCTTTGCCCGGACCTCCGGCGCGGCACCGGGAACCATCAGGATCGTGTGACAGAGTACCACCCCTGTTATCATCCACACAACCATTTTTCCTGCCTTCATTTTCAAGCGAACCTCCATTTCAAAATCATAGCGGATAATGATTTTATGCCTTTACATATCGAATATTTGTCACAACATTATCTGTCACTTCAAACTGGAGCTTTGCACTACCCTTTTTGAAAGTGTAAACACCAAGATAATCTTTTTTCTTGCCATATTTTTTTATGACCTTGCTGTATGAACTGCCGATTTTAATTCCCTCTTTCGTGGATACTTGCTTCGTTAAAAATGTAATTCCACTGACGTACTCCGGACCATTATCCGTTTTGGAATACGTGTACAAAATGAAATTTTTATATTTGTAGGTGCGGTCCTTTCCCTTATAGGCACAACTTTTTGCCACTTTTACACTCTTAGGTTTTCCCGCTTTTTTAATTAATTTTTTAGCCGGTCCACCCATGTATACCGTTACCTTTTTGTAGGTAAACTTGTACCCTTTGGATTTTGCCTGGACAGACAGTCCGCTAAGCGGTCCTGCCACCAGTGCCAGAAATAACATAAATGCCAGTATCCTCTTCATTTGTTTCATGTCAGTACCTCCTGATAATAAATTTAATATTAATATTTCAATTAATAACTTCTGATCTCTCCATACATGTCCAACTCCTTCTGCTGGGCCTGTATCATTTCCTCATAAAATTTTTCTTTCTCTCTATAGGCATCCGAATATCCCGAATCTTTTCTGTGGTCGGCAAGCTTATACTCCTCGGTCAACACTCTGCCCAGATATTTCGACAGCTTATCTGCACCACTCAGATTCATATGGAGTCCGCCGTCATAGGTATCTGTCTCATAATCAATTTCCGTCTCATCTAAATGTTCGTAAAAGTTGATGTAGGGAAGCTGATATTTCTCCGCGTATTCCACCACCTGTTTTTCATCGGATTCGTACCAGACAGGTGCCAGACTGGGTGCCTTCATCAAAATTAGCTGAATTTTATTTTCCTCACAAAGCTTCCGAATTTTATCCAGATATTCCATGGGGAGATTCCCAAAGGGTTTCCCCTGCTCCCGTTTTGCCATAATAGCCGTTTCTTCTTCCGCACCGGCTATGTCAGCCCATGGATCGTCAATTTCTTCCGTTTCCTCTTCCTCTCCTAAAAGCCACGAGGAATCTGCCACATCCGATTCACTGACCGGCAATACATCAATCCGCATATAATAGCCATTATGGGTACTTTTTTTCCGGTTCCAGAAATAATCCAAATCTTCTTTTGTTAAATCCAAAATCCGGCTGTGATACCGCAGGAGTGGAAAAATATAATCCATCATTTCCTCTCCCTCACACCGGGAACTCCGGATGGCATTATATTTTGTCATGGACCATTTCATTCCATCCAGTGTCATGCGGTTGTATTCCTCACGCTGTGGCTCTCCGTAGGTCAGTGCCTGTACATTGTATATGACAACCTTTGGCGTTTCATACTTTAGAGCATCCTCCAGCATATAATAGGACTGCCACGTCAGCTGTTGTGCATTTCCCCGGATGTAACTGGTAATCCCATAATTTTTCCACAAATAAATCGGGTCAATATTTTCATAAACCTCACAATCGCCAATTACCAGCAAATCGTGGTTCGTCGTCTCATCATAGTATTCTGCGGTAAAATTTCCCTCCGGCATATCCCCGGCATATTTGGGCTGTACCAGGCGCTGCAGACCTGCCAGAATCACAAGAAGAAGGATCGCAGAGACGAAAACTACCATCACCCTTTTCACTGTACGAAATTTATTTTGTGATTGCATGTCACACTCCTTTATTATTAAAACTGATTATAAATAAACTGCTGTACATCATAGCCCTGTCCATAGGTTCCGAAAAGAATAACACTGACAAACAGTCCCGCAAAAACCATATACCGCAGAATATATGGTTTTTCGGAAATTTTTTCCCGGACACTGCCCCTTCTGCCGCTCATACTAACCATAAACATAAGAATCACGCCAATTCCCAAAATTACATAATCCGCTAAAGACAGTCCCAGTCCAAGCAGCTCCTCCTTCGTCACTGCCCGCTGACTAAATCGGATAAACAGATTCATAAACTGCCTTAGTGTCCCCCGCACACTTCCATAAATATCGAACAGCCGCAGACAACTCATCAGAAAAAAGGTCCGGACCACCTGAAAGCTGCGATAAAAAACCGTGACAGTAAGTTTTGGAAACCGCCTGTGAAACTTTTGATATAACGGCTCACATTCCTCGGAGAGCAAAATAATGACACCATTCAGCAGCCCCCAGATGACAAACCGCCATTCTGCCCCGTGCCATATTCCCGTTGCCAGCCAGACGAGAACGGACGATATGTAGACTGCGCTCCGGCGGGCCACTGCCATACCAAAATGCTTTTTGCAAAAGGTAGTAACTTTCTTTACCGGACGGCTGATTCCACAGGGATAAAACACATAATCTTTAAACCATGTTCCCATGGAAATATGCCACCTGCGCCAGTACTCCGCAATGCTCTTTGAAAAAAAAGGGCGAATAAAATTTTCCCGCATCCTGATACCAAGTACCTGGGCGATTCCAATGGTAATGTCAATTCCGCCTGTAAAATCGGCGTAAAGCTGTATCGCATAAAACAGCATGCTAAGCAGTACATAAACACCCGTATAATAATTCGGGGATTCCGTCAGCGCTGCCACTGCTACACCAACCCGGTCGGCAATAACAAGTTTTTTAAAGTATCCCCACAAAATCCGTTCCAGTCCAAACCAAATCTGTTTACCGTCTATATCATGTTTTTTATATAGAGTTTCCGACAAATCATGATAGCGGCTGATAGGTCCCTGCACTAACTGTGGGAAAAACGAGAGAAACAGCAAAAAACGGAAATAATTTTTCTGCACACCACATTTCTCCCAGTACACATCTAACAGGTATCCCACCGCTTGAAACGTATAAAAGGAAATTCCCAGAGGAACAATGAAATCCATAAAGGAAAAAGGTTCATTTCCCGACTTTTCAAATATGTAAGACAAATTTTGCAAAACAAAATTTGTATATTTTACCACCGCTAAAATTCCAAGATTCAAGAAAAGGCACAGCAGCATAACACGTTTTTTCTTTCCGGCAATCAGCCGGTGTGCCGCTTTCTTTTCCTCTCTGGACGGAGCAGGCACTTCTCCGCTTTTAATACTCTGATCATATTTCTTTCGTTCCTGATTATAGTATTCCATCCATCTTGCTGCTCCATAAACCGTCAGTGATGTTATAATCAGAAATACCGGATAACGGATATCGGCCATTCCATAAAATACCAGACTGGCAACCAAAAGCAACATCCACTGTCCGCCCTTTGGAATCAGATAATATATAAGAAATAAAATCAGCAAAAATAATATGAAGGGATATGATACAAACACGTTTTTACTCCTTATTTATTACTCTTCCATCAGACGTAAAATCATCTTTGTCAGACGGTCTACTGAATTGAAATTTTCTTCCACAAAATCCTTTGCCGTAATCTCTACATCAAATTCCTCCCCCAACTCCGCCACCAGTGTGACAAGATCAAAGGAATCCAGAATTTTGTCATCCACCAGTCTGTCTTCCTGTTCAAAATCAATATCCTCGTGAAGCTCCTGCAAGATAGACAATATTGTCTCTTTGATTGTTGTGCTTTCCATTTTTTTCTTCCTTCCTTTTGGCAAAAGTTATTATTTTTCTCTGGAAACGGAATTTTTGTACATTTCCTGTAAACGAATCCGATCCATTTTCCCATTGATAGTAAGCGGCATATCCTCCAATTGAAAAATTGCGTTGGGAAGCATATAACGCGGCAGCCTGGTCTTTAACTCTCTCGTCAACTCCGCTTTACTCAAATCCCCTACATAAAAAAGAACAATCTTATTCTTTTCCTTTGCATAAATACAGCAGCATATTTTTACACCTTCCACCATTCCCACATCTGCCTCGATTTCTCCCAGCTCAATGCGGTGTCCCATATGCTTAATCTGGAAATCCTGTCTTGAAACAAAAACCAGATCCCCCTGCTCATCTTTCCGGGCCAGATCCCCGGTACGGTACATGAAATCTATGTAATACGGATTCTCCGGATTCTGGACAAAATTTTGTCCGGTTCTGTCCATATCATTATAATATCCCAGTGTTAAACCACTTCCCCGGATACAAATCTCGCCCGCCTCGCCATCCTTCACCTTATGTCCTTTTTCATCCAGTAAAAGAATCTGGGTATTGGCAAAGGCCCTGCCGATGGGAATTACCTCATCTTCTCCAAAAAGCCGGTCGGCATGGTAATAGGTACTCACTCCCGTCGTCTCTGTCGGTCCGTATAAATTATAAAAATCCGCTTCCGGCAACTGCTTTTTCCATATATTAAACTGCTTCACCGGAAAGACTTCCCCGCAGAAGGCCACCAGTCTGAGATACTCCGGCTCTACAATATCAAAAGTTCCAAATGCCGAAATCATGACCAGTGCCGATACCACCCAGCAGATTGTATTTACCTGATGCCGATTTAAATATTCCACCAGTTTTACCGGAAACATAAATAAACTCTTCGGCACCAGATAAGTGGTCGCCCCGTGTTTCAGCGTGGCATACACTTCTTTCATGCTGGCGTCCCAGTATAACGGCGTCTGATTGGCAAATACACAGGTCTCATCAAATCCTAAAACCTCCGACAGCTGTTCTGTATAATCAATAATGCCCCGATGGCAGCCAACCACTCCTTTTGGGATTCCGGTGGAGCCGGAAGTATAAAAAATATACACCGGATCCGCATCCAAAACCTGAGCTCGAATCCCGGCGAGAAGTGTTTCATCTACCTCGGTCTTCTGACATTCGCCGTACAAAAGCACCGTCCCTTCAAAGGAAAGACTTTCTGCTTCCGCTTTCATCTCCTCGTCACAGATTAAAACCTCCGCCTGCGTATTTTGCAGAATCAGTTCAATCCTTCTCCTTGGCATTTCCTCATCAACCGGTACATAAAAACAACCGCTGTACACCACACCAAAAAAGGCAGCAAGAAGATCCGGTGATTTCTTCATATAGACAATGACCGGTTTACGAAACATCCCTCGTCCCGCCAGACAGGTTCCCAGCCGCATTGCCCTCTTTTGAAACTCCCGGAACGAAAGCGCCAGTTCCTCATCAGCAAAAGCAATTTTATCGGGAAATTTTTTCACCGTGCTTTCCAAATATTCTAATACATTTGTCTGCAAGTCATCACATCCCTGTTAGTTCACTTCTAATTTTTTCATTACAAAAAAGGATAAATCTCCAATTCTTTATAATACCGTCCACCAGAGATAAAGTCAAGTCATTAATAGGATTTTGGCGCCCTCCTGCTAAAAAACTATTGCTTTTTTTTCGCTTTTCGCTAGAATTCTAAATAGGAAATATATAACAAAAGGAGGACATTGTCATGCTTTTACTCGGTTCCCATGTGGGTATGAGCGGCAGTGAAATGCTGCTTGGCTCCGTAAAGGAGGCCCTTTCCTATAATGCAAATACCTTTATGGTCTATACCGGTGCCCCGCAAAACACAAGGCGCAAAGATATATCTGAACTGAATATTCCTGCTGCCAGAGCTTGTATGGAAGAACACGGCATGCACAATTTCATTGTTCATGCACCCTACATTATTAATCTGGCAAATACAATCAAACCGGAAACCTATGAGCTTGCCGTAGAATTTCTGGAAAAGGAGATAACCCGCACAGCTGCCATGGGAAGTGAAGTTCTTGTGCTGCATCCCGGCTCCCACGTAGACGCCGGCGTAGAGGCGGGCATTGCCCAGATTATTAAGGGACTGAATTCTGTTTTGACCGCTGACACTCCGGTATTGATTGCACTGGAAACGATGGCGGGAAAAGGCAGTGAAATCGGACGTTCCTTTGAAGAACTGAAGGCCATCTATGACGGATGCCGCTACCCGGAAAAGCTCCGGGTCTGCTTTGACACCTGTCACGTCCATGATGCCGGCTATGATATTGTTCACGAATACGACAGGGTAATGGAGGAATTTGACCGCATTCTCGGACTTTCGCAGATTGCCGCCTTCCATATTAACGACAGTAAAAATGAACGAGGTGCCCATAAGGACCGCCATGAAAATTTTGGAAAGGGTGCCATTGGTGCCGATGCCCTGATGCAGTTCATCCGGGATGAGCGATTTGCTTCTGTGCCAAAGATTCTGGAAACTCCTTATATCAAGGATGCAGAGAACCCGAAAAAATCCTATCCGCCATATAAGGAGGAAATAGCCGAAATTCGTGCCACCGTTACTGCTCCGACCTCGGCAGACTGACTCGACAGAACCGGCGCAAAAACTGTTTCCTATTAAATGGAATAATCGGATAGATATAACTCTTTCCGCTCATCGTCCGGTTTGTCACGATAAATATTAACACCAGAATCATGCCTCCGGCAAATCCCCATACATTGAATGCCGCTGTCAGGCAAAGTACCATAAGCCGCATAAACTTCAGTGCATATCCCAGTTCAAAACTGACCTGTGTGTAATTTGCCACTGCCACAAATGCCATGTACAACATGATTTCCGCATTAAACCAGCCGGAGCTGACAGTATAATCGCCCAGTACGATACCTGCCACTACACTGAGAGGCGTACTGAGCATACTCGGGGTATTGAGAGAAGCTAACTTCAAGCCGTCAATAGCGAATTCCAGTATTAAAAGCTGCAAAATAATCGGTACATGAATCGTGTCCTTTATCTTTATAAATTCCAGCCATGACGGTATCCACTCCGGATTCATAATCAGTAGAAGAAACAGTGGTGTCAGCACTACCGCAAGTATATTAATAATAATCCGGGAAAGCCTCAGATATGTCCCCGTTACCGGCGGGAAATAATAATCATCCGCATCTTCTATAATATCAAAAACAGAAGTGGGCAAAATCATAGCCGCCGGTGAATTATCCACCAAAATCGCAATACTCCCCTCCAAAACACTGGCCGCTGTCGTGTCCGGTCGCTCCGTAAACTTAAACTTCGGAAAGGGATTATACCATTTATGCTGATAGAGGCATTCCGCCAGACTCTGCTGGTTCATGGACAGCGCATCAATCTGAATACTGTCAATCCGCTGCCTTATATCCTCCAGCATCTTTTTTTCCACACGACTTCCCATGTAAGCAATTACTACATCTGTCCGGGAACTTTTTCCCACGGTGTGCATTTCCATAGCCAAATCTGTCGAGCGAATACGACGGCGTATTAAAGCTGTATTAAATACAAGGGTTTCCACAAAACCATCTCTGGAGCCCCGCATTACTTTATCCTTTTCCGGTTCATCCACGCTTCGTGCCGGATAGGTTCGAAAATCCATGGCAAGAATTTCCGTATACCCGTCAACCATCAACATTGGCACACCTGACAGCATCCGCTGCAGAAAATCGTTTTCCTTCCGCACCAAATCAATCTCACCATACGGAAGCTTTTGTTTCAAAAACTCATGGGCCGTTTCCGGCATTTCCTTTGGATTAATCTGATAAAAAAATTCTAGTATCTTCTCCAGAACTTCGTCTTTACAGAAACCATCAATAAAGTAAAAACAAGCCTTCTTACCACCAATCATCACCACCCGGTATATCATATCAAAACTTTTGTCTATATGCAGAAGACTATCAATATAAGCTTTATTTTCATCAAAACTGCTGGAAAAATCCGAATTTTCCATCATAGTACCCTCCTTACACATATTTGACTTTTGATTCCTCCTTATGCCTAAATTAAGCATTGACAAAAAAACACCTTTTTATGTACAATGTGAGTAACTTTTAAAAAATGGAGGTGTCACTTTTGGACTTACCGCATGACCCGATTATTTTGGTGAGCTATGTAAACACAAAGTTGCGTGACCATTTTGCGACATTAGAGGAATTTTGTCATACCTATAATGTGGATGAGGAGGATCTTCGTTCCACGCTGTCCTCTGTAGACTATCAGTACGACGAAATAACAAATCAATTTGTATGACTTAAAGGACTGATATGATTGAACATAGAAAATATCACATTTACCCACAGCATTTCGGTTGAAAATTATAATGCCCTGCGGACCAGTGTGGATTTTATTCCCATTCGCCCGAAGCGGGCAGAGATTGCCCTGACCAATTCTCTCTATATTCTGGTCGCCATGAAGGGAGATACTCCCATCGGCATGGCACGGGTAGTAGGAGATGGTGGTTATGTTTATTTTGTCTGCGATGTTATCGTCCGCCCAGAATATCAATCCCAGGGACTTGGCAGACAAATTATTGAAACTGTCCTTGCCTGGCTGGAAAATCAGGTGGAGGAGGGAGAGACTATTATGGTAAATCTCATGTCTGCCATGAATAAGGAATCCTTTTATGAAAAGCTGGGCTTCCATAAACGCCCTTTTGGAAACCATGGCTCTGGTATGAGTCGGTGGATTAGCGGCGGACCGGATTAGCATAACGGTGCCGTCATGCTAACTCTATCGTCTTTACCCATCCTCTGTTTCTGCCATCTTCAACATGTCGTTGACCGTTTTCAGTATTGTAAGTGCTATCGGTCCCAGTAAAATACCACTGACATGAAACAATTTTACCCCGACATAAACCGACAACAGGACAAACAGCGGCTTCATGCCAATTTCTTTTCCCAACAACCGGGGCTCTAATATTTCCCGAAAAAATGTTGCGACTGCAAAAATTGTGAACAAAATGGCGGCTTCATAAAAGTCTCCACTTAACATCCTTACAAATCCCCATGGAACCAGTATAATTCCGCTCCCTACAATGGGAAAGGCATCAAAAACGGCAATCCCGATACCAAACAAAACCGCATACTCATTTCCCATCAGAATAAGTCCCAGAGAAGTAATGGCGGCAATGACAAAAATAATAATACCCTGTGCTTTTATATAGGCAAAGCCGGCGGCTTTCAACTTTTTTGCCACGGGTTTTAATTTGCGATGAACCGCCGGAAAAGTATCATCCAATAAAATTAAAAGGGTAGACAAAAGAAAAATGAATGCACCGCTGACAATTTCTGCGGCAAAGCGAAGCAAATAAATGGCACAGGATGAAAGCTTCGGTAAAATGTCGTTGCCAATATTCCGGTACAGTATTTCCGTCTGCGCTTCTATATACTCATAACTGGTCCCGCCCGTCAGCTCCAGCATGCGGTCACAGTTTCCACAGATTTCCTCTATGACATAGTTGATTTCCTGTTCATAAACCGGCAGCCGCTGTAAAAGAAGAATGGCCTGTCCGATTACAATACTAATAATATAAATGACAAATCCCCCAATAGCAAATACCATAACCAGCACTACCATAATAGAGCTTACCTTTTTTGTCCATTTTAATCTGTCTGTCAGAAAATGAATGACAGGAGATATCATTTTTGCAAAAAAATATGCCAGAACAAAAGGCAGTGTCAGAGGCAGCAGAAAACGAAATGCCAACAATAACACCAGGGCAGTGATTAAAAGAAGCAGGTATCTTGTTTTCATATTGCCATGCCTCCCTTCTCTTCCGTTCATAATGAAAGCAGCGAGCTGAATAAACAACTCGCTGCTTTAGTATGTCCTTATCTTCAATTTTTATCCGCGATGGTGCTTAACTTTTAAAACGGTATCCCACGCCCCAGATCGTTTCGATGTATTCCGGATTTGAAGTATCCTCTTCAATCTTTTCTCGGATTTTTTTAATATGCACCGTAACCGTTGCGATATCTCCTACTGAAGTAAAGCCCCATATTTTCTGAAACAATTCCTCCTTTGGAAATACATGGTTTGGATTTTTTGCCAGAAAATATAATAAATCAAATTCCTTTGTGGTAAAGGTCTTTTCTTCTCCTCGGACAAATACCCGCCTGGCGGTCTTATCAATTTTTAGGTCCCCCGTCTGAATCACTTTATTCATTTTTTCCCGGCTTACTGACTGGTCCATTAATATATCATAACGGTTCAGGTGTGCCTTTACCCGTGCTACAAGCTCGCTGGGACTAAAGGGCTTCGTCATATAATCATCTGCCCCCAGACCAAGACCATGAATTTTATCGATATCTTCTTTCTTCGCCGAGACCATAATAATCGGCATTAAATACTTTTCCCTGAAGGTGCGGCAGATTTCAAAACCATCACGCCCCGGCAGCATGACATCCAGAATCAACAAATCATATTCCCCTGTCATTGCCTTTTTCTCACCCTCAATTCCATCTGTCTCAATAGTCACGTCAAAATCACTTAATTCCAAATAATCTTTTTCCAGTTCAGCAATCATCAATTCATCTTCGATAATCAGTATTTTTTTCATCCAGATCCTCCATTTTCGTATCCCTATCGCATGTTATCCTCTGTCAGTTCCCTTTGCGGAGCAAAAAACGCTATGCGTTTTTCAGATGGGCGCGTTTCCCAGCCGCCCCTTTGTTATTCGTTTTTATTATTTTTTAATTATTATAACATCTTTTTCTTATATGTGGGGATTTTTTTACAAAAATTAAAAAAATATTAAAAATTATTTATTAATTTGTTTATATTTGTTGTTTTTTTCTCGTCTTGACGGCTGAATTTTCATATAGTAAAATATAACTATTATTTACCTATAAGGAGGAATATCATGGGAAAGTTACTGTTTACTTCTGAATCCGTGACAGAAGGACATCCTGATAAAATATGCGACCAGATTTCTGATTCTATATTAGATGCCATGCTGGTACAAGACCCGATGAGCCGTGTTGCCTGCGAAACAGCCATAACTACCGGATTTGTTCTAATTATGGGCGAAATTTCTTCCAGTGCCCAGGTCGACATACAAAAAATTGTGCGTGACACGATTTGTGATATTGGATATGATGACTTGAAAAAGGGCTTTGACGGCAAGCTCTGTGATGTCAAAATTACTCTGGACAAGCAGTCTTCCGACATTGCCATGGGCGTTGACAAGGCCTTGGAGGCAAAGCTTACCGACTCCCAGATAGAAGCCATCGGTGCCGGAGACCAGGGCATGATGTTTGGCTATGCCACAAATGAAACGGAAGATTATATGCCTTATCCGATTTATCTGGCACATAAATTATCCCGTCAGCTGTCGAAGGTAAGAAAGGATGGCACATTGCCGTATCTTCTACCGGATGGCAAATCACAGGTTACGGTAGAATACGATTCCTCCGGAAAGCCGGTTCGTCTGGATGCTGTTGTCGTATCTTCCCAACACCGCGAGGAAATTACCTGGGAGCAGATTCAGACGGATATACGTCAGCATGTTATTGACGCGGTACTGCCTACCGATTTGATCGATAAAGACACAAAGATTTACATAAATCCAACCGGACGGTTTGTTATTGGCGGTCCAAATGGAGACAGCGGTCTGACCGGACGGAAAATTATTGTGGATACATATGGTGGCTGGGCTCGTCACGGCGGCGGTGCCTTTTCCGGAAAGGATCCTACTAAGGTGGATCGTTCTGCCGCCTATGCCGCACGCTATGTTGCCAAAAATATTGTAGCTGCGGGTCTTTGTGACAAGGCAGAAATCCAGCTCTCCTATGCCATTGGCGTAGCATCACCGACCTCTGTCCGTATCGATACCTTTGGTACCGGGAAATTGCCGGAGGAAAAACTGGTGGATATTATTACCGAGAACTTTGATTTGCGTCCGGCAGGAATTATCCAAATGTTGAATCTCCGCCAGCCAATCTATAAGCAGACTGCTGCCTACGGACATTTTGGACGGGATGATTTGGACCTTCCATGGGAAAGACTGGACCGGGTAGACGATTTGAAAAAATATTTATAATAGAAACGCCCGACCACGGGTCGGGCGCTTTTTGCTCCCATAGTTAAATGGATATAACAAGCCCCTCCTAAGGGCTAGTTGTAGGTTCGATTCCTACTGGGAGTACTCGCGAATAATGAAGCAATGCACCACCCCTATAAAACGATTGCAGAT
>JAFLTC010000014.1:13282-50739 GCA_022510615.1 Lachnospiraceae bacterium | reverse complement strand
AGAAGGCGGGGTAACCGCGGCAAAGGGATATATGGCAGCCAGTGCCGCTGCCGGAATTAAATATCAGGGAAGGACAGATATGGCGTTAGTGTACTCGAAAACCCCGGCTGTCTGTGCCGGAACCTTTACAACAAATGTAGTAAAGGCGGCGCCGGTACATTGGGATAAAGAAATTGTAGAAAAAGGGAATTCCGTCCATGCTGTTGTTTTAAATGCCGGAATTGCCAATGCCTGTACCGGTCAAGAGGGAAAAGAAATCAATTATTACATGGCATCTGAGATTGCCGGGCAGCTAGGTATAAAGCCGGAAGAGGTGCTGACAGCTTCCACCGGGGTCATCGGAGTACAGATAAAAAAAGAGCCGGTTTCAAAGGGGGCAGCTTTACTAAAAGAGGCTCTCTCCGATACGAAGGAGGCCGGAACAAAAGCGGCGAAGGCTATTATGACGACAGATACTGTTTCAAAAGAGGCTGCCGCCTGTTTTGAAGTAGATGGCGTGATGGTAACGGTGGGAGGTATGAGTAAGGGCTCTGGTATGATTCATCCGAATATGGCAACCATGCTCAGTGTCACTACGACAGATGCTTCCATAAAGGCGGAGGATTTGCAGGAGTTAGTCATGGAAGTTGTATCCGATACTTTTAATATGATATCCATTGACCGTGATACCTCCACCAATGACACCTATCTGGTGCTTGCTAACGGAGAGTCCGGTGTGGAGATAAAAAAGGGCACGAAGGCTTATGAGGATTTCAAAGAGGCACTTTTATATGTGTCGGAGGAATTGGCGAAACAGATGGCAGGAGACGGTGAGGGCTGTACGAAATTATTCGAGGTGCAGGTGCTTCACTGCCGTTCAAAGGAAAATGCGAAAATTTTAAGTAAATCGGTAATCACATCAAATTTGGTAAAAACGGCGGTTTACGGTAGTGACGCCAACTGGGGAAGAATATTATGTGCTCTTGGCTATGCGGGTGTGGATTTTGACCCGGAAGTTATAGATTTAATCTTGGAGGCAAAGGGAGAAAATTTAATTCTTGTCAAGGATGGAGTGGCGACAGACTACAGTGAGGAAAAAGCCACTGAGCTTTTGAGTGAAAAAAAGGTTACCGTGCTCTGTGATATGAAGGAGGGAGCGGAATCAGCAACTGCCTGGGGCTGTGATCTGACTTACGACTATGTAAAAATTAACGGAGACTATAGAAGCTGAAAATATAGAAAAGCTGTTTTGAAATGGAGGATACTATGGAAGAAATAATGAAAGAGGTAACATTAAAGGCGCAGACGCTGATTGAGGCCCTGCCCTATATCCGGGATTTTAACGGAAAAAGGGTAGTAGTAAAATACGGTGGCAGTGCCATGCTGGATGAAAAGCTGCAGGAATCGGTTATTAAAGATGTCGCCCTGCTGAAGTTAGTGGGTATGCAGCCGATTATTGTACATGGCGGTGGAAAGGAGATCAGCAAATGGCTGTCCTATATGGGAAAGGAAAGTCAGTTTGTAGAGGGACTCCGGGTAACGGACGAGGATACTATTGAGGTGGCAGAAATGGTACTCAATAAGGTGAATAAGCATCTGGTGCAGATGATGGAAAAGCTGGGTGTGAAGGCAGCCGGTATCAGTGGAAAAGACGGCGGCACGATGCTCTGTGAGAAAAAGACTATAAATGGGCAGGATATCGGCTTTGTCGGTGAGGTAAAGGCGGTAAATTCCGATTTGATTGACACACTGATTGCCAAGGATTTTATTCCGATTATTGCTCCGATTGGCATGGATGAGAATTTTCAGGCATATAACATCAATGCAGATGATGCCGCAAGTGCGGTGGCAAAATGTATCCATGCAGAAAAACTGGCATTTATGACCGATATTGACGGCGTATGTATGGACCCGGATGATCCGGAAACGTTGATTTCGGTACTTTCCTTAGACGATGCCAAGGAACTGATTCAAAAGGGAATTATTGGTGGTGGTATGATTCCGAAAATCAAAAACTGTGTCGAAGCAGTGGAGCAGGGCGTAAGCAGGGTGCATATTTTAGATGGACGGAGAGAGCATTGCCTGTTACTTGAGTTCTTTACAAAAAAGGGAATTGGTACGGCAATCATTGATAACCATGTAAATTTGTATCCGCATGAGAAAGAATAGAAAGAGGAATGGCTATGGAGAAAAAGATAGAACAATCGGAACAGTATTTAATTCACGCCTATAACCGGTATCCGGTTATGTTAGATTATGGAGAGGATGTGTATCTGTACGATACAGAGGGAAAAAAATATCTGGATTTTGGAGCTGGGATTGCTGTGTGCGGACTGGGCTATGGCGATGAAGAATTTAAGGAGGCCCTGAAAGCGCAGATAGAGAAGGGAATTCATTTTTCCAATTATTTTTATTCAGAGCCTCTTTTGGAAGCGGCAAAAGGGCTGTCTAAGGCCACCGGTATGGAAAAGGTTTTTATGGCAAACAGCGGTACGGAGGCAAACGAGGGTGCTCTGAAGCTGGCACGGAAATATGCGATTTTACACGGACATGAGAATCGTCATGAAATCATATCCATGGATAAGGCTTTTCATGGGAGGAGCATGGGAGCTCTTTCCGTAACGGGAACGGCAAAATACCGTGAACCCTTTGAGCCAATGTTAGGCGGCGTGAGCTTTGCGGAATATAACAATCTGGAAAGTGTAAAAGAAAAGATAACGGAAAATACCTACGCCATTATTTTAGAGGCAGTTCAGGGTGAAGGGGGTATTTATCCGGCAGATCCGGACTTTATCAAAGGCATCCGCGGACTGTGCGATGAACATGATATCATTATGATTTGTGACGAAGTACAGTGCGGTATGGGACGGACCGGAAAAATGTTCGCCTATGAGCATTATGGCATTAAGCCAGATATTGTAACGGTGGCAAAGGGAATCGGAAATGGAATTACGGTAGGTGCTTTCGCGGCAGATGAAAAAGTAGCGGCAGCCCTTGTTCCCGGGGACCACGGAACGACTTTTGGAGGAAACCCTCTTGCCTGCACCGCCGTTACCAAAACCCTTTCCATTTTTGAAAAGAAAGGGATTCCGGCTCATGTAGAAAAGATGGGACAATATCTGACAGAGCGGTTAGAACAACTGGTAAAGATGAAGGAAAAAGCAAAGGCATGCCGTGGTATGGGACTTCTCCAGGGATTGGAGCTGACAGAGCCGGCGGCGCCGTATATTGAAAAGGCACTGGAAAAGGGAGTCATATTTATGGGTGCAGGTGTTAATGTCATTCGTTTTGTTCCTCCGCTTGTCATTGAAAAAGAACATATTGATGAGATGATAGCAGTATTGGATGATATTTTATAAAACAGGAATAAAAAAACCTGCCGGAGGCGATACTATTCGTTAGAGAATAACAAGAACGAATAGTAGAAGGCAGGTGTTTTTTATGTGGGGAATTTTAGTGGCGGCAATTTCCGGTGCCCTGATGAGTATTCAGGGAGTATTTAATGCCGAGGTTACGAAACAAAGCAGTATATGGATGTCGGCTTCCTTTGTCCAGCTGACGGCATTTGTCGTATGCGTGATTGCCTGGTTTCTCACCGGACGGGACGGAACGGTGGGCAGTCTTTTTCAAGTCACCCCCAAATATATGCTTTTGGGAGGAGCAATAGGGGCCTTTATTACCTATACCGTCATCTTTAGTATGAATGCCGTTGGACCGGCAAGAGCCGTTATGTTTATTGTGGCTGTCCAGCTACTGGTAGCCTATCTGATTGAACTGTTTGGGTTGTTCGGTGTCGATAAACAGCCCTTTGAGTGGCGCAAATGTATCGGAGTGGTAATTATTATTGCCGGAATTGTCACATTTAAGTGGAAATAAATAGTAAGAAAATATGAATTTGATATTGTCAAATGTGAATTTGGTTGGTAAAATAGCATTGTACATCGAATTTCCTTTTCCGGCCTAGGAAATAAAGGAGAATATCGTATGGACAAGAAAAAGACAATAAAAGTCGTGATAGCAGTCTGTGCTGTTATCCTTTGCGGTGTCATTTATTGCTATACCGGAAAAACAGCCGAATCTGAAGTGGTTGTCACAGAGGGATTTTCCGATGATTCGGGTACAAGGGGAAAAGAGAAAGAGACATCGGCACCGGACGATAAATCAGAACTGGAGAATCCGGTGTATGTTCACATATGCGGCGAGGTAAAAAAGCCGGGAGTGTACATTTTTGATAAAGAGCCGAGGGTGGCGGAGGTCGTGGAAAAAGCTGGCGGATTTACGAAGAAGGCGGACCGTGCTGCCATAAATCTGGCAGAGGCAGTACAGGATGGCACGCAGCTTCAAATTGTAAAAAAAGCTAAAAAAGCTTCCGAAGAGACTTCAGAGGAAGGCGAAAAGGACTCGGGAAAAATAAATATTAATAAAGCATCGAAAGAAGAATTAATGACAATAAGCGGAATAGGGGAATCCAAAGCATCACAAATCATAGCCTACCGGGAAACCAATGGCAGGTTTGCTCGGATAGAAGACATTATGAATATATCGGGGATAAAAAACGGTATATTTGAGAAGATTAAGGATTTCATTACGGTTTAGTAAAGTGGAGGCGGATATGGCAAGGAAAGTGTTAGTAGTAGACGATGAGAAATTGATAGTAAAAGGAATCCGTTTTAGTCTGGAACAGGATGGGATGAGTGTTGATTATGCGTATGATGGAGAAGAGGCGCTGAATGCCGCCCGCCGTACAGAGTATGACGTTATACTTTTAGATGTTATGCTGCCGAAAATGACAGGTTTTGAGGTCTGCCAGCAGATTCGTGAATTTTCGGATGTCCCGATTATTATGCTGACGGCCAAAGGTGACGATATGGATAAAATTTTGGGTTTGGAATATGGGGCAGATGACTATATTACGAAACCGTTTAATATTCTTGAGGTAAAGGCGAGAATTAAAGCGATTATCCGTAGAAGTTCAGGAGGCAGCCGTAGCAGACAGGAGCCTTCCATTGTAGTATTTGGTGATATGAAAGTGGACACCGATGGTCGCCGTGTATTTGTTTTGGATAAAGAGGTCAATTTGACAGCGAAGGAATTTGATTTGTTAGAGTTGTTAATGAATCATCCGAACAAAGTGTATGGCAGGGAAAAATTACTCAATGATGTATGGGGGTATGAATATCCGGGAGATGTTCGCACTGTAGATGTTCATATCCGCCGTCTGCGGGAGAAAATAGAACCGAATCCAAGTGAACCAAATTTTATACATACAAAATGGGGTGTTGGCTATTATTTCCAGAATCAGGGATAGGTTAAAAAACTTAAAAAGCCTTCGAGTCCAGAGTCTGTGTGTGTTAATTTTAACCGGTATCATTCCGTTGATAGTATTTACTTTAATTCTTTTAAATACGTATCGCTCTAAGGCAATTTCACAACGAATAACTGAATTACAGGCAAGAGGCACGATTATTTGTAATCTTGTAGTATCCTCTGCGTTTTTTACGAACGACGTGGCGTCGGAGGTCGACTCGGAACTGACACAGATTTCGGACATCTATGATGGACGGATTTTAGTGGTGGATTCGGGTCTTGTTGTGCTGAAGGATACATACGGATTGGAGGAGGGCAGGATTCTTTTATTAAAGGATGTTGTCCGCTGTATTCAGGGCGAGCAGTCAAGAGTTATCAGACAATACGACAATAATGTACAGGTTATTCTTCCCGTGTATTCATCCGACAAGACAAAGGTTGAGGGAGCCATCATCATGGACTTCTCCCTAAGTAGCGTAAATAAAATGTATGGCAGTATCCAGAATATAACGCTTACGATAATTTTACTTCTTGGTGTGGTAGTAATAGTAAGTTCAGTATTGTATTCCGGACAGATTGTGAAACCAATGAGGGAGGTTGCCGGGTCCATTGCTAAAATCACTGCCGGCGACTTTAATGAAACGATGGAGCTTCATGGTTATGTAGAAACCGAACGGATTTCCGAGGACTTTAACTTGATGTTAAGTGATTTGCAGAATTTAGAGGATGTCAGGCAGGAATTTGTGGCGAATGTATCCCATGAGTTGAAAACGCCGATTACCTCGGTGAAGGTTTTAGCAGAATCCTTAATGGGTCAGGAAGAGGCTCCGGTGGAGTTGTATCAGGAGTTTATGGTGGATATTAATAACGAACTGGAGCGGATGAATAAGATTGTAAATGACTTATTGTCCCTGGTGAAAATGGATCGGAATGCAGCAGAAGTCAATATTACCGAAGTGAATGTGAATGAGTTTGTGGAGAGCATATTAAAGCAGTTACAGCCCATTGCTGACACGCGGAATATTGAAATGATTTTTGAGAGCGCGCGTCCGGTTACGGCTCAGATTGATGAAGTGAAAATGGAAATGGCATTTCGAAATCTCATAGAAAATGCAATAAAATATAATTATGACGATGGCTGGGTCCGGGTATCCCTAAATGCCGACCACAAGTTTTTTTACCTGAAAGTATCCGATTCCGGTGTAGGTATTCCGGAAGAACTTCAGGATAATATTTTTGAGCGGTTTTATCGTGTGGACAAGGCACGTTCCAGAGAAACCGGCGGAAACGGGTTGGGGCTTGCCATTACGAGAAATGCTATTTTATTGCATCGGGGGTCTATTCGTGTACACAGTGAAGAACAACAGGGAACTACATTTAATGTGCGGGTTCCTCTGATGTATCTGGAATAGGAGGCAGATATGAAACGGCTTGGATATTTTTTTATACTGCTGCTATGTACGTTACTTTTTACTTCCTGCGGAGAGGATGGGGAGCAGGGGAAAAATAACTATCAGATTTACTATATTGATTCGGACGGTGCCGGACTGGTCAGTGAAGAATATCAGGCAAAAGCATCCAGACAGGATACGGTTAATATCATTCGTGAACTTTTTGATCAGATGAAAACCGGTGGGAAGGATGGTATTTACCAGATACCGGTCAGTCCCGAAGTGGAGATCAGTAATTTTCAGATAAAGGAAAACCAGCTTTCTGTCTATTTTTCTGCCGGGTATAATGCAAAGACGGGGATTGAAGAAATTCTTTCCCGGGCGGCTATCGTAAAGACGCTGTGTCAGGTAGAAGGTATTGAACATGTGGAATTTTATATTGAGGATCAGCCTCTTATGATTGCCGGGAATGCTGTTGGGATGATGAATGCAGACAGCTTTACCACTTCTCTCAGTGAAACCAGAGAGGCACAGAGCAGACAAGTGGCTTTGTATTTTGCGGATGCCAGTGGTAAACAGCTCATTGAGGTCTCCTCAGATGTTACCTATGATGCGACGGAGCCGTTAGCTAAACTTTTGCTGGAAGAGCTGATAGCCGGTCCGGACACCATGAATCTGGACACCTCAGTGATTCATCCGTCCATACCGTCAGGTACTAAAATAAACAGTATTACGATTCGGGATAATATATGCTATGTGGATTTGAGCAATGAGTTTAATGAAATGTTAGCGGAAGTATCCAGCGATGTTACGATCTATTCTATCGTAAATACGCTGTGTGAACTCTCCAATGTAAACCGGGTGCAGTTTACAATAGCAGGAGAACTTCAGGAACAGTATGGTGAAACGAAGGAGTTTCACACGGCTTTTGAGAGAAATTTGAATTTGATTAAAGGAGGGAATTAGGTGGGAAAACGCCCATTGTTTGTGGCGTTAGTGGTTGTGGTAGTCTGGATTGTGTGCTGGCATTATATCATGCCGGAAAAAACGCCTCCGGATTGTCAGGGCGTAGATATGAGACTGGAAGGTCAGGTAGAAGATATTTCGGGACAGGGTGAGAAAATATCAATAACAGTACGGGATGTAATGGGGCAGGGAAAATTTTTTTGCTCCGGTATAAAATTATATTCCAGTAAAGGACAGAATCTCTTTTCAGAAATTAAGGTGGGAAATATTATCTCATTTCAGGGAAAAATCTATTCGTTTTCTAAGCCGGGAAATCCCGGACAATTCAATGAATATCAGTATTATAAAGAACAGGGAATACAGTATCGTGCCTTCCTGCAATCACTGACAATAACAAATAGACAATATAATAAAAGAAAGCAATGGCTTTATCAGTGGAAAAGTCGTTTTTTAAGCAATCTTGACAAATGTCTGCCTGAGGAGGAGGCAGGGATTGTGTCAGCCATGGTATTGGGAGAAAAAAGCGGTCTGACAGAGGAAATAAAAGAACTGTACCAGAAAAATGGAATTGCTCATATTCTGGCTATTTCCGGGCTTCATATTACGATGATTGGTGCCGGGATTTTTTTCCTGTTAAGAAAATTTCTTCTGCCTATGAAAGGAGCTGCGGCAGTATCGGGTATTCTTCTCATTTTATATGGAGAATTAACCGGATTTCCTATTGCCACCAAAAGGGCTGTTTTCATGATGCTTTGCCTTTTTATCGGAAAGCTGTTGGGAAGAAGATACGACAGAATGAATGCACTGGCTCTTAGCGGACTTCTTCAGCTTATCTTACAGCCGGGAGCTCTTTTTCAATCCGGTTTTTTGTTATCCTATGGAACAGTGCTTGGCATTCTACTATTGGTAGAGCCACTGACGACTTTTTTTAAGGAGAAAAATCGTTGGTGGGGTATAATAGCCGGTGCCCTTGGTATACAACTCGTAACCCTTCCCATTCTCTTATATTTCTACTATGAAATTTCTCTTTATAGTGTTTTCATTAATTTAATTGTCCTGCCTTTTGTCAGCATTCTGATTACGCTGTCTGTGGCAGGAATCGCCGGCTCCTTTTTTTCCTTCTATGCCGGACGATTTTTCTTCGGCGTTGTTCATGTTATATTAAATTATTATCAGATGATTTGTCAAAAGGCAGGCGGACTTCCCCTTAGCCGAATCATAGTTGGCGCTCCCTTTCTCTGGCAGATAGCACTTTATTATATTCTTCTCCTTATCTGGTGCAGGCTTACAGATGACGAAAAGAAAAAGCGGCATATATGGATTTTACTGACAGCGATAGTGCTTTTGTTCTTACCACTTCAGAAAAACAGGGAAATGAGCATTACGAATCTGGACGTGGGGCAGGGCGACTGTACCTGTATTCAGTTTCGGGAAAAAGTAATCCTTGTGGATGGAGGAAGCTCCGATGTAAACGAAACAGCCAAATACCGAATTAGTAAATTTCTAAAGTATAAAGGAATCAAAACGATTGACATGGTGTTTGTAACCCATAGTGACAGCGACCACACAAGCGGTATTTTGGAGATATTAGAAGATAAGGAGAAAATGGGTTTTGAAATAAAATCTATTGTGCTTCCCGATATAAAAAAACAGGATGAAAATTATCAGTTGCTGGAAAGAAGATGCCGACAGTACGGCGTGGCGGTAAAAAAGATGAAGCGGGGGGATGCTATTTCCATAGGAGATTTTTTAATCCGGTGTATGCACCCGGATTATTCCTATGAGTGGGAGAATGAAAATGATTATTCCCTTGTACTCTCTGTGGAGTATGGAAGGTTTCACGGACTTTTAACCGGTGATTTGGAAGAAGCCGGGGAAAAGGTAATACAGGGACGGGTAGGCAAAATCGATTATTTAAAGGTGGGGCATCATGGCTCAAAAAGTTCCAGCAGTGAGGCCTTTTTACAAGAGCTTCAGCCGGAAATATCTGTCATTTCAGCCGGAAAAAATAATCGTTATGGGCATCCGGCAAGGGAGGTAATTAAGCGCCTGAAAGAAAGTGGTTCTCAGATCTACTCTACAATAGAGGATGGGGCCGTAACGGTTCACAGTGACGGGGAAAAAACGACAGTGGAGACATATAAATGACTTGAAAAAATAGTAGAGAATGGTTAAACTATAGATAACTGTTTGAAGCCGTTTCGGAATGGAGGTAAACATGCAAAAAATTACCGAAGAATTAAAGAACAATTCCCTGTCGCGTTTTCATCTCATTTACGGTGAGGAACGCTACATGGTACGGTATTATAAGCATAGTCTTGTGGAAAAGTTGTCAGTGCCGGGAGATGAGATGAACTGTACGTATTTTCAGGGAAGCGATATTAAAGAGTCTGATATAGCAGATGTGGGGCAGGTACTTCCCTTTATGGCATCGAATCGGTTGATTGTTGTGCAAGACAGCGGGTTTTTCAAAAGTGCGGGAGATATGGCAGATTATTTAGAAGAATTTCCGGATTCTACATATGTAGTCTTTGTGGAGAGGGAAGTGGACAAAAGGAACCGCCTGTTTAAATGGATGGGAAAGAATGGATGCGTGACAGAATGCCAGTCTCAGAATGAGCCAATGTTAAAGAAGTGGATTGCAGGCTATTTAAAACGTACCGGAAAGACCATAGCCGTTCCGGTAGCAGAGTATCTGATGGAACGTGTGGGTACGGATATGGAAGTGCTGAATAATGAACTGGATAAATTGATTGGTTATACAGGAGAGCGGGGGGAAATAAGGACAGAAGATGTGGATGCTATCTGTGCCGGCTCTGCCGTGTCGAAAATATTTGATATGATTGATGCTGTGGCACTGGGGGAAAAGGAACGGGCATTAAGCCTATACGGTGATTTACTGGCGAATAAAGAACAGCCTATGTCGATTTTATATCTTTTCACCCGACATATTAATATTTTATTGCAAATAAAGGAATTATCTGCAGAGGGACTGAATAAAAATGAAATAGCGAAAAAAATTGGAATTCCGCCTTTTACCGTGCCTAAATATGGTAAACAGGCGGCGGCATTTAAACGGAGAATATTACTAAAGATGCTTTCTGTCCGGGCAGATTTTGAAGAAGATTTTAAAACAGGCAAAATAGATGACCAGCTGGCGGTAGAATTGTTTTTGATTCAAGCATTGACAAATTGATAAATTAATGTTTTAATCATATTGTTTGCTTTATTTGGAGACGTATCGAAGTGGTCATAACGAGAACGACTCGAAATCGTTTTGCCTTCACGGGCACGTGGGTTCGAATCCCACCGTCTCCGTTTTTTAGAGGTGCGCATGTTTTTAGTCGCACCTTTTTTAGCCGGATGCTATTCGGATTTATATGGAGGGAATCAATTATATGGAGAAAAAAAAGAAATGGTTCTTTGGTGTTCTGACCGGTGGTGCAGCCTTTGTTGCACTAGTGGTTTTGTTTTTTGTATCCAGCAAGGAGTTTTTTATGGGACGCTTTTCTCCCAGAGCTATGTTGAGTAATACGGATGTCAGTGCCATGACAGTGGAAGAGGCAGTGAATTCCATGAACCGCACCGATGGTTTTTCTATTGTATTGGATAAAGAAAATAAAACCTATACGGTGGATATATCCGATGCGGTTTCCCGTGAGTTTAATAATGCTCAGGTAGAAAAATGCCAGGATGAGCTTTCTTTTTTTGATTATTTATTCCACCGGGATGTGGTGCTTTCTTTAAAACCGGATTCTGCCCAGGTGGATCAGGAGCGTCTGCAGATGATTCTGGAAGAAAGTCTGCCTCAGACCACTTCCTATACGGCGGATGCTTATTTTGATAAAGATTTGAATCTGATCAATGAGGTGCAGGGAGATGATGTCAATTACAAGAATCTGCTGACCCAAATTTCCGAAGATATTTTGGCGGGGAATGAACTGGAATATGCGTTAAGTGAATTTTATAACCAGCCCCAAATAAAGGCTTCCGATACTGCCATTGCCACGGTGGAAAAGCAGATTATGGCGTATAAAAATATGAATATTACTTTTACTTTCGGGAAAGAAGAAGAAACGATAGACGACAATATAATCAGCAAGTATTTATCTTATAAAAATGGGAAACTAAAGCTGAAAAAGGGTTGGATTGATGGCTATGTAAGAAAGATGGCAAGAAAATATAACACATATGGGAAGACCCGGAAGTTTAAGACGACGAAGGATGGTACCGTAACGATTCACGGCGGCATTATGGGTTGGTGGATGAATGAAACAGAAACGGTGAAAAAAATCAAGAAACTTCTTTCAAAACAAAAATCTGAGACTTTAGAGCCGGTCTATCACAATACAGCTGCGCAACATGGCAAAAATGATATTGGAAATACGTATGTTGAAATCAGTCTGAAAAGACAGAGGCTTTGGTTTTATAAAAAAGGAAAAAAGATAATGAGTTCCGAGTTTGTATCCGGATTACCGACAAAGGACAGAGAAACGCTCAAAGGAGTGCATTATATATTTGGCAAACAAAGAGACCGTTATCTGGGTACGGTTGCGGTGCAGGGCTACCATACCCATGTCAATTACTGGATGCCATTTAACTGGAGTGGTCAGGGACTTCACGATGCCGTCTGGCGACATGGAAGATTTGGCGGGAATATTTATAAGTCAAATGGCTCCCACGGATGTGTAAATTTGCCTTTGGATATGGCAGCAAAATTATATAAGTATGTCAGTATTGGTACGCCGGTGGTAATCTATTAATTTTATGCAAAGATAGATAATACTTCGCCAATGGGCTCATGTATGACTAAATCAGCCTGTTTATCGCGGGCTGTGGTATCCTTATTGATGAGAACCAGTTTATTTCCCCGGTAATAATCGATTAATCCGGCGGCAGGGTAGACAGCGAGGGAAGTGCCTCCAATAATCAGCATATCGGCATTGGAAATAAAAGAAACCGCCCGTTCTAATACATAGGAATCCAAACCTTCTTCATAGAGAACGACATCTGGTTTTATTATGCTATCACATTCACAATGCGGAACTCCATCCTGTCTGAGAATATCATCCAGGGAGTAAAAACGATGGCAGCCCATACAGTAATTGCGAAGAACGGAGCCGTGCAACTCCAAAACTTCTTTGCTTCCGGCTTTTTGATGAAGCCCATCGATATTCTGGGTAATCACGGCTTTTAATTTTCCCTGCTTTTCTAAATTGGCAAGGGCCAGATGAGCAGGGTTTGGTTTGGCATCTTTAAAAATCATTTTATTTCGGTAAAAACGGAAAAATTCTTCTGTATTCCTCATAAAAAAACTGTGGGAAAGAATCGTTTCCGGCGGATAATCATATTGTTGATTATACAGTCCGTCTACACTTCGAAAATCCGGGATATGACTTTCTGTCGATACACCCGCCCCTCCGAAAAATACAATATTGTCACTTGCGTCAATCCATTCTTTTAACTGGGTAGTTTCACTCATAGTTTTCCTCCATAATTTAAATTATTTTATTATTTTAAGCGATATGTCTTTGTATAGGAAGAATAATACCATTTCCCGTTCTTTTTTATACGGCTCCGTAATCGAATGCGTATCTTTTTTTTGCTTTTTTTCAAAGAGCAGAAGGTTTTATTTGTCACTAATTTTTTCTTCCATTTGCCGGACTTATACCGAACATAGAGGACGGTCTGGCTGCCGGAGGTTTTCTTTTTCCAGCGTATCTTAAACTTTCTCTTTTTCTTTTTAACTTTGATTTTTACCGGTGTCTTCGGTTTTTTTACCTTTCCGGAAGGAATCTTGTCAGGAGTTGGTGTCACAGAAGGCTTTGGTGTTACAGTTGGCTTTGGTGTAACAGCAGGGGGAACGGTAGGAGTAACAGAGTCAGAACTGACATCAACCTCCCTTACGGCAAAGAGGGTCCCACTGTCATTGGAGTAATATAAGGTACCGTCCGGTCCTGCGGTAATACTGGACATACAATATTGCTTTGCCTTGGCCGGAATAAACAAGGTTTCCATTTTACCGGATGTGGCAGTTTCATCATCTTTGATATAATATAGTCCTCCCGGTGTGGCGTTATAAGAAAAGTAAACATACACCGTCTGATGGTTGTCCTCACCGGCATAACCGGTGGATACAAGAGGAGAAGATTTTACCTCGTTACTGCATGCTACTGTATAATGCAGAGAGAGTGTGGCGGCATCCATAACGGAAAGATAGCCGAGGGAATCGGCGAAGCTGCCGATATACAGGCGGCCGTTCCAGATGGTAGGGGTACTGGTACAGTTGCTGACTTTGCTGCCCGGAACAACGGCACAGGAATGAACTTCCTTTACCCTGCCATCCGCTGTGGCGGATATCTGATAGAGAGTACCATCGTTGGAAGCAGTGTACAGGGCATCTGTTTTGACATCATAGGTAAGACCGGCGCGTATCTGGGCGCTGCTTAAAGGATAGGTGTCATATACTTCATCCTCTAAAAGACTGTGGGAAATCAAGATTCCATTGTCCCCGGCAAAATAGAGAGCCCTGCCGTAGGAAATAGCACCGCTCCAATAGTAGCCGCCGGGATGTTCATTGTCCTGATAGGTCCATATGGTAGAGCCGGAGGCGGCATCCAGACAGTAGAAAATACCGTTTGTCCCGGTCATTCCGGTCATGGTAGTGGTTCCGGCGTATAAATACCCATCATGGTAGTATACAGTAGAAAGCGACTGGCCGCCAAAGGCTTCACTTTCCCATACTGGTTTCATGGTGGAAACCTGTATACATTGTATTTTTCCGCCGTTTAAAGGAATGTATAGAAAATCCCCGTGTAAAAGCATATAGCAGACGGAATTCATGGAGGCAGACAAGGTTAGCTGGTTCTTTATATTACCCTTTAAGTCCAGGGTATATAATATGTTTTTATTTACAATATAAATAGCGGTATCCGTAATGACAGGAGAAGAATTACAGGAGGTAGAGGAGCCGGAAGCAAAGGAGCGTGTCCAGATCGTTCCGCCTCTTTTGGTATCAATGGGTGTCTTTTCCGAAACTACTTTAGCATTTTGCTCTGTTACGGTTACCATCGCATATGGTCTGGAAATATCAGTATGAATACCGTCTGCTGCCTTTCGGTAGGCGGAAAGCACATAGGTACCCGCTGCTGAAATCACAAGGGAAGCATTTCCCTCCTTATCAGTAGTGCCGGTGGCAACCGATGTGTCTTTTTGTGCGATGCTATCGGTATTTTTGTATGGTGAGGCTATTATAGAAGCTCCTTCTATATTTTTCTGAATGGAATTATAGTTTTCATCATAACCAAGGCCTTTAAGGGATACGGAAAATTTCCTGCCGGCCCTTGCCTGATAGCTGTCCTTATGGAAATAGCAATAATTTGTTTCTACGGTATCCGGCCATATGCCGCCGCTCCAGAGCCCATAAAAGACAACAGACTGCTTGTCCTTCAGCTCATAGGAATCCATGCCTACAGAAGGTGAAGTGTTATCAACAGCAAACATCCAGGATACATTATCCTGTGTGCCGGAGGCAGGACTGCCATCGGAAATTCCGTTTGTAGAAATTCCTGTCAGGTATAACCCGAAAGAGGAACTTACGGCCTTAATATAATGTTCCATACCCTCCTCGGTAGCACCCTTTTCCTCTGTCATATATTTGGCAAGAGCGTGAAGCGGTGTCAGTTTATCCGTAGGAAGACCGATGCCGTAATCTTTTTTGTCAGCATCCGTTAATGTTACCTGTACCGGAGTAATTAATGTATCTTCATCCCGTTCCACACGAAGGGTAACAGTAATGGCATCCGATGCCTTTACGTCGACACCGTTTGTCAGGGAAAGTGCCAAGGAAAGGATAAGAAACAGAGATACTAATTTTTTTGATGTTTTCATGAAAGCTGCCTTCTTTCTCATTATCATATTATAGTCTGTAATAAAATACTATTCTCATTATATCAAAGGGAAAAAGTATTTGTCTACCACCAAAAATTCCTTGTACATTTCCTATATATTTGTTATGCTAAAGCAAAGAAAAAAGGATGCGATGGTATGCAGTGGAATAAAAAATGGCTTGCGATATGTGTCATAGCTTTTGTGGCAGTGGCGGGGGTGTTAATCGGCAAAGGAATGAAAAAGCAACCGACTTTGGTGACGAAATTTGCCTCGGAGACAGAGTTTGTGACACCGGTTTCCGAAGCCCCTTTCACAGAAAAAACGGAAGAAAAAGAATCGGGAAAAAAGGAGAATAAGTCCGAACATCATAACAAAGAAGAAAAAAGAGAGAAATCCTCCTCACCGGAAAGGACAACCATGCCGGAAAAGAAGGGAAAGACTTCGGCGGGGGAACAAGAAAAGAATCATAGTACCAAAGGGAAAAAAACAACTCAGGGAAAGAAAACTTCCAAAAATAAAGGGAAGGCTACGCCGTCACCGACGAGGGAACCTGCAATTACGCCAAAGCCGGCGAGAAAAAATCAGGTTACGATACAGATTCACTGTCTGGCGATTATGAATCAGCGGGACCGGTGGAAAAAGGGAACCGAGGAAATTATTCCGCCCTCTGGTATTTTCTATTCCGGGACATGTGAGATAAAGGATGGAGACACTGCTTACGATGTGTTAAAGACCGTGTGTGAAAAATATAATATTGCACTGGACAGTCAGTATACGCCGCTCTATGAAACTCGTTATATTCGTGGTATTGGAAACTTATACGAATTCGACTGCGGTGACGAGAGTGGCTGGAAATATTCTGTGAACGGATTGACGCCGGGTGTCGGGTGTAGTGGGTATCGGGTAAAAACAGGAGATACCATTGTTTTTTTCTATGATTGCCAACTCTAAACAAGCACCCATTAAAAAACAGATTGGTCAGAGAGGAGGGGGAATTTAGTGGATGCCTTTTCAAAATATCATCCAGTAGTCATACTGTGTTATTATACTGCAGCAGTGTTATTGGTAATTGTTTGGGCACATCCGGTCCTTTCTCTTATAGCATGGGGGATAACGATACTGACTTATGGCAGTCTGACCGGTTGTTCGAAATGTATACGATGTTTTTTGGTCAGTCTGGGCGCTATGATTTTGTGCCTTATTATCAATCCCCTGCTCAATCACAGGGGTGTTACCCTTCTTTTTATGGCAGGAGAGCTGCGAATTACGAAGGAAGCTGTTTGTTACGGAGGGAATATGGCACTGATGCTGCTGGCGTCTCTTTTTTTGTTTGTCTGTTTCAGTCATTATATGACATCGGAAAAAATAATGACTTTGTTTTCAAAACGATTCCCGTCATTTTCTCTTCTTTTTTCCATGATTCTGCGTTTTGTGCCAAAGGCAGGGCGGGATTTTAAGGAGATGACGGCGCTGAACGGAAACGGACCGACAGTCTGGACAGCTTTGACATCAATCACACTGGAAGATGCCGTGGAGAGAAGTTTATCGATGAAAAGCAGAGGCTATGGAAAGAAGACAAGGACTTGTTTTTGTCAGGAAACACTGCGGGAGCGGGATGTTATTTTGTTTTGTCTTACTATTCTGATGGGAGGAATCGGTCTCTGGTATGGGATAGCTGGTGGGAAGACAGTCCGGTTTTTTCCCAGTATGCAAATAGATGTCCTGCCGGTCTGGCAATGGGCAGCATTTACTCTGTACTTTAGCCTTCCGCTTATCTTGCGGGGAAGGGAGGAAATGGCATGGTACTTGTCGAGGCGAAAAATTACCGATTTACCTATCCGGAACAGCCGGAACCGGCATTAGATATTTCAGACTTAACAATCGAAAAAGGCTCCTTTACCCTTTTAACCGGAGAATCCGGAAGTGGAAAGACTACTCTGCTGCGTCAACTGGCAGGGGAGGATATGCTTCAGGGAAACGAAGAGGGAGAGTTGAATAAAAAATATAAGAGCCATGCCTATGTGTGGCAGAATCCCTCTGCCCAGATTGTGACGGACCGGGTGGCGTATGAAATTGTATTTGGTCTGGAGAATATGGGAATGGAAAAGCCACAGATGCAGAGACGTCTGGCAGAAGTAGTAACCTTTTTCGGACTGGAGGAACTTTTGGAACGGGATACTATGAAACTGAGCGGCGGTGAAATGCAGACATTAAATGTGGCGGCTGCCATCGCCATGAATCCGGAACTTTTATTGTTAGATGAACCTTTCAGCCAGTTAGATCCGGTGGCAGTTCATCGACTATTAGAGTTTTTGCGCCGAATCAATGAGGAACTGGGAATTACGATTTTGATTGCCGAACAGCGTATCGAGGATATACTGGCTTTAGCAGACTGGATGATCATTATGTCAGAAGGGCGGATTCAGATACAGGGCACACCAAAAGAAGTTCTGGAAAACTGGCCGAAAACAGATGATTTGAGTTATTTTCCTTCCTTTGTGAGATTGTATTATGAATTAACAGAAAAAAATCAGGTACCTTTATCGGCAAAGGAGGCGAGACGCTGGTTTGAAGATACCTTTATTCCGGTGAACAAAGAAAAGGAGATATCGAAACCGAAGGCTTCCGGGGAGAAAATTGTCTGCCGGGATATATGGTTTCGCTATGAAAAGAAGATGCCGGATGCATTGCGGGAGTGCAGCTTTGAGATTCCGAAAAAGAGTATTACCTGTCTGGCGGGAGGGAACGGAAGCGGAAAGACAACGCTACTTTTCGTTTTATATGATAGATATAAGTCCTATCACGGGAAAATAAAGAATATGCCGGAGACCTGTTCCCTGTTGCCACAGCAGCCGGAATATCTGTTTCTAAGAGATTCTGTGGAGGAGGAGTGTCGGCACATTTCCGGGGCAAAAGAGCTGGCCTGCCGGTTTGGCTTGGAGAAACTGTTTTCTAAAAACCCTGCGGATTTAAGTGGAGGGGAAAAACAACGGCTGGGACTGGCGCTTGTTTTGTCAAAAGAGGCGGAATGTTTTCTGTTAGATGAGCCCACAAGGGGACTGGATGCAGCGGCAAAAAAGGTGCTGACCGGGGTACTTCAGGGATTAAAGCAGCAGGGCAAAACAATTTTCTTTGTTTCCCACGATATGGAGTTTGCGGCCGGCTGTACCGATTACATGGCACTGATGTTTCAGGGGAAGGTAGAACTGCTTACCGATACAAGAAGCTTTTTTGAGGAAAATCAGTTTTATACAACGGGAGTAAATCGTATTTGCCGTGGTATATCAAAGCACATCATAACACAGGAGGATGCCCATATTTATGCAAAAGAAAAATGTGATTGAGGGTATTTTGCTTATCTTAATATTGTTGCTTTTGTGGTACAGTATTTTTGTTTTGCAGGGAGAAGAGTATTATTATATCAGTCTTGGTATTATGCTGATAGGAATCATTGGTTTTTTACTGAGCTTTGAAAAAAGCCGTCCCACAGTGGCGCTCCTGGCAATGATTGCCGCTCTTTGTGCCATGGCAATTGTCTTTCGTATCGCTTTTTTCTTTTTTCCACAGATAAAACCGATGGCGGCCATTGTCATTATAGCCGGAGCTGCCTTTGGGGCGGAAACCGGATTTATCACAGGGGCGGTCAGTGCTTTTGTTTCGAATTTTTATTTCGGACAGGGTTCATGGACCCCGTTTCAGATGTTTGCACTGGGATTAATCGGTTTTTTTGCCGGACTATTGTTTCGGAAAAGAAAGAGTAGACTGGCAGTAATGATGTATGGTTTTTTTTCCGTAATCATATTATATGGCGGCATCGTAGATTTGAATACGCTGTTTTTCATGGCGAAGGAACCTACCCCATTAATTGTGGCGGGAGTGTATCTCAGTGCACTTCCCTTTAATGTGTTGTTTGGAATAACGACATCGCTCTTTTTGTTCTGGTTGTTTCATCCGATGTTAAATCGACTGGAGCGGATACAAAGAAAGTATCGATTAATTGACAAGAGTGGGAAAAAATAGTATAGTAATGAATATTATAAGAGAGTAGATACAGGCGATCAGAAAGGGGTATCTCCATGAAAAAAGTAGCAGTTATAACGGATAGTAACAGTGGTATTACACAGTCGCAGGGAAAGGAATTGGGAATTCAGGTTGTGCCAATGCCTTTTTTTGTAAATGGGGATACCTATTATGAAGATATCAGTATGAGCCAGGAGGAGTTTTATCAGTATCTTGCTGAAGGTGCAGAAGTTATGACTTCCCAACCAAGTCCTGAGACGCTGACAGATTTGTGGCGAGAGACATTAAAGGAACAGGATGAAATTGTGTATATTCCAATGTCCAGTGGATTGAGCAGCTCCTGTGGGACAGCTGCTATGTTAGCCTATGAGGAGGAGTTTGAGGGAAAGGTTTTTGTCGTAGATAACCAGCGTATTTCCGTCACCCAGAGACAGTCGGTACGGGATGCCATTGAACTGGCAAAAAGAGATTATAGTGGAGAACAGATACGGGATATTTTACTGCGGGAAAAATTTGATTCCAGTATTTACATTATGGTGGATACTTTATCTTATCTGAAAAAGGGGGGCCGGATTACGCCGGCAGCGGCGGCTATCGGTACGATGCTTCGTATCAAGCCGGTACTTCAGATTCAGGGAGAAAAGTTGGATGCTTATGCGAAGGTAAAGACCTTAAAGCAGGCGAAGACTACCATGATAAAAGCTGTGCGCAGGGATTTTGAAGAGCGGTTCTTAGACCCGGACGGCGATAATTTCCATATGGCCATTGCCTATACGGCCAATGATAAGGAGGCTCTTCTTTTTAAAGAAGAAGTAGAACAGGAATTTCCGGGACACACAGTATGGGTAGATCCACTGTCATTAAGTGTATCCTGTCATATCGGCCCGGGAGCTCTTGCTCTTGCTATTTCCAAAAGAGTGGATTAACTGGCAGAGTAACCAGTGTGAAAAATCGTGCTGACGCTTCGGAATAAAAGATAGCGAAAAAAGACAGATACGATAGTGAAACCGTATAGTATCTGTCTTTTATATTTTTATAAGAATGATTTCATTTATATTATGACTTTTTTGCGGCCTTTACGTAAACATCATCATCGTCGATGTCATCATCCTCAAAGTCATCTTCAAATTCATCGTAATCAAAATCCCCGTCAAAGTTAGCGTACTTCGGGTTCATGTAGCGGTATACAGCAAAGGCAATGATAGCAACCGTCGCCACAGCTCCGATAATTGCTAATACCCATAATAAACAGGTTTTGTTTTCTTCCTCTGCCTTTTTCTTATTCAAAATCTCTGTAATTTTAGCGTTGTTGATAATTTCATCTAATCTTCCAGCCATCTGTGTAACCATCCTTTCTACCAATAAGTTATTACTATTGTAACACGTTTTATCATTTTATACTACTTCTTTTTTACTTTTTTCGCAATTTTGCAAAAGAGGAGCGAAGTTTTCGCTGTCCAAAGCCTTCAAAATTGACAATAACTTCATAATCATTATCCAGTTTTGTCATGGAGGTAACGGTTCCGGTACCGAACTTAAAGTGAGTAACAGTGTCCCCGGTTTTGTATTCCGGCTCTCCGGTAGAAGCAGAGTTTCCCATACCTTTTTGTATATAGGGGTTATTTTCAAAGGGATTTTTTTTGTTTGTGGAAAAAATTGCCGCGTCATTCTTTCCGGGTGCTTCGTAGGTTCTGGTACTATCAAAGGGAAATTTAGGAGGTTCTTTATAAACAGCACCGTAGGTTTGTTTGATAAGAAAACGGGGAATTTCATTGATAAAACGGGAAGGGCGGTTAAAGTTAATCTCACCGTTTCTCATCCGCTGGTTGGCACTTGTCAGTGTCAGCTTCTTTTTTGCCCGGGTAATACCAACATAGCAGAGGCGTCGTTCTTCTTCCAGTTCCGTAGGATCATCCCCGAACACTGCCATGGCACCGGGGAAAATATTTTCTTCCATGCCACACATATAGACATAAGGGAATTCCAGACCCTTTGCACTATGTAATGTCATTAAAAGAACCTGATTGGCATCCTCTGATACCGTATCAATATCGGCTACCAGAGCAATTTCCTCCAAAAGACCGTTCAGGGTTGGTTCCTCCTCACAGTCCTCCTCATATTGAACAACTTTGTTCAGCAGAGAATCAATATTTTCTATCCGGGATTCTGCCTCAACGGAATCCTCTGCCTGTAGCAGGCGGACATATCCGGTGGAATCTATGATTTCGTTTAGTAAATCCTCCAGTGAATAGGTAGCGTCTCGGAGTTTTTTTCGGAATTCTTCGATGAGGTCCACAAAGGAATGTATGCCGGAAACCGCACGACCGCAGCCGGGGATACTGTCAACCTGGCAAAGTGCATCATAAAAGGATATTTCATTTTCCAGTGCATAATCCGTAATCCGGCTGATGGTAGTCTGTCCGATACCCCGTTTGGGAATATTAATGACCCTTTTTATGGCGATATCGTCAGCACTGTTATTCACGGTTTTCATATAGCAGAGTAAATCTTTGATTTCCCTTCTGGCATAAAAGTTTATGGAGCCAATAATGCGGTAGGGGATGCCCTCATACACAAGTTTTTCCTCAAAGACGCGGGACTGCGCATTGGTGCGGTAGAGGATGGCAAAGTCCGAATAGTTTTTTCCTTCCTCTCTGGCAGCCTGATGAATGTCAGCGGCGATACCGGCAGCTTCCTCATATTCATTATCATACCGGCCGTAGGAGATAGGAGCACCTTCCTCCGCCTCAGTCCACAGGGCTTTGTCTTTTCGCATCGTATTATTTTTTATTACTTCATTAGCGGCAGCCAATATGTTCTTCGTGGAGCGGTAATTTTGCTCCAGACGGATTACCTTTGTGGCCGGAAATACTTTTTCAAAGCTTAAAATGTTGTAGATGTTTGCCCCCCGGAATTTATAGATGGACTGGTCATCATCCCCGACGACACAGAGATTCTGATAACGGCTGGCTAACAGGCTTAAAAAGGTAAACTGTGCCGTGTTGGTATCCTGATATTCATCCACCAGAATAAACTGAAAACGTTGCTGGTAATAATCTAGTACTTCTGCATTGGAGCGGAAGAGCTCCACCGTCAGCATAATGAGGTCGTCAAAATCTAAAGCATTGTTATGTTTAAG
This sequence comes from Lachnospiraceae bacterium, assembly GCA_022510615.1. Taxonomy (GTDB): domain Bacteria; phylum Bacillota; class Clostridia; order Lachnospirales; family Lachnospiraceae; genus Eubacterium_F. The sequence goes on along the minus strand of JAFLTC010000014.1, from coordinate 28,047 downwards.
GCGTTTCTGGTATTCCTTGTATACGGTACCGAAAATTCTTTTATTATATTCCTTTTCCACCTCTGTGGTATACTGCTCTGGTGTTTTTAATTCATTTTTTGCCGAGGAGATAGCATTTAAAAAGGTTCTTTCCCGGTATTTTTTTGTATCAATATTCAAATGCTTGCAAATATCCTTCATCAACACTTTCTGATCATCTGTGTCGTAGATTGTAAATTGCCTGTCATATCCCAGATGGTCGATATATCGTCTCAAAATGCGGACACAGGTGGAATGGAAGGTGCTGACCCAGATGTTTTGTGCCCCGTAAGTGACAATATTATCTACCCGTTCCCTCATTTCATTGGCCGCCTTGTTTGTAAAGGTAAGGGCAAGGATGTTATAAGGACTGATCTGGTGTTCTTCAATCAGATAGGCAATCCGGTGGGTCAGTACCCGTGTTTTTCCCGAGCCGGCTCCTGCCAAAATAAGGAGCGGTCCCTCAAAGTGGAGAACCGCTTCTCTTTGTTTCTCATTTAATCCATCTAATAATTCACTCATTACTTATCCTTTCCGGTATCGGAGGAGAGAGTTTCATCAATCATCCGTTCCACTAGCTGCTTTTTTAAATAAGCGTCAAAACTTAACAGACAAATAAAAGCAAAGCGGGAGAGGAAATCCGCTTCCTTTTCATCCTTGGCATTCGGGAAAAGTCCCTGGGAGGCCTTAAAACGTCGTACAATGTCTTTTGTCAGATTGTCTGTCTGAATCCGCTCCATCTTAAAAATAGCGCGGTAAATATCTTCCAGAGAAACATCTCTTGAGCGGTTGTCAAAAAACATATCCGTCAGTGGAGTAAAGATTTTCTGAATGTCATTAATGGAGAGCACATTTTTAAAATAATATAGGAAAATCAGTAAAAACATATGCTCTTTCGAATATTTTTTCTTTACCGGCGGCGGAAGGAAATCATTTTTGGTATAATTATTAATCATGGTTTTTGTCAGGATTTTATCCTCGTCCGTCCGTTTGCAGGCAGCAAGATGGGCATCCATAAAGGTCGTAACCTGATCCATATACAACTCGATGTTAGGAATGTCCTCAGGATTAATATAATTTATTTCATTTAACTTGCGGATGATATCCATAATGCTTTCTTCATTTGACTGTTCCATGTAAATACCTCACAATCTGTTATTGAATACTATATAGTATAGCGGATTTGACTAGGTAAATCAACCTTTCCGAGTAAAGTTTTCCCGGACATAATAGTCCATGATAAGAGAGTTGTCCAAGGAAAATATTTTTGTTATAATAAAAAGGATTAGTATAAAGGAGCAAAAGACCGGATGAAAAAAAATGAATACTATGAGGGAGAGGTTCTTTCCCTGAAATTTCCCAATAAAGGACTTGTAAAGATTGCAGAGAGTGATGTGCCGGTACAGGTAAAAAATACGTTACCGGGACAAAGGGTGCGGTTTCAGTTAAAAAAGGCCAGAAAGGCAAGACCGGAAGGTAATCTTACCGAAGTGTTAAAAAAATCGCCTCTGGAAAATACCACACCGCCTTGTCCCCATTTTGCCGACTGCGGGGGTTGCGCTTACCAGACAATGGATTATGAGAATCAAAAGGAATTAAAACTTTCCCAGGTACGGGAGTTGCTAAAGACGGTCTGTCCGGAACTTTCTTTGGATGAATGTCTTGCCAGTCCGAGGGTCTGGGAATACCGGAATAAAATGGAGTTTTCCTTTGGGGATGCGAGAAAGGATGGTCCGTTAACTCTGGGACTTCACAAGAGAGGAAGCTTTTATGATATCGTCCCTGTGCCGGGATGTCAGATTGTGGATGAGGATATCCGAAAGATTTTAGAGGGAACGCTGAATTTTTTCAGAGAAAGGGAAGAGAGAGGGGAGAAAATTCCTTTTTACCATAAAATGCGTCACAAAGGAATTCTGCGTCATCTGCTTGTGCGGAAGGGATTAAAAACCGGAGAACTCCTAATCGGGCTGGTTACCACCTCTCAGGGCGAGGCGCCACTTAAGCCCTTTCAGGATATGCTGCTAAATCTGCCCCTTACCGGTAGTATTGCCGGCATTTTACACATCACCAATGATAGTCTGTCGGATGTAGTAAAATCAGAGGAAACAAAAATCCTGTATGGGAGGGACTATTTTTATGAGGAATTGCTTGGTTTGAGATTCAAAATTTCCCCTTTTTCCTTCTTTCAGACCAATTCTGCCGGAGCGGAGGTGCTCTATCAGACCGCCAGGGAATATGCGGGAGAGACAAAGGATAAGGTGATTTTTGATTTATACAGCGGAACCGGAACGATAGCCCAGATACTGGCACCGGCGGCAAAACAGGTAGTGGGGGTGGAAATTGTCGAGGAAGCCGTTGCTGCCGCCAGGGAAAATGCGAAGGAAAATCAGTTAGATAACTGCTCATTCTTTGCCGGGGATGTCTTAACGGTCATGGATGAACTGAAAGAGGTTCCGGATTTTGTTGTACTGGACCCGCCAAGAGAGGGGATTCATCCGAAAGCCCTCAGTAAAATTTTAAAATATGAAGTACGGCAGATTTTATACATTTCCTGTAAGCCTACCAGTCTGGCAAGGGATTTGGAAATGTTTCTGGAGCATGGATACCGGCCGGTCAAGGCACAGTGTGTGGACATGTTTCCGTGGACGAGGAATATAGAGACTATCCTGTTACTGGAACGGGAAAATAAAAACAAAATATCCGACTATATATAAACAAAAAGAGGAGGCAATCAGAATGCACACAATTATTACATACACTGCAGAAGAGGCCTTGAAAAAATTAAAGGAGGGCAACAAACGGTATCTGACCGCAAAGAGCAACGAGGGAGATATCTCCCTGATGCTCCGACAACGGACTTATGCCGAGGGACAGATCCCTTACGCCATCATCATCACCTGCTCCGATTCCAGGGTGATACCGGAGAGCATCTTCAGTGCCGGTATCGGCGACCTTTTTGTGATCCGTGTGGCCGGCAACGTGATCGACGACCATCAGCTCGGCAGTATTGAATACGCTGCGGAGCATCTGGGCTGTCGTCTGGTCGTTGTCATGGGACACAACCAATGCGGTGCAGTGGATGCGGCGATCCATCACGATTCAGAAGGGTATATCAAATTTATTACAGATGAAATCAAACGTGCAATCGGTGACGAAACGGATGATTACGCCGCCTGTTGCCTGAACGTGAGGCACAGTATGAAAAGGATAGAAGAAGGCTTGGGGCTTCAGAAAAAGGAGGCACACGGACTGCAGGTGTGCGGCGCCCTTTATCATCTGGAGGACGGCAGTGTCGAATTCCTATGATTTTTCTGTGAAAACGGTGAAATCATCAGCAAAATAGTGACGAATATCGGGAGGTTTTATAAATGGAAAAGAGAACAAAAAGAAATTCATTTAAGGGTTCTATTGGGTTTGTTCTGGCTGCTGCCGGAAGTGCAGTAGGACTTGGAAACATATGGAGATTTCCTTATCTTGCGGCCAAGGATGGGGGAGGAATGTTTCTTGTCATTTACATTATTCTTGCCCTGACCTTTGGCTTTACCCTTCTGATTACCGAGGTGGCAATCGGAAGAAAAACGAAACAGAGTCCTCTGACTGCCTATGGCAGAATCCGGAAAAAATGGAGAGGGATGGGTGTGATTGCCTGTCTGGTTCCGGTTATTATTTTGCCTTATTACTGCGTGATTGGTGGCTGGGTTGTGAAATACTTTTTACTTTATATTTCGGGAAATGGGGAAAGTGCCGTACAGGAGGGATATTTTTCCTCTTACATATCAGGTAATGTGGAGCCGGCAGTTATGATGATTCTTTTCCTGATTATAGTTACCTTTATTGTTTTGCGGGGAGTAAATAAAGGAATTGAATCGTTTTCTAAAATCCTTATGCCGCTTTTAGTTTTACTTGTTATTGTAATTGCCGTTTTTTCCCTCACGCTTCATCATACCGATGAGAGCGGAGTGACCAGAACGGGATTACAGGGACTTTTTGTTTATGTGATTCCCGATTTTAGCCAAATGACGATAAGCAGATTTTTTTCTATTTTCATGGATGCCATAGGACAGCTCTTTTTCAGTCTCAGTGTCGCCATGGGAATTATGATTGCCTATGGTTCCTATGTCCATGATGATGCCAATTTAAAAACCTCTGTGAATCAGATTGAGATTTTTGATACAGTCATCGCCTTTTTAGCAGGAGCCATGATAATTCCGGCCGTGTATGCCTTTGCCGGCACGGAGGGAATGTCGGCATATGGTCCGGGACTGATGTTTGTCTCGCTGCCAAAAGTTTTTTCTTCGATGGGACATATCGGAACTTTTGTGGGCTGCCTGTTTTTTGCCATGGTACTCTTTGCGGCATTGACAAGCGCTATATCGATTATGGAGGCAGTGGTATCCAGCTTTATGGATAAATTCAGCTTTTCCAGAAGAAAGGCTGTTGTTATCGTGGTTATTGTGGCATTGGTAGCAGGACTTCTTGTGTGCTTCGGCTATAATATTTTGTATTTTGAAGCAATACTGCCAACCGGGGCAACAGCACAGATACTGGATATTATGGATTATATGAGCAACAATATCTTAATGCCGTTGGTAGCGATAGGCACTTGTATTTTGATTGGATGGATTGTAAAACCAAAAACCATTGTGGATGAGGTGGAGAAAAACGGAGAAAAAATGGGACGCAAGAAGCTCTATGTCATTATGGTAAAATATATTGCGCCTGTTATGCTTTTTGTACTGTTTTTGAAATCGGTTGGTATTTTTTGAACATGGAAGAAGAGGATTGAGTCACAGCGCCCGGACGTCAGTTCTGGCACGAAAAACGTAAGCTTGTTTACGAATTCCTGCGCCAGTACAGACGGGATTTGGGCGATATGAAATGATATCACTGCCTTTTGGCTTGATTTTACCGGGAAGCTGGCTCATTAGAACGGAAATTACAGGAGAAGCGTTCGTGCAATGGTTTTCCATGGCAGACACTGAGGTGGAAATCCTGTAAAAGATCACTGGTCAGAGAAATGGCATTGTCGTACAAAAATTGCAGACTCTGATTTGTTTTTCTGGCGTAGCTTTTTGGAAATAGTGCCATCATATGTCCTTCCAGCTGTTCATAGTGCATGGTTAAACACATGATGAAGCGGACGAGAAAGCGTTTAACAGAGCGTCCGCCGCCGGTCAACAGCCATTTATAAAAGCGCATACTGTAAAGAGCCTCACGAATTTCCCCACGGGAAAGCCGAAGCGGTTTATATGCCTTGAAAATTGCGTCCACAATATGTTTACCGCAGGGTATTGTTTTCCATACCGGATAAGTAAGCGGACGATGTCCGTCTTTACGAATCAGATGTCTGTCAAATTCGGTTTCAATGGTCAGATGATTATAGCCGGGACATTTAGAAAGGGGTATAATAAAGGTATGGCATTCGCTGTCTAACATATAGTGACAGAGAAATCCCAGTACATAAGCATAAACACCGGAGTCGACACCCTCTTTTCGCAATACCGGTAATATGTGCTGCAGGTATTTTGTCAGCGGCTGTCTATGCTGCCAGCGAGCGATTTGATTTGTTCGCAGTTTCAAAAGCGGATGATAAAAAAAGAGAAAATCCGGACCTTGAAGCCCTGCTTCAAATTCCTGCTTGTGATTTTCAATAATGGATTTTATCTCTTCCGGCAGTTTGGCTGTAACCCTTCTGCCAAAGGAATGATGTGCGTAAATACTTGGCATATTGTTCCCTCCTTATAGAGATAGTATATCAAATCCGCTCAAAAATATAAAGAATAAATATATCCTGAAAGACAGGGAGGGAATTTATGAATATAACAAAAAACGAAAAAGACGGTGTTGTGTATTTGACCTTTCCTCTGTTTGAAAAAGAGGGGATTCGTCACGGTTTTTCCACCAGAAAGGGCGGTGTCAGCGAGGGAGATCTTGGCACCATGAATTTGAGCTTTACCAGGGGAGATGAGCCGGAGCGGGTGCTTGAAAACCATCGTCGTTTTGCATCGGCGGTGGGCTATGATGTTTCCCGTCTGGTATTTACGAATCAGGTGCATGAGACGGTTATCCGACGGGTAGACCGTTCCGAATGCGGAAAGGGAATTTTTCGTTCTTCCGATATTATCGGTGTAGACGGACTGATTACCAAGGATGAAAATGTAGTATTAATGACTTTCTTTGCGGATTGTGTACCGTTATTTTTTTATGATAGAAAGCAAAAGGCGATAGGTGCCGTACATTCCGGATGGCGGGGAACGGTAAAAAGAATCGGGGCCCATGCCGTGGAACGGATGCAGGAGGAGTTTGACACAAGAGCTGAGGATATTCTGGCAGTAATCGGACCATCGATTTGTCAGAATTGCTATGAGGTCAGTGAGGATGTGGCGGAGGAATTCCGTCAGGAATTTACTGCATCACAGCAGAAAGAAATTCTTGTAAATAAGCCGGGCAACAAATATCTTCTTGACCTTTGGCGCGCCAATGAAATTATTTTACAGGAAGCAGGAATCCCTGCCGGTCAGATACAGGTCAGTGGGCTGTGTACCTGTTGTCATCCTGATTTTTTGTTTTCCCATCGCGCCTCCGGTGGCAAGCGGGGCAATCTGGCAGGAGCCATTACTCTGTCCGGCTTAGGGGAGTAGAGGAGGATACGGATGAATCAGAGAAATTTCCAGAAGGAACTGGAACACTTACTGGAGAAACAAACAGAAAAGAAAAAATTACTGTTACACTGCTGCTGTGCACCATGCAGCAGCTATGTACTGGAATATCTTCATCCTTATTTTGATATTACAGTATTTTTTTATAATCCTAATATTACAGTGGATAAAGAGTACGGAAAGAGAAAACAGGAATTAAAGCGATATATCAGGGAGGTTTCCTTTGGAAGTGAAATTTCTGTGCGTGAAGCCGACTATGAACCGGAACAGTTTTTATCTGCGGTAAGGGGATATGAAAAAGAACCGGAGAGAGGGAAACGGTGTCAGCGTTGTTTTTTGCTTCGTTTAGAAAAAACCGCAATAGAAGCAGCAAAGGGTGGTTTTGATTATTTTTGTACAACCCTGTCTATCAGTCCTCATAAGGATGCCAGGCTTTTAATGGAGACCGGGGAAACGCTTGCCAAAGAATATGGAATTTCCTATCTGCCTTCCGATTTTAAAAAACGAAACGGATATAAGAGAAGTATTGAACTGTCAGGGCAATATAATCTATACCGACAGGATTACTGTGGCTGTATCTTTTCGAAAAATCAGCGTGACAAAAGGAAGGATGCCGAAAAAGGCATTGCCGGAACGGAGGACAAAAGTGAAATATAAATGGAGTGCTATTTTATTAGTTTTAGCATTAATGATAACCGGTTGTGGAATGGAACCGGATTCAGAGGCGGTTAAAAACCAAAAGCAGATGTATGCGATGGATACGATTATGGATCTGACTCTGTATGGAGAAGATACAGGCGGGGTGATGGATGAGGCGGTAAAGCTGATTCAGCGTTATGATTCATTATTTTCCGTGAATCATGAAGATAGCGACATTGCCAGATTAAATGCGGCCAGCGGTGCCGCCGTCACGGTGTCGGAGGAAACCTATGAGCTGTTAAATCAAAGTGTGGAAATTTCGAAAGAAACAAAAGGGTTATTTGACATATCTATTTATCCCCTTGTAAAGGCATGGGGGTTTACTACGGGAAATTACCAGATACCCTCAGTTTCCCAGAGACAGGCGGCACAAAAACGGATTGATTATAAAAAGGTTTGTCTGTCAGCGGACCGGAAGGTCCAGCTGGAGAAAGGAATGCAGGTGGATTTAGGTGCCATAGCCAAGGGCTATTTATCCCAGAAACTGATGGAGTTATTTCAGGCAAAGGGAATGCAATCTGCCTTAGTATCCCTTGGTGGAAATGTACAGACTATCGGTACCAAAGAGAATGGGGAGTTGTTTCAGATAGGGATTACGGACCCTTCCGACGGTGTCAGCATCTATGGCATATTAAAGATAAAAGATAAAGCGGTGGTAACAAGCGGCATTTATCAGCGCTATTTTACAAAAGACGGAAAACAGTATCATCATATTATGGATAAAAGAACCGGAATGCCGGCAGAGAATACGCTGGCATCTGTCACAGTCATTGCAGATAACGGAGCGGTTGCCGACGCCCTTGCCACCGCCCTGTATGTCATGGGGGAGGGAGAAGCCATTTCCTACCAGAAAACCCATCCGGATATCGGAGTGATTCTAATTCGAAAAGACGGCAGCCACTGGAAGTCCGAAGGCCTGAATTTCTCTTAATTTCTCATGTTGCAAGTGGAAGGGTGTGCAGCAGTATACATGATATTAAACAAAGCACAATTAATTAAAGAGCTACCCTGCCATCAGCGAGAACCTTTAATGCGAAGCGTTACCGGTTCGAGTCGATGGCAGGGTAGCTCTTTGGTTTAAAATCCTGCTTGGTTAAATTCCTGTCTTCTTAAATAAAGTGATAAATAATCGCCGCAATAATAATGCCAATGATGCTGGCAATGGTAAATTTAATCGTCAGTCCAAAGGTCAGAACCATCACTCCGATATCCAATGTGAGAGGATGGGATAGTCCAAAACTTTTTCCAAAATTCAGCCATGAAAGACCGGGAACACCACTTGCCAGCTGAGCGATAAAGCTTCCCAGCACAACACCGGCAAGAATAAGTAAAAACAGTGCCCACGCATTTTTTCCTGCTCCACGAGCCATATGTATATACCTCCGTTTCCTTTTTTCGTTATTGTTTAAAAACCTGTAAGTAGCATACACCATTTTTTAAAAATTGACAACCATTCGTTGGTGTGCTATATTGGATTTATCGAAAAACGATAAAAAAAGAAGAAGGGGTGATACATTGGAGATAGTAGGGATACTTATACTTTTTTTTGTGATTCCTGTAAGTAGTATGATATGGTTTATTTGCGACATGGTGCATTTTATAAAATCCAAGGAAGAGGAACGCAGAAAACGTCTGATGTGGATGATTATAGCAGGGGCTGTAACAGCATTTATCATAATCGGAGAGGTTGCCTTATGGATTTTCTTTTCTGTTGCTTTAAGCCATATGTAGGGAGGATGAAGGAGTGAAAGATAGATTATTTATAAAAATAGCAGCACTTGTTATTGCCTTTGGCATTATTAGTTCGTCCATATTAATCGGTTATACAATAAAGCTGCATGGAGAGTGTTCCATTCTCAATTTTATTGCCAATGAAAGGGATTAGGAGTAGAAAATGAAAAAAATACAGAAACAGATTTTGATACTGACAGGAATTGCGCTGTTGTTTATTGTATTTGATGTCAGTATCTATGAAATTTTTACAAGGCGTGTCATCAGCAGCTACAGTCAGAAGTTACAGGCCAAATCAGTGGAGTTAGATGAGTATCTTCCCTTTGATTCAGAATCAAAGATTGTAAGGAAAAAGGCAGAACTTTCTCTGACCGGAGATTTGCCTGTCATGGATGGGGCAGCTGCCCTATATCCGGTGTTTTCCGCTTTTGTAGGGGCGGTATATCCGGAGGAAAGCTGCTTATTTGACGGGGAAAACTTTTTGCCGGAAAGCCGTTTGCAGATGAATAACACAAGAGGGGCTTATCAGGCAGTTGTAGATGGGGATTCGGACATTGTATTTTGTGCAGACCCTTCAAAAGAGCAGCTTGCCTATGCCAAGGAAAAGGGTGTGGAGTTAAAGATGGTTCCCATTGGGAGTGATGCCTTTGTGTTTGTCGTCAATGCCAAAAATCCGATCAATAGTCTCACCGTGGAGCAGGTTCGGGGAATTTATACCGGTAAATATACAAACTGGGCGGAACTTGGCGGCGCTGATAAACGAATCGGGGCTCTGCAGAGAAATGAGGGGAGCGGAAGCCAGACTGCCATGCTTTCCTTTATGGGTGGTGAACCGATGAAGAAAGATTATGATACCTTTTTAGGGAGTGCCATCGGTTATTCCTTCCGTTTTTATGTAGAGGGGATTGTCGAAGACAGCGCGGTTAAGCTTCTTTCCCTGAATGGTGTGGCTCCCAGTAAAGAAAATATTCAGAATAAAAGCTATCCGGTGGTAGGTGACTTTTATGCCATATACCGGAGTGATAATACGAACCCTAATATTCCGATTCTGATTGACTGGATGCTATCGGAGGAGGGTCAGCAGATTGTAGAGGAAACAGGCTATGTCCGGGTAGCACGATGATGCTAAGATGACCTTGGCAGGAAAGAAAGAGTGGAGGAAACAATGAAATATAAAAGACGATTATATCAAATGACAAAACATCTGGTGAATATTATTTTTATCGGCGAAATTGTAGTGACCCTGGCAATGCCGGTTACGGTGCCATGGCTAAACAAAAATTATTCTCATCTGCAGGGTGTGGATATTCCCATGCTGATGATTTATATGCTGATTGGTCTGATTAGTATATTTGTCACTTTTCAATTGAGAAAAATCCTTAGAACGGTAGCGGATGGAGATTGCTTTACTGATGCCAATGTGATTCGTCTCAAAAAAATCAGTCTCGGCTTTTTTCTGCTGGCACTGATGCTTTTACTTCGGAGTATTTTATATCCTACCATGGCGATTTTTATCGAGTTATTTCTTTTTTTACTGGCGTGGATTTTTTGTCTGGTAGTGGCGTCGGTCTTTGAGGAGGCAGTCCGGTATAAAGAGGAAAATGATTTGACGATTTAGGGGGAAAGACATATATGGCAATTCGGGTAAAACTGGATGAGATAATGAAAAAGCGGGGAAGGGGACTGACAGACCTGGCAGAGGAAATAGACATAACTCTTGCCAATTTATCTATTTTGAAAAACAATAAGGCAAGGGCAGTACGATTTTCCACTCTGGAAGCCCTGTGTAAAGCGCTGGAATGCCAGCCGGGGGAGATTTTAGAATATATAGGAGATAATGAGGATGAAGACGCAAAAGAATAGAGTAATCATTGCTCTTTTATTTGCCCTTTTTATAGTGGGCCTTATCGTGTTATGCAGTGGACCATATCCTTTACAGGGATACGCTAAACGGTAGTTATGAAAATGTGTTTGAGATGGACAGGCGGGGAGGAAACCGCCACGTTATCCCGGATATAGAGGCATATTCCTTTATTGAAACAGACGGAAAAATATATTACAACACACAGGATATACAAGAAGATGATACAGATGAAGAAATTATAAAAGAACAGATATTAAGTTATGACAGGAAAAGCGGAAAATCAAAAAAAATACAGGAAGAATATGAAATTATATGGTTCAGCCTGTATGGTAACGGCTTAATCTATATCGGATATGAAACGGAGAAAGAGCAGGATAGAGCACTTTTGGGAATATGGACCTGTGATTTGGATGGAAAAGATAAAAAGGAACTTGGTAAATTTACTTTAAAGGATTTTTGGGTGTATGACAGCAATAAGTTTATCCTTTCAGAAGATACTATTTTATTATGCGGTGGAAAAATTGCCATGTTTTCCATAAAGGAAAAACGTTTTCAGGAAATTCTTTCCTATGATGAAGATATGGAAACGAAAGCTGTCTGTTGTCAGGACGGATATGCGTACATCTGCATTGAAGATAGTGAAGTATATGCTGTAACGAAAACTCCGGAATTACAAGGCGTCTGGAAACTGAAAATGGATTTTGCCAAAGAGAAAGAGGACATGGAAAAAATATCTTCAGCTACTACGGAAAAATTGTATTGCAGGGAAGGGAAAGTTTATAATGAAAATTTTGAAGTGATAGCTGAATAAAAACGAACGTAGTAATAAATGTGGAACAAAACGGGCAGTTTCTTATGCTGAAAGCATAGGAAACTGCTTTTTTGGAAAATTTTTTAAAAAAAATGAAATAATAAAAAGGAAATTCCTTTTTCGCGTTGTAATAATATAATGTAGGATAAAATTTATGAATGTGGCAAGACAGCTTGCAGAAATCAGGTGCATATGACAATACGGGAAAAATTAGAAGAAAGAGAACATGCGATTCTCAGTCCCTATGCGGCGTTTAGTGACCGTTCTGCGGGACGGGATGTGGAGGAGGAGCCATGTGACCTCCGGCCGGTATATCAGCGCGACAGAGACCGGATACTGCATGCGAAATCCTTTCGCCGGTTAAAAGGAAAAACCCAGGTTTTTCTCGCTCCGGAGGGAGACCACTACCGTACCAGACTAACACATACTTTGGAAGTTTCCCAGAATGCCAGAACGATAGCCAAGGCACTTCGGTTAAACGAGGATTTGACAGAAGCGATTGCTCTGGGACATGATTTGGGACACACTCCCTTTGGGCATGCCGGGGAGAGAGAATTAAACCGGATATGTCCTGAGGGCTTTCATCATCAGGAGCAGAGTGTCCGTGTTGTGGAACTGTTAGAAAAAAACGGAAGAGGTCTTAACCTGACAAAAGAAGTACGGGATGGCATACGCCATCACTCCACCGCCGGATCTCCTTCTACAATGGAGGGAAAAATAGTGAGGCTCTGTGATAAAATTGCTTATGTAAATTCGGATATTGATGATGCTATCCGGGGAAAAATCATTAAGGAAGAAGATATTCCAAAGAAGTATAAAGAGATACTTGGATTTACACTGCGGGAGCGATTAAATACGCTGATACATGATGTGATCAGTCATAGCATGGAGCAGAATGATATTATTATGTCACCGGAAAAAAGTGAGGCACTGCAGGGACTCAGGAAATTTATGTTTGACAGTGTATATATTAATTCTGCTGCGAAGGCAGAGGAGGGAAAGGCTCAGTATATGATTGGACAGCTTTACGATTATTATGTCCGTCATGTGGAAGAACTGCCGGAAGAATTTTTAGGAATGATACATACTACAGGAGCATCCATTGAGCGTACCGTGTGCGATTTTATTGCCGGTATGACAGACCGGTACGCAGTAATGACCTATGAAGGACTGGCGATTCCCCGTACCTGGTCCGTATTGTAGTAAAGGAAACAAGAAACGCTTCAGCATGGAGGTTATTTATGTATTATGAAGAAGAATTTGTAGAAGACGTAAGACGTCGCAATGATATAGTGGACGTTATATCCTCCTATGTGAACCTGAAGCGGGGAGGTAGTAATTATGTAGGCCTTTGTCCTTTTCACAATGAAAAGACAGCGTCCTTTTCTGTTAGTCCGGGAAAGCAGATGTATTATTGTTTTGGTTGTGGAGCCGGAGGTAATGTATTTACTTTTCTTATGGAATATGAAAATCTTACTTTCGTGGAGGCCTTAGAGCAGCTTGCGGAGAAAGCCGGCATGGAACTGCCGAAAAAGAGTGATTCTGCGGCAGACCGGAAAAGGCGGGATATGCGAGATGCTATACTGGAGGTAAATAAGCTGGCGGCCAATTATTATTTTGCCAAATTAAAATCCGAACGTGGACAAGCCGGCTATGCGTATTTATTAAGACGGGAAATCAAACCCGAAATTATAGTAAAATTCGGGTTGGGATTTTCCGATAAGGGAAATGGTGAATTGTACCGGTATATGAAAAGCAAAGGGTATTCCGATGCCATTTTAAAAGAAACCGGACTTTTTACCTATGACGAGAAGAAGGGACCCTATGATAAATTTTGGAATCGTGTTATGTTTCCCATACTTGACCGGAATAACCGGGTCATTGCCTTTGGCGGACGTGTTATGGGGGATGCGAAACCGAAATATCTAAACTCGCCGGAGACATTGGTCTTTGACAAGAGCCGGAATCTCTATGGACTCAATTTTGTCCATGGAAAACAGAGTGAGGGGATGATTATTTGTGAGGGATATATGGATGTAATTGCCCTGCACCAGGCCGGATTTTCCAATGCTGTTGCTTCTCTGGGAACTGCCTTTACAAGCCAGCACTGCAGTCTCTTGAAACGATATACGGATTTGGTTTACCTGTGCTATGACAGTGACGGGGCCGGTGTCCGGGCAGCCATGCGGGCGATTCCTATGCTAAAGGAGGCCGGACTCAGTGTAAAAGTTATTGATATGCGGCCCTATAAGGATCCGGATGAGTTTATGAAGGGGCTATCGCCGGAGGAATTTAAAAAGAGAATTAAAGAGGCAAAAAACAGTTTCTTTTACGAAGTGGACGTAATCAAAAATGACTATGATATGAACGATCCGGAATCAAAAACACGATTTATGAATGAAGTTGCCAAAAAATGCCTAACCTTTGATAATGAGATAGAAAGAAATAATTATATAGAGGCATTTTCAAGAGAATATGGAGCACGGACAGAAGATTTTCGCAAACTGGTTGCCTATCACAGTGCGAAAATAGCAGGAATTGATTATGACAGAAGAAAGAAGGAGCGAAAGCAGAATCCTCCCGGCAGTGTAGAGGATGGAATTGCAAAAAGCCAGGGGATTTTTCTTACCTGGCTGTGCAATGATTTAACTTTATTTGAAAAGACAAAGGGTATTGTCAGTGCCGGGGATTTTGTCGATGAGCCATATCATCAGGTGGCTGAGATGATGTATGAACAATACGGAGATACCGGAAAAGTAGAGCCGGCTAAAATTATCAGTCAGTTTCAGAGCAAAGAGGAACAATCCCTGGTAGCCGGAATTTTTAATAAAGAACTAAAGGAAATAAATCAGGATTCCGAGCAGATAAAGGCAGTAAATGAAGTGGTGCGAAACATTAAAAAGTACAGTCTGGATTTTCGCAGCAGAAATGTGACAGATTTGAAAGAACTACAAAATCTGATAGAGGAAAAAAGAAAACTGCA
>JAFLTC010000014.1:0-13272 GCA_022510615.1 Lachnospiraceae bacterium | reverse complement strand
GATTTTTCGCTGTAAATGCAGCAGGAATGGAGGAAAACATGGATAACAAAAACACAAATGCAGAAGAACAGCAGAGAATTCTTGAGGTAATGAACAGTCTGGTGGAGACTGGAAAGAAAAAGGATAATATTCTGGGCTTTGATGAGATAGATAAGGCATTTACCAGTAAGGGAATTGAACTGGATGCCGAGGGAACAGAAAAAGTCTTTGAATATCTGGAAAATAAGGGAATTGTTGCCATGGTTCCAGACGGTGATGCCGATGACGAAATTATTCTGGATGTGGACGATGAACCGACAGAGGAGGAACTGGAAAACATCGAACTTTCCGTTCCGGACGGAGTCAGCATTGAGGATCCGGTCAGGATGTATCTGAAGGAAATCGGTAAAGTGCCTTTGTTGACTGCCGATGAGGAAAAAGAACTGGCTATGAAAATGGAGGCCGGGGACGGAGAGGCAAAGAAGCGTCTGGCAGAGGCAAATCTTCGTCTGGTTGTCAGTATTGCCAAGCGTTATGTCGGGCGTGGCATGCTCTTTCTGGATTTGATTCAGGAGGGGAATCTTGGATTAATTAAGGCAGTGGAAAAATTTGATTACCGGAAAGGCTATAAGTTCAGTACCTATGCCACATGGTGGATTCGTCAGGCGATTACAAGAGCTATTGCAGATCAAGCAAGGACCATTCGTATTCCGGTTCATATGGTGGAAACAATCAATAAGTTGATTCGCGTCCAGAGACAGTTATTGCAGGAGCTTGGGCGAGAGCCTTATCCGGAAGAAATTGCGGAAAAGATGAACCTTCCGGTGGAGCGTGTCCGTGAAATTCAGAAAATTTCCCAGGAGCCGGTTTCTTTAGAAACTCCGATTGGAGAAGAAGAAGACAGCCATCTGGGTGATTTTATACAGGATGACAATGTACCGGTGCCGGCAGAAGCAGCTGCCTTTACCCTGCTCAAGGAACAGTTGGTAGAGGTATTAGAGACCCTGACTGACAGAGAGCAGAAAGTTCTCAGGCTGCGTTTTGGTCTGGATGACGGTCGTGCCAGAACATTAGAAGAAGTGGGAAAGGAATTTGATGTGACAAGAGAGCGTATCCGGCAGATTGAGGCAAAGGCACTGCGTAAGCTCCGTCATCCGAGCCGTAGCAGAAAACTAAAGGATTATTTGGATTAATGGAACTTTCGAAACGGTTACAGATGAATGCCGATTTGGTGCCGGAACACAGTGCGGTCTGTGATATTGGTTGCGATCATGGATATGTATCGATTTATCTGGCAGAGAGAAAAAAATGCTCCCGGATTATTGCCATGGATGTAAATCCAGGACCCCTTCAGATAGCAAAGAACAACATAGAGCAGGCAGGACTTTCCGAAGAAATTGACTGCCGGCTCAGTGATGGGATGGAAAAACTCTTGCCCGGAGAAGCGGATACTCTTTTAATTGCCGGCATGGGTGGGATGTTGATTTCCCGGATTTTAAAAGAACATAAACAAGTACTTCAAAAGATTCACACACTTATTTTACAGCCCCAGTCAGATTTGTCAGAAGTCCGAAAGACGATCCATTTACTTGGATTTTGGGTAGAGGAGGAGAGAATCTGCCTGGATGGAGGAAAATACTATTTTGCCCTTCGTGCCAAACGGGGAGAAGAAATTACCGCCTATACCGAGACAGAATATGAGTACGGACGTATTCTTGCCGAAAAAGGAGATTCTCTTTATGGTAAATACTTATTGTTTCAAAAAGAAAAAAATGAACGTATCCGGGAAAAATTAATACAAACAGGGACGGAAACTGCAAAAGAAAGAGTCAGGGAACTGACGCATATACTAAATGGAATAAAAAAAGCACAGAAGTGTTTTGAAAGGAGTACAAATGGAAACAGAAAAGATAACAATAACTCTGGAACAGGAATCGGTTACCTGTCCAAAGGGGATGACCTTGTATGAACTTAGTCGAAAATACGAGAAAAATTATGAATTACCGATTATTGTGGCGAAATGTAATGGCGTTATACAGGAGTTATACCATGAGGTGCCACCAGATACCCATGTGGAATTTTGCACCCCAAAGGACAAAGACGGGGCCCGCGTTTATATGCGAGGTATTTCCATGATGCTATTAAAAGCGATTTATAAAGAAGTGCCAAGAGAGAACATAGAGCGGGTTTCCATCGAATTTTGTCTGGACAGTGGATATTTCTGCCAGATAAAAGGGGCAGTGGAAACGAATCAGGAGTTGATAGGCCGGATTGAAGAACGGATGAAAAAATATGTGGAAAAGGATATTCCTTTTGTGAAAAAAGTAATTCGTACCAGGGATGCCAGACAGTTGTTTGAAGACTTGCACATGCATGAAAAGGGAAAGCTAATGGAATTTCGGAAAAATTCCCGTATGACAGTATATCATCTTGGGAAATTTACGGATTACTATTATGGAGCCATGCCCTACAGTACATCGATTTTAAAATATTTTAAGTTGAAATTATTTGAGGATGGTTTTGTCTTTATTATTCCGAGAAAGGAAACGCCCACCACTCTGCCGGAATTTGCTCCCAGCATGAAGCAGTACCGGACATTACAGGAGACCAATGAGTGGATTAAGAAACTTCATGTTTCTACGGTAGGAGAACTGAATGAGGAAATCGTGCAGGGACATATGCAGGATTTGATGCTAACTCAGGAAGCTCTTCATGAAAAGAAAATTGCAGATATTGCCGTACAGATTGCGGAGAGAAACAGCCGTATTGTTACAATAGCAGGACCATCTTCCTCCGGTAAGACAACATTTTCCTACCGCTTGTCCACCCAGTTAAAAACATTGGGCTTAAGACCTCACCCAATTGCCCTGGACGACTATTTTGTCAACCGGGTGGATACGCCGAAAGATAAGGACGGGAAATACAACTATGAATGTCTGGAAGCCATTGATACGAAACAGTTTAATGAAGATCTGGATCGTCTGCTTCAAGGGGAGACAGTGCAGCTTCCTACTTATAATTTTATTACAGGCTGCAGGGAGTATGATAAGGAGCCGCTTACGCTGGAAAAGGATGAAATTCTTGTTATTGAAGGAATCCATGGACTGAATGATAAGCTGACCTATTCAATTCCGAGAGAGGATAAATTTAAAATTTATATCAGTGCTCTGACTACATTAAATCTGGATGGACATAACCGGATACCGACAACGGAAGGACGGCTTCTGCGTCGTATCATCCGGGATGCCCGTACAAGGGGAAATTCAGCCCAGAAAACCATCTCCATGTGGAATTCTGTCCGGGCAGGAGAGAACCTGAATATTTTCCCGTTTCAGGAGCAGGCAGACGCCATGTTTAATTCTGCCCTGATATATGAATTGGCGGCAATGAAGCTGTATGCAGACCCGCTGCTTTTTCAGGTACCTAAGGATTGTCCGGAATACTCGGAGGCACAGAGGCTTTTGAAATTTTTAGATTATTTTATTCCGATTGACCCCCATGATGTTCCGCTAAATTCTATCTTGCGGGAATTTATCGGCGGTGGTATTCTATTGGGGTAATCGTGTAAAAAACTATGTTGATGATATGAGCAGCACAGGTGGTCGCGCCCGTTCAGACGAAAGGGAGCGGGTGAGGAAAGTCCGAGCTTTACAGGGCAGGATGCCGGATAACGTCCGGTGGAGGTGACTCCCAGGCCAGTGCAACAGAAATAAACCGCCGCATTTTGCGGTAAGGGTGGAAAGGCGAGGTAAGAGCTCACCGCCTTTCTGGTAACAGAAAGGGCACATGTAAACCCCATCCAAAGCAAGACCGAATAGAAAGCGATACGGCGGCCCGTCGTGCTTTCGGGTAGGTCGCTTGAGCCTGTTGGTAACAGCAGGTCTAGATAGATGACCACTCAACGACAGAACTCGGCTTATCGTGCTGCTCATTCTTAAAAGAAGCAACAGGAGGTATTTATGACCCGACTGGAACAACAGATGAAATTTATAGAGGAGTTGGATAAAAATAAAGGAATTGAGCGCCAGACCTATATACTGGAAGGCAAAAGAAAGGAAAATGATGCGGAGCATATGTTTCATCTGGCGATTATGGCGGCGGTGTTAAGCGAGCATGCCAATGAACCGGTAGATGTGTTAAAGGTCATGACCATGGTGCTCATACATGATGCGGTAGAAATTGACGCAGGAGATACCTATGCCTATGATGAGGCAGGCAACGCCACGAAACGGGAAAGGGAATGGAAGGCTGCTGACCGCATTTTTCATATTCTTCCGCCGGATCAGGAAGAATATTTTCGTGGATTATGGGAAGAATTTGAAGCAAATGAAACGCCGGAGGCCCGTTTTGCCAATTCTCTCGATAAGATGCAGCCTACGATGTTAAACCATACTTCTGGCGGACGTACATGGAAGGAACATGATGTGGCAGTCAGCCAGATATATAAGAGAAATGAAAATACGGCAAATGGTTCCCAAGCATTATGGGACTATGCCGTTTCAAATTTTATTGAGCCCCATGTGGAAAAACCGGGAAAGCCGGGAGAAATAAAAGAGGATAGAAAATGAGTGTAATAGAGGAAAGATATGAACTGGCAAAGGGACGAATCAAAGAGTTGGCAGAAGAGGTGCAGGGCATCTATTCAGATTATATTAGGAAATCTGCTTTTCTTTTTCAGACAGTGTCTGAAATCCTGGAATCGGAAGAAAAGCGCCCGGATTATCGTCTGTGGAACGACAGGCTTTATAGTGAAATAGCAGGAAGGGCATATGAGTCTTCCTATGCAAATCCTGCCTATGCCATAAAACAGTTTGGTAAAAAGACAGGACAGTATCTGTGCTGGTATTATGCCCAGTTCAGAGATGCTATTACCGCTGCCTATGAAAAGGACAAATATGAAGTCACCCTGCGGATGGAGTTATTTTTACAGGCGGCAGCGGTTATTTTCGAGGAGGAAGAGGCAGACCGGTATTTAAAAGAGACGATGTATTATTATATCCATGACTATGACACGGAGCAGATGGAGAAAAACATCCGTCAGATGCTCTGTCCGGAAAATTCACTCATTTACCGGATTGTCATGGAGAGTGATTTTACCGACACGGATTATTTGTACCGGTATGGTGAGTATATTACGGAAAATGAGAAAAAAATGGCTTCCTTTCTGGCATCTTTGCCGGAGGAAACCCTTGCCTCCATGGCAAAAACCTATACAGAAGGTTATCGGAAAGGGTTTGAGGTTGCCGGAATTGACCTGTCAAAGAAAAAAACAGTGCAGATTCGTTTTCATATCGGGTTTGAGCCAATGGTGCGGCAGGCGGTGCTACAGTTTCGGGAAATGGGATTGGAAACGGTTTTTACAAGAAGGACCAATACAAAAGCTATAGGAGTAGTGTCTACCTTGCCAAATAAGCAGTATCAATATGACCACCGCTATGATGACGCTCTGTATCTGAATAAAGCTCTTGTTCAGGAAAGGCTAAAAATAGTGGAGAGGCTTTATGAAACCTATAAAGAACAAGCAGCTGTCTATGCAGGTCCTGCTGTTATTGAGGTTTTTGGCGAGGAATTGTTTGTACCGGCAGTAAAGAAAGAAAGCCCGTCTTATACAAAAGAGCAGGAAACACTTTCCATTGAATATAAAAGGGAGTATTCTCTGATTCAAAACAAATATATTCCGCAGGATTCCTACAGCTTTACCATTATAGCCTATCCGATACCGGAAATCGGTGAGCAGTTTGAAGAAATTTTCAAAGAAACCATAAAGGTAAATACACTGGATATGGATGAATATCGCCGGATTCAACAGGTTATGATCGATGCCTTGGATCTGGGAGAAAAGGTTCATGTGACAGGGCGGGGAAAGAACCATACGAATATATGGATCCAGCTGCATAAACTGGAACATCCCGAAAAGCAGACAAACTTTGAAAATTGTCTGGCAGATGTGAATATTCCGGTGGGAGAGGTTTTCACCTCTCCGGTTTTAACTGGGACAGAGGGTATTTTGCATGTAACGCAGGTTTATCTCAATGAGCTCCGCTATGAAAATCTGGAGTTTACCTTTGCCGATGGTATGGTGACGGATTATAACTGTTCGAATTATGAAAAGGAAGAGGAAAACAAAAAATATGTGAAGGAAAATGTCCTGCATAACCGGGACACCCTGCCCATCGGGGAATTTGCCGTAGGTACCAACACGACGGCTTATGTCATGGGACGCAAATATGGCATTGAGGCGAAGCTTCCGATTTTGATTGCCGAGAAAACCGGACCGCATTTTGCTCTGGGAGATACCTGTTATTCCATGAGCGAGGATGTGGTGCTGCACAATCCGGACGGAAAAGAAATCATTGCGAAGGAAAATGAGTGTTCGGCTCTGAGACATAGCAATATTGCTAACGCATATTTTAACTGTCATACGGATATTACGATACCTTATGATGAGTTAGGCGATATTATTATCTTTACAAAAGAAGGAAAAGAGATTACACTGATAAAGGATGGCAGGTTTGTCCTGCCGGGAACAGAAAGTCTGAATATGGAGGAAATGTATTATGGCTAAGGTAGGAATTTTAATGGGAAGTGACTCGGATCTTCCGGTTATGAAAAAAGCAGCGGACATGCTAAAAAAGTTTGGTATTGAGTACGAGATGACAATTATTTCAGCTCACCGTATGCCGGATGTTTTTGTGGACTATGCCACGGGTGCAGAAGCGAGAGGTATTGAGGTAATTATTGCCGGGGCAGGCGGTGCGGCACATCTGCCGGGTATGTGTGCGGCGTTATTTGATTTGCCAGTTATCGGTATTCCGATTCACACAAAGAGCCTCGGTGGCGTAGACAGTCTGTATTCCATCGTACAGATGCCGTCAGGAATTCCGGTTGCCACAGTAGCCATTGACGGTGCTGCCAATGCGGCAATACTGGCGGCAAAAATATTAGCGGTGTCCGATAAGGAACTGAGAAGCCGGTTAAAGGACTACAAAAAGGAAATGAAGGATGGCGTTCTGGCAAAGGCAGATAAGTTAGATCAACTTGGATATGACGCGTACATAAAGCAGATGTAGGAAGAGGATAAGGCATAAAGCTATTGTATTTGATAGTTCTTAATTATGAAAAAACCACAAATCGACTCAAGCAGAAGTAATGCTTCGCATTAAATGCTTTCGCTGATTTGTGGTTTTTTCTAATTTACACTACAAAAGCGATTTGCTTGAAAGCACTTATCCTTTTCAGCATATTGATTTTTTTCAATTTGCCGCATTTGTTTTTGGGTAGGAGGATGAACTGCTTTAAACCTTATTATTGCAGAACATCCGACCCCACTTTAAAAAGCCGTTTCACCGCAACCATCAGAAAATCGGTATAGCCGGCTTCCTTTGCATCCTGTCTTGCTAAGAGAGGGACGGAACCCAGTTCCTTACCCTGATAGGTGTAGATGACAGAACCCACCGTATCTCCCTGTTTAACAGGTGCCGAAATGGTTTTGTATTCAATCTTTTTTTCAATTTTCTTTTCGTCGTATTCCGAGGTGAAGGTATGGGAAAACTTTTCCCCCGGATAGGCGGCTATCTTAGACGGAATACCGCCCTTTACCGGGACAGCCTCGAAATTCATACCGGAAAAATCGTCCTCGTAAACAGAACAGTTGGCAAATCCGTAGTCTAACAGTGCTTGGGCCTCTGTAAAGCGGACCTTGTGGTCCGGTGCCGCCATAATAACCGCAATCAAATTCATGCCGTTTCGTTTGGCGGTGGCACTGAGGCAATATTTTGCCTTGCTGGTAGAGCCTGTTTTCAGTCCGGTAATACCGTCATAAAAGCGTACCAGCTTATTTGTATTTGTCAGACCGAAGGTAGATTCTCCTTTCTTTGTTTTATGGATGATGGAATCCATCCATACAGTGGAATAAGAGGAAATCTTCGGATGTTTCATAATCAGCTCTCTGGACATAAGGGCAACATCATAGGCACTGGAATAGTGTCCCGATTTGATGTCATCGTCCAGTCCGGAGCAGTTTTTAAACTGGGTATGTTTCATTCCCAGTTCCTTTGCCTTTTCGTTCATCATCTTGACAAAATTTTGTTCCGAACCGGCAATTTTTTCTGCCATGGCCACAGCGGCGTCATTGGCACTGGCGATACTGATGCATTTTATCATTGTATTGACCGTCTGGGTTTCCTGTGGCTCGAGAAATACCTGGGAACCACCCATGCTGGCAGCATATTCGCTGACACTGACGGAATCCTCCAGTGATAATTTCCCTTGCTCCAATGCTTCAAAAATCAGTGTAAGGGTCATAATTTTTGTGATGCTGGCAGGAACCAGCTCGGTATCCTTGCTTTTTTCATATAAAATTTCTCCGGTGTCTCCTTCAATAAGTACCGCTGCCCGGGCAGAAATATCTACGGCAGAGCCGGTTGCTGTTTCTGCTTTGGCACCGGTTACCTTGATAAACGGGACAAGGAAAAAGAGAAGAAGTAAAATTCCCCGGAAAGAAAATATTTTTTCTGTAACGGCTTTCATAATAACCTCCATTCAGTATGTATATATCATTGTTATGTGGTTTTTCTTCTGTTTATGACAGGTTATTTACCCGGTGCCGTTGACAAAAAAGAAGTCCTTCTTTATCATAGAATCATAGAAAATAGAAGAGGTGTTTATGGAAATTTTATGGATTAGTCTTGTTGTTGCCATTATTTTATTTTTGCTATATGGTTTTGCGGAGAATTTTTTTCCGGTTATCAAACACTACGAAATTGTTTCAAAAAAAATAAAGAAAGAAACAGTATTTGTATTGCTTTCGGATTTGCATGCTTGCCAGATAGGCAGAAATAATGAAAAACTATGGCATATGATTCAGTCGGTATCCCCGGACTTTATATGTATTGCCGGGGATATGACAGTGAAAAACGGAACGCATACAGAGAGGGTACTTGCCTTTTTGACAAAGCTTTCGGGGGAGTATCCTGTTTATTATGCGCCGGGGAATCATGAAATTCGAATGCCGGAATATGAGGCTTATAAGGAAACGGTAAAAAAGGCGGGGGTTTGTTATCTGGAAAATAATTCGACAGTGACATCAGATAATATACGGATTACCGGACTGGATTTGCCGGAATATTGGTATCATAAATGCTGGCAGAAAAGAATCTTTACCACGGAGGAAATGACAGAACTTATCGGCAGAAATGAAAAACAGGCATTTTCCCTGCTTCTTGCCCACAACCCGGAATATTTTGAGCAGTATGCGGACTGGGGGGCGGATTTAGTGCTGAGCGGGCATATTCATGGAGGTATTGCCAGATTGCCGTTTTTGGGAGGTGTCATTTCCCCTTCCCTACGTCTATTTCCCCGGTATGACGCAGGAGAGTTTGAAAGGACGGGCAGCCGGATGGTTATCAGCAGGGGACTTGGCCTACATCATATCCGCCTGCGTTTTTTTAACCGTCCGGAGGTCAGTGTCATAAAATTATCTTGCCTTTTGAAGGAAAAATAGGTAAAATAATTAAATGTCCGGGAGGTGAGAACATGGGAATACCAGTGAAACTGGATAATTTTGAAGGTCCGTTGGATTTACTTCTTCATTTGATAGAAAAAAATAAGGTGGATATTTATGATATTCCGATTGTTCTTATCACGGAGCAGTATCTGGAGTATGTAAGTAATATGGATACAAAGGACATGGATATTATGAGTGAATTTCTCGTAATGGCGGCAACCCTTGTTCGCATCAAATCCAAAATGCTTCTCCCAAAGGAAGAGACCGAGGAGGAAGAAGAGGAAGACCCTAGACAGGAGTTAGTGGAACGGCTGTTGGAATACAAGATGTATAAATATGCTTCCTTTGAGTTAAAGGACAGACAGTATGACGCAGCCAAAGTTTTTTACAAAGAGCCTTCCATTCCGGATGAAATAAAAAATTATAAAGAAGATATTGATTATGGGGAACTATTATCGGATGTGACATTGTCAAAATTGCAGGATATTTTTGATTCTGTCATGCAAAAGCAGGTAGATAAAATTGACCCGATTCGAAGTAAATTTGGTGAAATAGAAAAGGAAGATATCAATATCGAAGACCAGATGCTTTTTGTCGAGGAATACGCTATGTTACATGGCACCTTCAGTTTCCGCAAACTGCTGGAAAACGGTTCCGGTAAAGGATATGTGATAGTAACTTTCCTCAGTGTGCTGGAAATGATGAAAACGGGTATGCTTCGCATCGAGCAGGAACATTTATTTGATGATATTCTGATTACATATCAGCCCCCGAAAAAAGAGAAAAATAGAACGGATGTAAATGGAGGAGAACAGTGAACATAAAGAAACTGGAAGCCGTAGTGGAAGCTATCTTATTCACCATGGGAGAAGCGGTGGAAATCGAGAGGCTGGCAGCGGCAGTGGAACATGATGAAGATACGGTACGGAAAATTATCCGCAGTATGATGACCAGATATGAGGAAGAGGACAGAGGGATTCATCTGATCGAACTGGATGGCTCCTTTCAACTGTGCACGAAGCCGGAGATGTATGAATATCTCATTAAGGTAGCTCATATTCCAAAAAAACACGTACTCACGGATGTTTTACTGGAAACGCTTTCTATTGTGGCCTACAAACAGCCGATAACCCGGTTGGAAATCGAAAAGATTCGTGGAGTATCCTGTGACCACGCCGTGAATAAGCTGGTGGAATACGGATTAATCTGCGAGGCAGGACGGCTGGAGGCACCGGGGCGGCCAATCCTATTTGCCACCACGGAGGAGTTTCTGCGCTACTTTGGAATCGAGTCCTTAGATGACCTTCCGATTCTCAATCAGGAGACGATTGAGGACTTTAAGGAAGAGGCAGAAAAAGAGGTTTTGAGAGAACTGGAAGAAAAATAAAAAAGGAAGGAAAAATACAAAGAAAAAATAATACTTGTTTTTTCATTCAGACTAGTATATAATATGCAAAGACGAAGGCGTCAAAAGAATACCAGAAGTGGGCTCTTTTGATGCTTTTTTATAGTCATCAAAAGAAAATCGAGGAGGATTTTTCATGAGCGAGTATCTAGAAGAGTGTAAAAGAAAACCGATTGGTCTGTATCATCCAAGTTTTGAGCATGATAACTGTGGAATTGGTGCAATTGTAAATATTAAGGGTAAGAAAACCCATGACACAGTAAAAAATGCGTTGGAAATTGTTGCCAACTTAGAGCATCGTGCCGGGAAAGACGGAGAGGGAAAGACCGGTGACGGCGTTGGCATTCTCCTACAGATTTCCCATAAGTTTTTTAGTAAAATTGCAAAGGAGATGTCACTTGACATCGGAGGGGAGAGAGAATATGGTGTGGGAATGTTCTTTTTTCCGCAGGATGAATTAAAGAAAAATCAGGCAAAGAAAATGTTTGAAACGATTGTCGATAAAGAAGGACTGGAATTTCTGGCATGGCGTGAGGTGCCGATTGCACCGGATATCCTCGGTAAACGTGCCGTGGAGTGTATGCCATGTATTATGCAGTGCTTTGTAAAGAAACCAAAGGATATCAAAGAGGGACTGGATTTTGACCGCAAGCTGTATATTGCCCGCCGTGTATTTGAGCAGTCCAATGAAAATACCTATGTGGTTTCCTTATCCTCCCGTACGATTGTATATAAAGGAATGTTTTTAGTTTCCCAGTTGAGACTATTTTTTGATGATTTACAGGATGAGGATTTTGAATCTGCCATAGCGATTGTGCATTCACGTTTTTCCACGAACACACAGCCAAGCTGGCAGCGTGCCCATCCGAACCGCTTTATTGTTCACAACGGAGAGATCAATACCATCCGCGGTAATGCAGATAAAATGCTGGCCCGTGAGGAAACAATGGAATCCCGGCAGTTACAGGGGGAATTACATAAGGTCCTTCCGGTTATTAATTCCGAAGGGTCCGACTCTGCCATGTTAGATAATACACTGGAGTTTTTAGTGATGAGTGGAATGGAACTGCCGCTGGCAGTGATGATTACGATACCGGAGCCATGGGCAAACAACCGCTATATCAGTGAAAAGAAAAAGGATTTCTATCAATATTATGCTACCATGATGGAGCCGTGGGATGGTCCGGCGTCTATTTTATTTTCGGATGGAGATATTGTAGGAGCCGTCCTTGACCGGAATGGTCTGCGTCCGTCCCGTTATTATATTACCGATGATGACCAGCTGATTCTATCCTCTGAGGTAGGGGTCATGCCGATTAGTGAAGAACATGTAGTGAAAAAGGACCGTTTGAGACCGGGTAAAATGCTTCTGGTGGACACGGTGCAGGGAAAACTGGTAGATGACGATGATTTGAAGGAAAAATATGCTTCCCGCCAGCCTTACGGGGAATGGCTGGATAATAACCTCGTACGGTTAAGAGATATTCATATTCCGAACCAGCGCATTAACCACTATTCGGTAGAGGACAGGAGAAAATTACAGAAGGCCTTTGGCTATACCTATGAGGAAGTTAAAAATTCTATTCTGCCAATGGCGAAAAATGGGTCTGAGCCAATTGCTGCCATGGGGCATGATTCACCTCTGCCGGTTCTCAGTAAGCAGCCGCAGCCGTTATTCAATTATTTTAGACAACGGTTTGCCCAGGTTACGAATCCGCCGATTGATGCCATTCGTGAGGAGGTAGTTACATCCACCTCCGTCTATATCGGTGAGGACGGCAACCTTCTTCATGAGGAGCCGGAAAACTGTCAGGTGCTTCGTATTCAGAATCCGATTTTGACCGATACCGACCTTTTGAAAATAAAAAATATGAAGGTGCCGGGCTTTCATGCCGCTGTCATTCCGATTACTTACTATAAAAATACCTCTTTGGAAAAAGCCATTGACCGTTTGTATTTGGAAGCAGACCGTGCCTATAAGGATGGTGTCAACGTGTTGATTCTTTCCGACAGGGGAGTGGACGAAAACCACGTGGCAATTCCGTCCCTTTTAGCTGTCTCTGCCATGCAGCAACATCTGGTTAAGACAAAGAGAAGAACCCGTGTGGCGATGATTTTAGAAAGTGCAGAGCCAAGAGAGGTGCATCATTTTGCCACCCTGTTAGGCTACGGTGCCTGTGCCGTAAACCCATATCTGGCACTGGATACCATTAAACGTCTGATTGACTGCGGTATGTTAGATAAGGACTACTATGCCGCTGTAGATGATTATAACAATGCGGTACTTCACGGAATTGTAAAAATTGCTTCCAAAATGGGAATTTCCACGATACAGTCCTATCAGGGCTCTAAGATTTTCGAGGCAATCGGTATTTCGAAAGAA
>JAFLTC010000013.1 GCA_022510615.1 Lachnospiraceae bacterium | reverse complement strand
GTACACGCTGTGCGGAACCAATCAGTTTACCATTCAGTTCCGGAATAACAAGGCCGATAGCCTTTGCTGCACCGGTGCTGTTCGGAACAATGTTTACTGCTGCTGCACGGGATCTTCTTAAATCACCTTTTCTCTGAGGTCCATCCAGTGTCATCTGGTCACCGGTATAAGCATGGATAGTAACCATGATACCGGACTGGATAGGAGCATATTTATTCAACGCATCTGCCATAGGAGCCAGACAGTTTGTTGTACAGGAAGCAGCGGAAATAATTGTATCGCTTGCTTTCAGTGTCTCGTGGTTTGTGTTATATACAATAGTAGGAAGGTCATTTCCTGCCGGAGCAGAGATAACGACTTTTCTTGCACCTGCATTGATATGAGCCTGTGCTTTATCTTTGGATGTATAGAATCCGGAGCACTCTAATACTACATCTACTCCTAACTCACCCCATGGGCAGTTGTTTGCATCCGGGAAAGCATAAATCTTAATTTCTTTTCCGTCTACTGTAATGGAATCATCACTGGCAGAAACGGTATCTGCTTTCTCATATTTACCCTGGGAAGAGTCGTACTTCAACAGATGAGCAAGCATCGCCGGGCTTGTCAAATCGTTAATTGCTACAACTTCATAACCTTCTGCACCAAACATCTGTCTGAATGCAAGACGTCCAATACGTCCAAAACCATTAATCGCTACTTTTACTGACATGATATTTCCTCCTAAAATATAGTTAAAATTTTAGTTTGTTAAATTTTACACAAACTTCTAGAATCTATTCTACCGAATTCCTTATGAAAATTCAAGGGTAAAATAAAGAATTTTTCATTTTCCTACATCCGACGATATAAATCTTCGTATTTCTTTGCGGAGTTGTTCCACGAAAAATCCATCGCCATGCCGCGGTCAATCATTTTATTCCATTCCCGTCTTCTATTATAATATACATCCTTGGCATAGCGGATAGTATCTAACATTTCATGAGCATTATAATTGGCAAAAGAGAAGCCGGTTCCCTTGCCCTCATATTCGTTATAAGGCTCCACCGTATCTTTCAGACCACCGGTCTCACGGACAATCGGCACCGTTCCGTAACGCAGACTCATCAGCTGGCTCAGTCCGCATGGCTCAAAGAGAGACGGCATGAGGAACGCATCACAGGCCGCATAAATTTTATGGGAGCGTTCATTGGAATAGAAAATATTCGCCGATACTCTGTCCGGATACTTCCACGCGTAGTGGCGGAACAGATGCTCGTATTTTTCCTCACCGGTTCCCAGAACCACAAGCTGGGTTCCCTCATCGCAGATTTCCTCAATGACATAGTCAATCAAATCAAAGCCCTTTTGGTCCGTCAGGCGTGAGACAATACCTATCATAAATTTTTTGTCATCCTGAGCAAGTCCCAGTTCCTTTTGAAGGGCCCGTTTATTCTTTATCTTCTCTTTGCGGAAGGTTCTTGCATCATAATGGAAATCAATCATCGAGTCGGTAGCCGGATTATACTCATCATAATCCAGTCCGTTAATAATACCGGTCAGGCAATTTGCTCTGGCGTTAATCAGTCCGTCCAGTTTTTCTCCGTAGAACGGCATCTTAATCTCCTGGGCATAGGTATCGCTGACCGTAGTAATCTGGTCTGCATAGACGAGACCACCTTTTAAATAGTTTGCATCTCCGTATGCCTCCAGCTTATCCGGTGTGAAATAGTACGCATCCAGTCCTGCCGTATCCATAACCGTCTTTTTATCCCAGACTCCCTGGAATTTCAGATTATGAATGGTCATAATACTTTTCATTCCCTTATAGAAATCACCCTGCTGGAAAGAATCCTGTAAATAAACCGGAATGAGGCCTGTCTGCCAGTCATGGCAGTGGATAATATCCGGTCGGAAATCAATGAGGGGCAGAGTCGATAATGCCGCCTTATCAAAGAAAGCAAACTTTTCAATATCCTGATAAATTTCACCATATGGCTTCTCGCCGCTGAAATAAAACTCATTATCCAGAAAATAGAATATTACTCCGTTGTAATCCATCTGGAATACACCCACATACTGTTTTCTCCATGCAAGCTCAAGATAAAAATGAGTGATAAATTCCATCTGGTTTTTATACTCATCCGGGATGGCCGTATATTTTGGCAGCATGACCCGGACATCAAACTCATCCTTATTAAAGTATTTTGGCAAAGATCCTACTACGTCTGCTAATCCGCCGGTCTTAATAAATGGCACTGACTCAGAAGCTATAAATAATATTTTCTTCATGTATCTCTCCCCTTTCGGTTTATTATCGCAAACATAGTATCATTATACACTATATTCCAAATAGTGAAAAGTGGAAATTTCATTTCGGACCAAATTCTCCCATTGAAATTTCCACTTTCTTTATTGCTATACTCTCATTTTCTGTTCTAACCGGATTTTGTCGGCAATCAATGCCACAAACTCCGAGTTGGTCGGTTTGCCTTTTCCGTTGTGAACGGTATACCCAAATAGTTCATCAATGGTATCCACTTTACCTCTGCTCCATGCCACCTCAATGGCATGGCGGATAGCCCGCTCCACACGACTCGGTGTGGTGTTGTGCTGCTTGGCGATGGAAGGATACAATATTTTCGTAATAGAGTTTAACATCTCGCTGTCGTCTACCGACATCATAATGGCATCCCGTAAATACTGATATCCCTTAATGTGGGCCGGTACTCCAATCTCGTGGATTATGTTCGTCACATCCGACTCCAGATTGTACCTTGCTGTCTGATCGCTCCGGATGCGCTCCTCCGGTGCCATAATAAATCTTGTTCTTGCACCCGGTTTAAAATGCTGTACCCTCGACAGGATGACTTCCCGATCAAAGGGTTTCAGCACATAGTATGCTGCTCCCAGCTCAAAGGCCGATTCCGTCACCCGTTCCTGGGCAATGGCAGAAACCACAATAACTTCCGGCTTTTTCCCGTTGCTTTTTTCCTTATGAATCTTTTCCAGCACACCCAGTCCGTCTAGTTTCGGCATAATTAAATCCAGTAAAAGAACGTCCGGCTCTGTTTCCTCAATCATCTCTAACGCCAAGACACCATCCTCTGCCTTGCCCACCACCTCTATCTCGGAATCCTCCTTCAGGATAGCTTCCAGGGTAGAAGCGATTCTCGGGTTATCTTCTGCAATCAACACTTTTAATTTCTCCATATCGGTTTCCTCCTGTCATTTTTTATTTTTATAAAATTTCTATAAACTGACAACAAAGCTAGTATATACCGATATGTCGCACTTTTCAAGCATTATTTTTAAATTCTATCGACAAATTTTAATATTTTATTTATAATTATTTTATATTTTTCTCATTTTTGACACCAGATGACAAAAAACACCCTTCCTACTCGGCCAGCATATTTTCAATAAACACCCCATAACCCCGTGTGGGGTCATCTACCAGTACATGGGTAACTGCTCCGATTACCTTGTTGTTTTGAATAATCGGACTGCCGCTCATTCCCTGCACAATGCCACCGGTCAGCGAAAGCAGATCTTTATCTGTAATTTTAATAATCATACTTTTATTGTCGGTACTGTTTATTTTAATATTCTCTATTTTAATTTCATATTTTTTTACCCTACCCTCCAGATTGGCGTATATCCATGCCTTTCCTTTTTTTATATCCTGTTTCATCCCCACCGGCATATAATTGCTGCTGTATTCCGAAATACTTTCCTGTTTCATTTTTCCGAACACGCCTAATTTTGTATTTTTTTCTATATCCCCGATTTCATTTGCTGCTACCATATTGATGTACCCATGGAGCTCGCCGGGTTCGCCGTCTTCTCCCTTTTCAATGCCAAGAATTTTTGTCCGATAAAGCTCGCCCTCCTGTAAGTTTAAAAGCGTCCCGGTATCGGCATCGGTAATCCCGTGTCCCAGTGTACCAAAAGTTCCATTCTCTGTCACATAAGTAAGGGTTCCGATTCCCTGAGTATCTTCCCTGACCCACACTCCGATTTTGTACTTTTTATCCGTGGCAAGAATGGGACGCATTGCCACCTCCAGTTTTTCTTTCCCACGACGTATCGTGACCTTCACTTTTTTCTTTCCGGTTGTTTGAATCGCTGCCGTTAATTGGGTAATCGTAGCGACAGACCGGTTGTTCCACTTCAAAATATAATCTCCGCTCTTTACAACATTTCCTCCCGGCTCATAGGTCAGTCCGTCTTCCCCTTCAATTTCCGCAGTATCTAACACAAGTAGGCCATTTGTTTCCACATAAATGCCTATGGGTTCTCCGCTTGGCGCCACCTTCGTCTCCTCAATTACATGAACATCCACATCCTTAATGGGCCAGATGCCAAAAAGACTTACCGGAACGCGGTAATCCCCCACCTTTTCTGACAGAATAGAAAAGCCGCTGTCCTTATTCGTAACCTGAAAAGTTTCCCTTGCCTTGTCTTCCTTCGTATTAAAAAATAGAGGAAGCGGAATATCCTCTACACTTCCCACAAAGGCAAATAACCGATCCGGCACTGAGGTTTCCACCAGACGAAAACCAAGATACCCTGCCACACACAAATCCACTACTAAAAAGACAATAAAAATACGACGTAATTTTTTTATCATGCCATCACTCCGAATATTAAAATAGGAGTCCGGAAAATTTTGTTTTCCAAACTCCTGCTTAGTATAACCAGTTTACTATATTTACATACTTTATAAAGAATACTGTTTTATGCTGTCTGCCATTTCCTTCATCTCCCGGGCATTTTGCTGCACTGCCTCGGTAATCTCCACACCGCCGAGAATTCTCGCCAGTTCTTCCTCCGTTTCTTTTCTGGATAACGGTCGAATCCGAGTGATAGAAGCTTGATTTTCCACCACCTTTTCAATGACAAAATGATGGTCTGCCATGGCAGCAATCTGTGCCAGATGGGTAATGCAGATGACCTGATGCCGGTTTCCTAAAAGACTCATTTTCTCAGACACTTTCTGTGCCGTTCGTCCGCTGATACCTACATCAATTTCATCAAAAATCAAAGTTTCGATTTCATCGCTATCGGCAAACACAGATTTAATCGCCAGCATAATACGGGACAATTCACCGCCGGAAACAATTTTTCCAAGACTTCTCCTTGGTTCTCCCGGATTTGTGGCAATGAGAAATTCTATATCATCCCTGCCATCCGCACTGACATTCTCTTTCGGGTTTATCTGAATCTCAAAATCCACATGGGCAAAATTCAAATCCATCAGGGCACCGGAAATCTTTTTCTCCAGCTCCTCTGCACTTTTTTTTCTGAGCTTTGTCAGCTCTTCACAGGCACTCTTAAGCTCCTTTGTCCTCTCTGCCAGTGTTTCTTCCCTCTGTCTGCAATAATTTTCATAGTCGGCATACTGCTCTAATTTTTCTTCTGCCTCTTTCAGATGAGCCATGATTTCCTCATAGGTATCGCCATACTTTACCTGAAGGGAATGGATACAGTCCAGTCTTCTCTCCAACTCTATCAACTCATTTTCATCAAAGGAAAAATCCGCCATAAATTCCGATACACCACGGTTAAAATCACCGAGAAGACCTTCTATCTGAAGCAATTCCTCGGAAAGGTCCTCTACCTCCTGGTCTAATCCCGTAATTTCGTTTAACCGGCGAAGTCCATGGCTGATGGCTGTCTCTGCCGTCTCGCCACTGAGTCGGTATACCTCCCCAAGCACTTCCACAATTGTACCGGCGTGGGAAGCCCGCCGATAATCTGTTTCAATCTGTGCCATTTCCTCCGGGGACAGGTTCGCCGCCTCTATCTCCTGTTTCTCGTATTCCAGAAAGCCTATCTGCCTTGCCCGCTCCTCCGGGGATACGGCATCCTCCGAAATCTCCTGCTGGATTTTTTTATACTCATCATAAAGATGGGAAACTATGGCTTTCTTCTCAGCGAGACCTTCCCCGCCGTACTCGTCCACAATTTCCCTGTGTCTTTCTTTTCCTAATAAGGACTGATGCTCATGCTGCCCGTGAATGTCCAGACAGAGCGCCGCCGCTTTTTTTATCATTCCCACCGATACACTTTCGCCATTAATCTTATTAATACTGCGGCTTTCCGTTATCTTTCTTGAAATGACAATCTGACCATCCTCCGGTTCAATATCCATGGCACGAAGCTTCTCTATTATTCCCTCGTTTTCAATCTGAAACACCACTTCCACCATGGCATAATCACCGTTTTTTCCTATCATTTCCGGTGACACTCTGGCTCCCAGTGCAATGCTGATAGAGCCTACAAGAATCGATTTGCCGGCACCGGTTTCTCCCGTAAGAATATTTAAATGTCTGCCAAAATCTACATCAATTTCATCAATAAGAGCAAAATTTTTCACGTGTAAGTTTACTAACAATATGTCCTCCCGCTATTTAGCACGCTGGCACCACCGTGCCAGCATAACGGCGCCAAATTGGCGCCGTTATGTCACTTTATTTTCTTAATACGGACACGACATCCCAACTTCACACCATTGACATTGGCGTAAATAATTGTCGTTCCCTTTCTTCGTCCCGTTACGAGTCCGCTTGGCGATACCGTGGCAATATTAATATTTTTAGAATACCATGTCACTCCCTCATCAATGAGATTGACGGATAACTGCTCGGTATCATACTGACGCATCACAAGTCCCTTCCGGTTCAAATCCACAACCAGTACATCACAGTAACCAATCTTACCGTTTGCCGTCCTTCCGTATATCGTAGCCTGACCGGCACGTTTGGTACGGATTTTACCGTATTTATCGACTGTAGCTACCTTCTTGTTATCGGAATGGTACTTAATCTTCGTGGTGGCATTTGCCGGAGATACTTTGATACCGGACTGAATCGCCTTACCCTTTGCCACTGTTATCTCACTGTTGGCAACATCTACACCGGTAGCATCTACCGGCTCCTTTACCCGGACGATACAGGTAGCTTTTTTGTTTGAGCCATCAATGGTCCTTGCCTGTATTCTTACCATTCCCTCTGCCAGTCCCAGTACTCTTCCTCCACTGACAGTGGCAACCGTCTTATCACTGGTAGTCCATTTTACTGTTTTCACAGTGGCATTTTTCGGTCTTACCTTTGCCTTCAGTTTCAATGTACTGCCCACCAGTAATGTGGCAGAATATTTATTCAATGTCAGCTTTGTAACACGGCGGACAACGATAACCTTACATCTTGCATAAGCACCGCTGCCATCTCTTGCCGTTGCCGTAATATAGGCTGTTCCGATTTGCTTTCCTTTTACTTTTCCGGAAGAGGAAACGGTGGCAACTTTTTTCTTACTGGTGCTCCATTTTACCTTTTTATTGGAGCTGCCGGTTACAGTCGCCTGCACATAAAAGCTCTTTCCCTTTTTCAGGTATTTCGTCGTCGGGGATACGGTTACCTTCGTATCATTTACCGTTGGTTTATTCTTTACAATAATCATACAGGATACAGTATAGCCACCATCGGTGGTCACGCCGGTTACCATCGTCGTTCCTGCAGCCACACCGGTTACTTTTACATTGGAAACGGAAGTACCGGCGGCTTCCACCTTGGCAATCTTAGTATCCATGGAAGTCCATTTCATTTCCTTATTATATGCCGTCGTCGGATTAAAAATCGGCGCTATGGTAACGGAGTCACCGACATATATTGTTCTGGTATAAGAATCCAGCGCCACGCCCTTTACTCCGTCCCGGACGGTGACATGGACGACCTCAACCGGACCGGATGCGGAACCGTTGTATGCTCTTATCTCAATAAATGTATCGCCAGCTTTCACACCGGTTACCCGCCCTTTGGCATCCACCGTGGCAATGGACGTATTGTAGCTTGAAAAGGTAAGGGTGTCCGTAGAATTTGCCGGCGTAAGAGTTACCTCCAAAGTCTTACTGTTAATGTCCCCCGTCAAAATTATCATTTCTTTCGCCACGGTAATTTTTGTAGACGGCTGCTTTACCGTCACATGCATGGTGGAAACTCCTGTCTGCGGCGAGGTAATATTGATATTGGTTTCACCGGGAGCCTTTGCCGTAATGGTGGCAAGTTTCACTTTCTCATCCCAGGAAACCGTGGCAATCCCCTCCGGTGTCGGAGCCCATGTCAAATCCGCTGCCGCATTGTCCGTTTCCTTACCGTTTAACAGATATTTTACCGGAACTGTCCGGGTCTCGCCCACATTCATTATAATATCCGTTGTCTCCAGACTCAGTCCGTCTGCATTTGCAATAATTGTCACAAGGCAGGACGCCATGACATTGTATGGATTATAGGTTGGATAAACGGTTACCAATGTGGTTCCCGGTCCCTTAAAATCCATATAACCATCGGGATCTACTGTCAAAACAGAGGTGTCGGAACTTACCCATGTCAGTGCCGTATCCGTGGCATTCGTAGGGGTATATTTTACCTCTTTTTTCATATTATAGCCTTCTTTATAAAATTCCACCGAAAGCTCCGAATGGGCAAAACTGATTGTCTGGATTGCCGAGCGCACCGTAATACGAATCGAATGTTCTTCCCCTGTTACGGAGTTTCTTACCATCAAATCTGCCGTTCCGGTGCGAAGAGCAGTAACAACAACGCTCTTTCCGTCTGCTGCCGGTGCCACGCTAAAGACCGGATTGTTCGCATCTGAACAGGTCCAGATTAATGGTGCCACAGAAACCGTCTGCTTGATATTTGCCACAACAGTAATATGCTCTCCCACTAACATGGTCTGTTCACCATCCGGACTCAGGGTAAAACCATTGATCTGTGCCTCTACCTTGACAATACAGGTGGCCGTAATAAGTCTACCGTCTCCGACATCTACCGTGGCGGTAATCACGACATCATCGCCTGTAATCTGCAGACCCTTAATTAAACCGCCTTCATCGACAGATACATAGCGTGCATCCGAACTGGTCCATGTCACGGAGCCGGTATAGGTGGTATTCAATACAAGATTCAGCTGATACTCCTGTCCCACCGAAATCGTCAGGTTGCTCCGATCCAGATAAACCCGGTCAACAATATTAAGTCTTGTAGTAAAAGGTCCCGGCAACGGGTCATCCTGATCCAGTCCCATCAGACTTTTTACGTAATTTTCCTGTCCCGATTTTACCGTAATGGTCGCTTTGATAATTCCCTCTGCATTTGCGGTCAGAATTGCCGTGCTGCTGTTCCAGGAAACATAGTTACCGTAGCTTCCTCCATTTTCCGTAGTAAGATTTACAGTAAATGCCTTATTGAAATCCTCCGGTGTCATATTATACGCCTTGGCAAAATCATACATGTCTCCGATGTGGAGAACCTCCTCCCTGTCCTCAATAGTACTTCGCAGGGTCAGACGGACGATGGTAGGCTGATAAGCACTGGTACATTCGTCTTCGCTAAAATAACTTCCAAATGTATAAAAATAGATATCATATTGTCCTGCTACACCTTCTATCCGCAATTCATTACTGCGGCTGCCAGTCGGCGTTATCGTAATCAAATCGGAGGTCTTTCCGAGAGAGTCGGCAATCACAACAGAATTTCCGTTGCCATCGTCCTGTTTTACTACCCACACAATCTTACTTCGGACAACTTCCAGATTATTGTGAAAGTCCGTATCGGTATACAGAGTTCCACCGGACTCCATGACTACATCCTGACTTTTCAAGTAAGGACCTCCGTTGGTTTTGGAGGCCTTCGGTATTACATAGACATCCAGATAGGCAGTATACGTCTCCGTTCCCCCTGTGGTGCCAGGAGTATAGGTAGCCGTTATCTGTGTCTTACCGGCACCCACCGGCGTAACTCTTCCGGATCTCTGGTCCACTTCTACTACTTCATCATTGGCACTCATCCACTGGGTTTTACTCGCCTCACCAAAGTTCAATGTTAAATCTACCGGAGCATCATCCGCATATAAAACAAGGGAATTGGTCGAATCGGATTCATTTACCTTTTTATATACACTGTCATCTTTGGAGGTATCAATAGAAAAGAGTACCCGGATATTACAGGTCGTACTTCCCAGCACGGCATAATCATTCATGGCATCCGAAACGGTTACCGTAATCGTAACATCACCCGGGGAAAGAGCCTGTACGATACAAAGATTTTTCGCACTTCCCGGTACCAGCCTGGCTATGACATCCCGCTGGGCAGGGTCCTCAATAGACCAGGTCACCCTGTAACGCTCATCATCATAGGTCGTGCCATCGGTTTCCATAGACAACTGCAGACTGCTGGTCCGCATCTCTACTATGCTGGCCGGATTCAAAGTATTTCCATACTGGTCCACAATATAAATATTATCAGCCGCCTTGGAGGAATCCCCCATAAGCCCTGATATTCCTACTGCCAGTACCAAAACCAGCAGCATGATGTATCGTATTTTCATTTTCTTTCTTCTTTGTATTCTCGCCATTTTAATCAAACCTTTCCCCTTTATGCAGGCATTTTATACCACTTAATATATCGGCTTATTCATTTTCCATATTAAGACTGTAATTTGTCAAATCCATGTTACTTTACATCTTTTTTTATTATAACATATTTTCAATAAGTTTCAAGCAGGGATAATTATCCCACGTACTTGACAAAACAAACAACTTGATGCAATATGAGGAAGATTGATGACTTTTCTTAGCATAACGTCGCCAATTTGAAACAGGAGGAGTTTCCAGATATGAATACAAAACGAGAAGACATAAGAAATATCGCGATTATCGCCCATGTAGACCACGGAAAAACCACGCTGGTGGATGAGCTGCTGAAGCAAAGCGGAGTGTTCCGGGAAAACCAGGAGGTTGCAGAACGGGTCATGGACTCCAATGATTTGGAGCGGGAACGTGGTATTACGATTCTTTCTAAAAATACAGCCATTACCTATCAGGGTATTAAAATTAATATTATTGACACGCCGGGACATGCTGATTTTGGCGGCGAGGTAGAGCGCGTGTTAAAAATGGTAAACGGTGTCATTCTGGTGGTAGACGCTTTTGAGGGGGCTATGCCTCAGACAAAATTTGTGCTGAAAAAGGCACTGGAACTTTCCCTCCCCGTCGTTGTCTGCGTCAATAAAATTGACCGTCCGGAGGCAAGACCGGAGGAAGTTGTGGATGAAATTCTGGAACTTTTCATTGATTTAGATGCCGACGAGGCGCAGTTAGACTGTCCATTTATCTTTGCCTCTGCCAAGGAGGGCATTGCCAAACAGGATATGGCGGATGAGGGACAGGATATGAAACCTCTTTTTAATGCCATCGTTGATTATATTCCGGCACCGGAGGGAGACCCGGAGGCTGACACCCAGGTACTGATTAGCACCATTGACTACAATGAATATGTGGGACGAATCGGTATTGGAAAGGTGGATAACGGAACAATCTGCGTCAATGAAGAGGCCGTTATTGTCAATCATCACGACCCGGACAAATGTGAAAAGGTAAAAATTTCAAAGCTCTATGAATTCGAGGGGTTAAACCGGGTAGAGGTCGAGCAGGCAAGCATCGGCTCTATCGTAGCCATTTCCGGCATTTCGGATATCCATATCGGAGATACCCTTTGTAGCCCGGAAAATCCGGAGGCGATTCCTTTCCAGAAGATTTCCGAGCCGACCATTGCCATGCATTTTATGGTAAATGACAGCCCCCTCGCCGGACAGGAGGGAAAATATGTTACCTCAAGGCATCTGCGGGACCGTCTGTACCGTATGTTGAACACGGACGTTTCTCTCCGGGTGGAGGACACCGATACCACGGAGGCCTATAAGGTATCCGGCAGAGGCGAGCTTCATCTGTCGGTGCTCATTGAAAACATGCGCAGAGAGGGATATGAATTTGCCGTCAGCAAGGCAGAGGTTTTATATAAAGAGGATGAAAACGGAAAGCGTTTAGAGCCTATGGAACACGCCCTTGTGGATGTGCCGGATGAATTTACCGGAACGGTCATTGACAGACTGAGTCAGCGAAAGGGCGAACTGCAGGGAA
The DNA here is from genome assembly GCA_022510615.1 of Lachnospiraceae bacterium. Taxonomy (GTDB): domain Bacteria; phylum Bacillota; class Clostridia; order Lachnospirales; family Lachnospiraceae; genus Eubacterium_F. The sequence continues at coordinate 39,622 of JAFLTC010000013.1, read as the reverse complement.
TGAATCCGTTAAATGCCGGAACTACCCGTCTGGAATTTCTCATTCCGTCCCGTGGCCTTATCGGCTACCGGGGAGAATTTATGACAGACACAAAGGGAAACGGAGTTATCAATACCGAATACGCCGGCTACGGTCCCTATAAGGGAGATATTGCCTACCGCAAACAGGGCTCACTGATCGCCTTTGAATCCGGTGAAACCATAACTTACGGACTTTTTAATGCCCAGGAAAGAGGAACACTTTTTGTCGGTCCCGGCGAAAAGGTATACGGTGGCATGATTGTTGGGGAGCACGCCAAATCCGATGATATCGAGGTCAATGTGTGCAAGAAAAAGAATCTTACAAATACCCGTTCCTCCGGAGCGGATGAAGCCCTGCGCCTGACGCCGAAAAAGGAACTTAGCTTAGAGCAGGCACTGGATTATATTGACACGGATGAACTTTTGGAGGTCACCCCGGAAAATCTTCGGATCCGAAAGAAAATTCTGGATGGTACCGAGCGTTACCGTGCGAAGCGAAATGCTATGAATGCGGAGAAAGGACGTTAAACGTATGAAACTAAAACCAGTATCCCCTTTTATCCAGAAGGAATTTGCCGAATATGAACATCTTCGCCCCATGTATACCAGCGAGGCACATTTTCTGAATCAGTTTTTGTGGGAATCTTTTTATACAACCCGTTATGCCACGGATGACATTGCCCTCTATCTTTTTGTCACAAGATATGAGAAACCGGCTGCCTTTGCCCCGCTTTGCAGGGAGGAGGATTTACCGGAGGCATTTCGCCGGATTGAAGCCCATTTTCATGATGTAGAAAAGGCACCGGTTATATTATATTTGGCTGACAAGAGGACAGTAGAAATTCTCACGGAGGCCGGAGCCTTAAAAAACTATGAAATAACAGAGGACAGAGACAGCTTTGATTATATTTACGATGCCGAAAAGCTTCGGACATTAAGCGGTCGTGCCCTGCACAAAAAGAAAAATCTTCTGAATGGTTTTTTGCGGGAATATGAGGGACGGTTCCAGTATGAAACCCTCTCTTATAACAATATAGAAGAAATTGAACAATTCCATGAAAAATGGCTGGATGAGCGACGAATTTACGATAAATATAATTGTATCGATGCGGAGGAGGAAGGCATTTACCGTCTCTTTGGCAACTGCCATTCCATCCAGTGTAAGATGGGCGGTGTTCGAATCGATGGCGAGCTGAAAGCCTATACCATCGGCTCCTATGCACCGGATATTAAATGTGCCTTTGTACATATCGAAAAGGCCGACGTGAATTTTCACGGACTTTACAATTACATAAACCAGCAGTTTATTATCAATGAATTCCCGGAAGCGGAGCTGGTAAACAGAGAGGATGATCTGGGTCAGGAAAATCTCCGTCAGGCAAAGCTTTCCTACCGCCCTCTGCGGCTGGAGGAAAAATTCACCATCCACGAGATTTCCTAATCTCTATCCCCCTCCTGTATATGGTAGGTAGGAACCATGTCTGCCACCAGTTTCTTTATATTTCCCGTTTCAGCATAGGCCTCATCATACAGGCTGTCTAGCCGGTTTAAGAAGTTCTCTCCGTCAAATACGAGGGGACGCCCGATATGAATCAGGGCATTTTCCGTTTCCTGTAACCCCTCTTCATCCATTAACATTTCCTCATAGAGTTTTTCGCCCGGGCGAAGACCGGTGTATTCTATTTTTATATCACGACCCGGCACATACCCGGACAGTTTAATCAGCTTTCTTGCCAAATCATCAATTTTTACCGGGTCCCCCATATCCAGGACAAAAATCTCTCCTCCCTTTGCCAGTACCCCGGCCTGAATCACGAGGGAAACCGCTTCCGGTATTGTCATAAAATAACGGATAATCCGCTTGTCGGTTACGGTAACTGGTCCCCCTGCCTCAATCTGCTTTTTAAAGAGCGGAATGACACTGCCATTGCTTCCCAGCACATTACCAAAACGAACCGCCACAAAATCCGTGGAAGAACGGTTATTTAACTCCTGTACAATCATCTCACAGATACGCTTGGATGCCCCCATAATATTCGTCGGATTCACAGCCTTATCCGTGGAAATCAGCACAAATTTTTTCGTTCCGTATTTATCTGCCGCCAGTGCGGTTTTATAGGTTCCGAATACATTGTTTTTAATGGCCTCATTTGGGCTCTCCTCCATAAGGGGAACATGTTTATGGGCCGCTGCATGATAAACAATATCCGGTCGGTAATCGGCAAATACTTTGTCAATCCGGCTCGTATTTCTTACTGAGCCAATCAGCACCTCCAGATGCAGATACGGATATTTACCGATTAACTCCTGCTGGATATCATAGGCGTTATTTTCATATATGTCAAAAATAATCAGCGTCTTCGGTCGGTTGGCGGCAATCTGCCGGCACAGCTCACTGCCGATGGAACCACCGCCTCCGGTCACTAAGACTACCTTACCCCGGACATAATTAATAATCGAATCCAGATTGATCTGAACCGGATCCCTGCCAAGTAAGTCCTCAATCTGTACCGGACGGATTTTTTCCACGGCGGCCTCGCCGTTTACAAACTGATATACTCCCGGCACAATCTTTAATTCGCTTTCCGTCTGCTGGCAGATTTCCAATATGTCCCGGACCTTCTTTTTCGAAGCACTGGGCATCGCCACAATAATTTCATTCACTCCGTATTTTTCTGCCATGGGAACAATTTCTTCCCTTCCTCCCACTACTTTAATTCCCTGAATGTATGTGCCGTGTTTTGCCTTGTCATCATCGATAATACCGCAAATCCGGCTGTCCAGATAATCGCTCATCTTTAATTCCTGAATTACTACATTGCAGGCTTCTCCCGCACCGATAATCAATGTCGTACGCATTCCTTTTCCATGAATATTCGATTTATAGAGAAGTCGTATCAGTCGATAGGAAAATCGTACCGCAAGAGTTGTAACAAACAAAAGCAGCACATAAATTACAAAATAGGAACGGGGCATCCGCCGGTAGGTTCCAAAAATTGAGAGAAAGTGAATAATCCCTGCCACACCGGTTGCCAGGGCAATATTTAATACCTCGCCAATGCCGGCGTACCTCCACAAACTGGTATACAGGCGAAAAAGGGCAAATATCAGTAATGTCACTACCGTATTAAACAGTAGCATTTCCTGCAAAGTTCCTACATATCCCAAGGGATAATCCTCAGTGATACCACTTTTTATAAAACGATCTATATTCAGGTCATACCGCATGAACAATGCCAGAAATGAACAGGCATTGACACAGGCAGCATCCCATATCAAAAGTAGAATACGATAAACTGTAGACAGACGTCCGCTTTCAACATATCGTCTCCACCGCAGCATGAGTTTTTTTCTTCGAAACATGGCTATTCCTCCCTCCTAGGCGTTCATTATACAAAAACATATTGAAAAAATCAAGTTAATATAGTATAATGTAGCTCGCTGTAACAACAGCTTATACATATAGGGAGGAACCATATGAATATGACATTATTTCAGAAACGGCTGACAACTGCTTATCTTTTGTTATTTACACTTTACAGTCTTGCCACCCGGTTTACAGTCACTGCTGCTTTCATGGATGGTTCAATCAACAACACTCTCTACCGCCTGCTTCTCATCACAGGGTGTCTGTTAGCTCTCTGGCAGTTCGTTTCGGTCCGAAAACGATTACGCAGCTGGGATACCGGTCTTCTCCTTCTCTTTCTTATTCTTTTGTGTATTGGTATTTTCCTAAACCGAGACTATGGTCTCTTTGATAATATATATGGTCTTTTTACCTTTGGATTTCAGCTTGTTTTATTCTATTATCTGAGTCATATTATGACGGAAGCAGATTTTACCTGGCTCTTTAAGCGCCTGATACTGCTTGGCAGCTTTCTTTGGAATATTGCCTGTATCGGGTCTATTGCCCAGTATTTATTCAATATTCATTATATAGGTAAATACACAGCAGACAGAGGATTTGTCCGCCAGGGCATTACCGATGGACGGCTTTTTGGTCTGTTTACAGACCCGAATTTTGCCGCCTTTACTTCCCTGCTTCTCATATTCGGGCTGTGGCATGTACTCTGCCGGACTGCACTGCGTCTTATCCGTCTTTATGCTTATGCCAGCATTGTCATCCATTCCATTTATATTGTCATGTCAAACTCCCGCACCGTCTACCTCTCGGTAGTAGGTTCGGTTCTCTTTTTTGTCCTGTTCCGCTTTTACAAGGAAAAACAGGATACCTATACGACTGCTTCCTCCATGGCCGGACATCTATTCATAAGGGGACTTTGTACCCTGCTCTGCCTGGCGGCAGTGTACTGTATCATTCTCTTTTCGTTACAGGGAGTGGCGAGACTGATTGTACCGGACCGGGATACCGCTACAGAAATGATGCGGGATGATATTGACGGCGAAAACATTTCCAATAACCGTTTCGCCATCTGGAGTGCCTATATGGAACTGTATACCGAAAAACCGGTATTTGGCTTTTCCCTGCGGAGTGCACTTCCCTATGCCACAGAAAAGAACCCGGAGGGGTATCTGGCACAAACCCAGTACGTGACCCATAACAGCTATATATCTCTCTTAGTGGAGACCGGTATTACCGGCTTTCTCGTTATGGCGGTCTTTCTCCTTGCCCTTTTTGTCCGGGTCATCAAACGCAGCCGCAGCAAAGAACCGGTATCCGATACTTATGTACTGGCGACCGTCTGGATTTTATCCATTTTGATTTTCTGCCTCTGCTTCCATGATATATTCTTTACGATGAATCTGGAGACGTTTTTATTCTGGTGGGGGCTTGGGTATCTTAGGAAGGAGTCTGGTGCTTTTGGTAGCTCTAATAATCAAGAAAAAGCTCCAGACTCCCACTGAATACGGAATTTTAGTATTACTCTCTGCCAATAGTCCAAGCAGAACGTAATCCGGAATCTTGGAACTTTTAAACGTGAACACCTCACGGAACAGAGTCAAACTATCCCGTGAAGTGGTCCCCTTCCAAAAGCTCCCGGATCAGCCCCCGCCACTGCTCCAGAATTCTCTCCTTCTCAAACAATTCCATCCGGTTCACACTTTTTTCCGACATCTCTGCCCGTTTTTCATCATCGGCTAACAACACCGCAATCTCCTCTGCCATTTTCTCCGTGTCATAAGGCGGAACCAAAATACCATCCTCTCCGTCTGTGACAATCTCTGCCGGACCGGAAACAATATCAAAGCTCACAATAGGCATATGGTTTGCCTTCGCTTCCAAAAGTACTAATGGCAATCCCTCCCGGTAGGAAGTCAGCACATATATCGCATGATTCCGATAGCATTCCCCCATACGGTCTGTCAGTCCCAGAAGATGAATTTTCTGATCCAGCCCCTTTTCAGAAATACTCTGCTTGATTTCCTCAAACATATCCCCTGTTCCATAAATATCCCATTCCCAGTCATCTGTCTTCTTATCCAGTGCCTGAGCTACCTGAACAAGTAAATCATACCCTTTTTCATGGGAAAACCGTCCTGCCGTAAGAAGTTTTTTTGATTCTCTGTCATACTCCTTTGCCCCCCGCAGAATGGTATCATCCAGCCAATTATAAATAGTAAGCACACGACCTTCTTTATAGCGGAACTTTTCATAATAGGCGGTTTCACTCTGTTTTGTCAGCACCACTGTCCGGTCAGAATACCGGGAACCAAAAATTCTCATCAGCCGATTTGGCAACTCATTCCACTGGTTCATCAGGGCTCCGTGGTCACAGAATACCTTCCTGCATTTTACGCGTCTTGCCATTAGTCCCCCGCACAGTCCCGCATAAGCTCCTACATAGAAAACCAGCTCAATTCCCTGCTCTTTCAGATAGCGGTTCAGTGCTTTCTTTCCCCTTTTCAGCGTTTCCCGGATACGTGCTTTATAAGGTAAAATCGTCTCACAGGTTACCTTATGCGAAAAGAAATAGGCCCAGCCCGGGTTTTCCTGAATCAGGCTGATAACGTGGATGTCATATTCCCCCTCCAGCGCCGGTACCATATTCGCCAGTACTTGTTGGGCGCCACCCCGGGTAGACATATCAAAGTTAATAAAAGCAATCCTACGCATGACAGTCTCCTTTCCTATCCTTTTAGCATGATGGCGTTATACTATGCCATCATCCGGTAATACCAATAAAGACTTCGTTTCATATGATGCCGCAGCATAAATAAAAGCACCTTATCCTTTTTACTTCCCAAGATGGGCTGCCTTGCCATCTGCTGCAATGCCGGCTCCTTCGTCCATTGTCCGATGCGATGGCGGCACTGCTTCCCCGTAAGCCCCGAGCGATGTACTAAGGCGGTAATCTTTGCCTTGATGCCAAAAAGGTAATTGGCATTTAACACCTCTATACAATCTCCCCCCTGTCCTGTCACAAAAGCAAGTACCTTTTCATATAGCATCGTTTCTATCTCAAAACCATTTTCCCGATAACGGTAGGCGAGGGACTGGTCATTGAGATTATTGTACTCATATACCAGCTTCGGAACAAAACAGATTCGCTTTGCTCCCTCAAAGACCTGAAGATTAAACAATAAATCCTCTCCCATAGATAATCCCCTCGGAAACTTTGCCTCTGCTGCCTCCACCGCACTCCGGCGGTACAGCTTATTCCATGGTACATTCAGACAATTTTTTTTGTAATAATAATAGGTACCAAAGGATTTTACAAACTCTCCTGCCCCCTCAAAAACCGCTCTCTCCGGCCGTCTTTCTTCTCCGGTCTTTAATGCGGTAAATCCTGCTATTACCACATCGGCACCGGTTTTTTCCATTGCTCTTACCAGTGTTTCACAGGCATCGGGAAGAAGAAAGTCATCACTGTCTACAAATTCCAAATATTCCCCCCTTGCTTCTGCCATTCCGCAGTTACGGGATGCCGACACTCCCTCATTTTCCTTGTGAATACAGCGTACAAAATCATACCGTTTTTCAAATTTTTTTATAATCGCCGGGGTATTGTCTGTAGAATCACCATCTGACACAATAACCTCTATGTTGGGATACGTTTGGTTTACGATACAGCTTAAACATTTTTCCAGATAGGCTTCGGAAAAATAAGTAGGTACCACAATAGATACCATCCCTTTTATATAATCACTCATGATTTTTTCTCTCTTTCGGATAATATACGCCCCGGTAAGTCTCATATCCATGCTCTAAGTCAATACAGATTCCATCATGGGAAGGAACCTGTTTTTCTTTCGGCGGCAGCTTTTCATAATCGCCAAAGGCCATCCGCAGATAGGTATCATACCCTACCGGAAGGGGGAGTAAAACTCCCTCAAACTCCTTATAGACCGCCGAGGCAAAAATTTCCTTTGGATATTCGTTGACCATATAATTGTAGCGCACACAGAGCTCTGTGACATAATCACATTCGGAAATCGGATAACGGGACATTTTCTTTTCTGCCAGCCGTGCTACCTTGTATCGGCGTTTCCACCCCGGCACGAAAAAGAGCATTCCCCGACCGATTAACTCTAAAAGCTTTCCCTTACTGGTAGGGGCTTCCTGATTTATATAAATCTGATACACCAACCCCCACAGAAGCTGCATTTTCCGTTTCCATCTTCCCGACGGACAGCCATCTAAGGGAAGTACCTCCAGCCGGACGCCATGTGCCACGGATAAATCCATCTGACGTTCTTTGATAAAGGTAGTTTCTTCATCCGTAATGGCAGTGAGCTGGGAGCGTTCAAAGTGGTCCCCGTCCGAACGACTGAGACGGTATTTTTTCTGGTTCATCTCCTGCCCCCAGAGGCGGCACAGTGCTTCATAATCCTCCCTCGGCATAAATACGTCAATATCATCATCCCAGGGAATAAATCCTTTATGGCGGATGGCACCGATACAGCCCCCTCCGCATAAATAAAAGGAAAGCCCGTGTTTTTCACAGAAATCCTTGAATACCAGCGTGATTTCCAGGCATTTTTTCTGCAATTTTTCCAGGTCAACTGCCGGTGTCTGTTCCATCCTCTTTCTCCCTCTCTTTCCCTGTCAGATAGTAAATGCCTTTATAGGCAGTATAAGGGGTATCTAAGTCCACAAAAATACAGTCGTGGGGCGTCTGTTGTTTTTCTTTCGGCGGCAGCTTTGTATAGTCGCCAAAGACCTTTCGCAAATAGGCATCATACCCAACGGGAATCGGCAACACCTGATTCTCAAAAGGCACTTCAAGATAAGAAGAAAACCACTCCTTATCATACCGGTTCTTCATATAACCGGGACCGGAGCAGAGCTCTGTAATCCCTTTGCAATCCTGAATCCGATATTTTGTCATCTTCCTTTTTGCCAGCGACCAAATCCGGTAACGAAACTTCTTCCCACGAAAAACCCCCAATAAAAGCCGGCTGCCAAAAGCCATCAGCTTCCCGTGGTTTTCCGGTACTGTCTGGGCACAAAACAGAGAATAAATCAGTGCCCAGAAACACTGTTTTTTTCTCTGCCACTTAGAATCCGGATAGCCATCGAGAGGAAGTATGTCAAGAGGAACCCCATGCACCAAATCCAGATTTTTCTGATACGGCTTGATGCAGGTAGTCTTTTTATGACGCAGAGTGGCAAAAAGATTGTGATCTATAGATTCCTTATCCGACACTGACAATGCCAGCTCTCCCCCCGACTTATAATCCTTCCATTTTTCAAGAAAAATTTCATAGTCTTCCCTTGGCATAAAGAAATCTAAATCGTCATCCCATGGAATGAACCCCTTATGCCGAATGGCACCGATACAACCACCTCCGCACAAATAGGCGGTGAGATGATTTTCTTTACAAAATCGAAAAAACAGCACCGCCATGGAAAGGTTCGTTTCCTGTAACTTTTTTAACTGTTCTCTCGTGTACTCATGCCGTTTTTCATCCATGTTTCATCTGCTCCTTTACCCGTTCTACCGATGGACAGGTTCGGTGTGTACGCCGCCAGAACGGCATTTTTACAAGTCCTATCCACGTTCCGACTCCATAGCTGATATGTAAGAGGAAAAACAAAACCGGCAGTAACAGCTGAAAAAGACTTTTTTTCTCTCCCCGCACGGAACATACTGCCATGACAACAGCAAGCAGCAGATAAGCCCCCCACATCAAAAGAGCCGGCCAGTACAAGCCAAATAGTGCCGCTATGGTAGTGAGAGCAATCCCACCCACAAATGCCCATGGAACAAAATAGTACAGGGAAAGACAGCCCGGGCACACTCCTGCCGTCAATCCAATCCAGTATCCATTTCCATACTTCTGGCGGCACATTTTCTTAAGTGTCGGGCGAATGTACTGGTAGGAACGGATATCCGGTGACATACAGAGCCGGTATCCCTTCTGTCGAATCCGGTAGTGCATCTCGTTATCTTCCGTTCTTCCCAAATCCTCCCGAAATCCCCCCACTTCCTCAAACACCTCTCTGCGGTAGGCACCGTGAAAAAGAGAGGTCACATAAGCGCGCTCTTCCTGCCTTCGGAAGGAAGAAATACTGCTGCCAAAGAGGGATTCCTCCGCCAGCAGGAGGGTTTTTGACCAACCGTCCTCCTTTTCACAGACGACAGGTCTTGCCCCACCGGACACCATCTCACCGGTCTGTAAATTCTCTACATTTTTCTCCACAAAATCCGCCGGAATATGGCTGTGGGCATCCACACGTAAAATGGCATCCCCGGTAAAATGAACCAGTGCCACATTCCAACCGCAGCTTAGAATTTTCCCCGGATTATCCAGTACCTGAATGCCGTTATATTCCTCCCTATGTTCCCCGGCAAACTGCTCCATCTGCTGTTTCGTCCCATCCTCTGAACCGCCATCAATCAGTAGTACCTCTATTTTTTCTTTTGGGTAGGTCTGTCCGGCTATATCCTGCAGCAGGGCAGGCAGCCGCTCCTCTTCGTTATATGCCACAACACACAAGGACACCTTCATCTATTTTACCTCTTTTTCTATTCAAACTCATATGTAAGTATTATACTCTATCTGGATAACCGACGCAAGAAAAACACTTGAACTGCCAGGGAAAAGCGATTATACTATACATAACCGTTCTGAGAGGAAAGGTTTGTATAGCACGATGGCGCTAAAACAGGGGAGGAAAGGTTTTGGGTAATTACAAGGAGAACATCGCTATTATCATTCCGGCACTGGACCCGGATGAGCGGATGACGGCTCTCGTTCGCGAGTTGCATTTATTTGGTTTTCAGAATATCATTCTGGTGGATGACGGCAGTGCTCTGTCGAACCGGATTTATTTTAAAGAATGTAAAGAACAATTTGGCTGCAAAATCATCCGCCATGTTGTCAACCTCGGCAAGGGAATTGCCTTGAAATCTGCTTTTAATTATATTTTGGAATCCTGCCCGGATATCCTCGGTGCTGTGACAGTGGACTGCGACGGTCAGCATGTCTTACAGGATATCGACACCTGTGCCAGGCTGACAGAGGAAAATCCTGACAAGCTGATTTTAGGATGCCGCCAGTTTAATGAGGAAAACATTCCGTGGCGAAGCCGCTTCGGCAATAAGCTGACCAGACAGGTGATCCGCCTGTTGTGCGGTATTCACGTATCCGACACCCAGACCGGTCTGCGGGGACTTCCCACTCCACTTATTCGAAATTATTTTGCCAATACAAAGGGAGAGCGTTTCGAGTACGAGATGAACATGCTGATTGCCGCAAGGGAGCACCTCATACCGATTCAGGAATTTCCGATTGAGACGATTTATCTGGAAAACAATGAGAGCTCGCATTTTAATCCCTTCCGGGATTCTATCCGGATTTATAAGGTGTTTTTGAAATTTATGCTCAGCTCCCTGTCCAGTTTTTTGATTGATATTTTTTTATTCTGGCTCTTTGGCCTTATTTTGAGACCGGTGGTACCGGTCGACATTTCCATTTTCGGGATTTCCCTTCTCATCCTTTTGAGAACGGTATTTTCCCGGCTGTTAAGCTCGCTGTATAACTTTTTTATAAATAAAAATCAGGTGTTCAAAAACGATTCAAAATCACCGCTTATCCTGGTGAAATATTATATACTCTGTGTAGTTCAGCTTCTGCTGTCTGCTTTTTTAGTCAACCACCTGCTCAGCTTTATCAGCTACTCCACCGTCCGCAAGTGCATTATCGACACGATTCTCTTTGCGGTCAGCTTCCAGGTGCAGAGGGAGTGGGTGTTTCGGCGGCAGCGATGATTATTTTTCCACATCATCTAACACATCCTGAATAGCAAACCGCGGCCGTGCCTTTGTTTCCAGATACATTTTTCCGATGTATTCGCCTATCAGACCAATGGCAAAGAGCTGCAGGCCTCCCAGTGCCCAGATTGACACCATAAGGCTGCTCCATCCAAGAACAGTAGCACCCAGACAATAACGGACAATCGAATAAATGAGAATCCCCACACTGACCAGGAAAATCAACATTCCCAGTGATAAAATAAACCGAATCGGCTTTACACTGAAGGAGGTAATTCCGTCAAAGGCAAAGGACAACATTTTTTTCAGCGGATATTTGCTCTCTCCGGCAAACCGCTCCTTTCTCTCATAATAAACATTGTCGGAAGGATAGCCGATTAACGGCACCATGCCCCGCAAAAACAGATTGACCTCTTTATAGTGTTCCATCTGCTGTAACACCCGCTTACTCATCAGGCGGTAATCCGCATGGTTGAATACAATATCCACGCCCATCCACTTCATTATTTTATAAAATAATGAAGTGGATGGGCGTGGATATTGTATTCAACCATGCGGATTACCGACTTCATTATTTTATAAAATCCCTCGGCGGTAAATTTTTTAAAGAAGGTATCCTTTTTACGGCTGCTCCGAACACCATACACCACATCAATTCCCTGATTAAACTTATCCACCATCTCATCAATGGCATTGATATCATCCTGCAGGTCTGCATCCATGGATATGGCGGCGTCACAATGGTCCTTCACATACATCAATCCTGCCAGCACCGCGTTCTGGTGTCCCCGGTTTCTGGACAAATTTAAGCCACTGACACAGTCATATTCTTCATGCAGCCTTGCAATAATCGGCCATGTCTGGTCCTTTGAGCCGTCATTGACATATAGAATACGGCTTTTTTCACTGATTTTTCCCTGTTCCATCAAAGAATGAATTTTCGGCACCAGCCGTCTGGTAGTTTCGACTAATACTTCTTCCTCATTGTAGCAGGGAATTACCATATATAGTATCTTGCTATTTTCCATAGCCCCTCCTGTTCTATTTACAATGCACAACAATCCGAAATAAATATACATGAAGCCGGTCTCTTTGTCAACTTACGCCCAATTATTTGTTTTCACTAAATATATAAAATGGATATGAAAAAGAGTCTTGTTATTATATAAAAAATTACTTATACTATATTCAATGACGGAGCAGACTCGATTAAGGAGGTTTTTATGAAACTAATAGATAAGACAACTGTGAAATTCTTGATTGTCGGCGTGATCAATACCTTGGTAGGCACAAGTGTCATGTTCCTTTTGTACAACTTGCTTCATGCCAACTATTGGGTTTCTACTGCATCCAATTACATTATAGGAAGCATTGTCAGTTATTTCTTGAACAAATACTTTACGTTTCAAAATAAAGAGAAGTCTCTTACCATGATAGTAAAGTTTGTAATTAATATATCGATTTGCTATCTGTTCGCTTATGGTATTGCCAAACCTCTCGTACGCCTGGCCCTAAGCGGTATGTCTGTCACGATACAGGAAAATATGGCTATGCTTGTTGGAATGGTACTCTTTGTGGCTCTAAACTATATTGGCCAGAGATTTATGGTCTTTAAGCCGAAAAACACAGAATAATACGCAGACTTACCTATTTGACTTTTTCACGCATAATCAGTATAGTATAAAGTAGAGATTGTACAGAGCAGAAAGGAATACTTATATGAAGAACCGATTGCGCTACTTCCGCTACCGGCACATCACCGCAGTGGATGACCATACGATTATTTTTGAAGCCCAAAACGGAACGGATTATACGGGCGGTGTTCGTGCTGTCTATGAAAAATTACTGGATGACGAAAACTACCGTTCCTTTTATTTTGTATGGGCTTTTTCTGTACCGGAGGATTTTAAACATCTTCTGGCGAATCACCATACCTTTCTTGTGCGAAAGGATACGCCAGAGTATTTCAAATATTATGCCGCCGCCCGCTACTGGGTGCAAAGCGATACCGAAAACCACCTTCGTCCCGCCGGAAGCCAGTGTCTGATAAAAGCGGAGTCCGATATGAAGGTAGAAACGATTGTGGAAACTAATTTTTCCACCGAACCCCATAGACGTCCGGTTTCCGAGAAACTCATCCGCTATACGCGGAAAACACTAAACCGTGTCCGGCTGGTTTATCTGATGTGCAGTTATAACCTTCTCGGCTTTTTCCGTTCTCATGGCATGTTTCACAATAATAACAGTCTCCGTCTGGAACGACTGAGGGATATCCATAAGGGAGAGCGTTGTTTTTTAATCGGAAACGGGCCAAGCCTTACCGGGGAAGACCTTCATCTTCTCAAGGATGAATACACCTTTGGAACGAACATGGTATATAAAATATTTGATAAAACAGACTGGCGTCCTACGTTCCACTGTGTATCCGATACAATCTACGCCTCTAAACTGGGCTCTGAGCTGTCAGATATGGTAAAGGCCCCTTTATTTACAACCGAGCGCACTTACCGGAGAATGAAAAAAAAACCGGTAGATACCACCTACGTACACACGATACAGAGTGAGCGCTACCGGGTAAAGGGAAATATCCAGTCCTACTGCATGGTTAAGGCCACGGTGTTATCTCTGGCTGCGGAAATGGCGTTTCACATGGGCTTTCGAGAGATTTATCTGCTTGGTGTAGACTGTACCAACCCGCACGACAAGGGCGGTCATTTTACCGATAGCTATACGACCAAGGAAGTGGCGGAAACAGATATCAACCGAATTAAGGCTCGTATGAATGCCCAAACTCTGACTACAGCGCAGATCGGCTCGCATATTATCGACCGTTCTATGGAGGTATATTCTCTCATAAACAAATACGCCGCCAAACACGGCATTCGTATCTATAATGCGACACGAGGAGGAAATCTGGAACTCTTCCCAAGAGTTAAACTGGAAGATATCGTAAATAACAAAAACTAATGGAGGAATTATGAAAATTATCGGTGTAATTCCTGCCCGTTATAAATCCAGTCGTTTTCCGGGGAAACCATTGGTATCCATTTGTGGAAAACCAATGATATACTGGGTATATAAACAGGCAGAAAAGGTAAGTGAATTTGATACCGTGTATGTGGCTACGGATGACGAGCGCATTCAGGCTGCCTGCATGGAATATGATATGAAGGTTATAATGACCTCAGATAAGCATGAAACCGGCTCCGACCGGGTGGCGGAAGTAGCTGCTAAGGTGGAGGGTGATTTATTTGTCAATGTTCAGGGAGATGAACCGGTTATTAATCCGGAAATGATTCGTCAGGTTATTTCCATTTTTCTGGAGGATGATTCCGTTTACTTTGGAAGTCTGAAAAAGGAAATTACTGACCCGGAAGAAATCCGCGCCACCAGTACTGTCAAAGTAGTTACGGATGACAAGGGCGATGCTATGTATTTCTCCCGCTCGGTTATTCCCTCAAATTTAAAGGACGGAAAACTGGCAAGAGTCTTTCGACACGTAGGAATTTATGCTTATAAAAGGGACTTTCTTCTGGAATTTACCAAAATGCCTCAGTCGGAGTTAGAGTTAGGGGAAGGCATTGAACCTTTGCGAGCGATGCAAAAAGGATATAAAATGCGTTTAAAGGAAACCCCGTACACCTCCATCGGAGTAGATTTACCGGAGCATGTGGAACGGGTGGAACGGGTTCTCAGAGGAGAGGAAACTCTGGACTCATAGATTCGGTTAAGAATGGAGGAACATATGAAACGAGTGAATATACTGGACTGTACCTTGCGGGATGGCGGTTATCTAGTGGACAGCCAGTTTGGTAATACAGCTATCAAAGGTATACTCCGCGGACTGACAGAAAGTGGCGTAGATGTTATCGAATGCGGTTTTTTAAAGGATGAGCCACATAAAAACGGCAGCACCGTTTTTAATAATGCCTCCCAGATTCGAGGCTATCTTCCTGAGGACAGAAAGAATGCCTCCTATGTCTGCCTTGCGGATTACAGCCGCTATACCATTGATCATTTAGAGCCCTTTGACGGCACCTCCATTGACGGTGTCAGGGCCTGCTTTTTTAAGGAAGAACGCTATAAAGTCATGGACTTTTGCCGCGGCATTACAGAACGGGGCTATAAGCTCTATGTGCAGCCGGTAGATATTCTGGGATACACAGACACCGAACTTTTGGAACTCATTGATATGGTAAATGAGTTAGAGCCCTATGCCTTTTCCATTGTGGATACTTTCGGTTCCATGTATAAGGAGGATTTGCAGCGGGTATTTTTCCTGATTCATCACAATCTGTGCGCCAGTGCCAGAATTGGTTTCCACTCCCACAATAATTTACAGATGTCCTTTGCTCTTTCCCAGGAATTTGTGGAAATGACCCAGGGACTTCGCCGTATTGTCATTGATACGGCAATGGCAGGTATGGGACGAGGTGCCGGGAATACCAATACCGAGCTGGTGATGCAGTATATGAACCGCAAGCATAACAGCGGCTATGATATCGATAGCCTGTTAGACTTAATTGACAACTATGTGGACGGCTTTCGCAGCCAGTCGGAATGGGGATATTCCATTCCCTATTTTCTGGCAGGCTCCTACAGCGCCCATGTGAACAATATTTCCTATCTTTCCACAAAAGCGGGTATTGCCAGCCGGGATATTAATTATTTGTTAAACCGTCTTGGCTCCATGGACAGAAAGCGTTACGACTATGACCTACTGGAAAAGATATATATGGATTATCTCGGCTCCATCTGCAACGATGACGAACAGATAGACCGCTTGAAGGATCTTTTATCAGGAAAGGATATTCTGATGTTACTGCCGGGACATTCCATTGTTACTCATAAAAATGTAATTGATACGTATTGTCTGGAAAAACAGCCGGTTGTCATCAGTGTGAATCTTCTCTCTCATGACTATCCGATTAATTATGCCTATTTCAGCAACAAAAACCGGTACCGTTACTGGAAGAGTGCCACCCATTTTAAGGAGTACAAAAAAATTGTTACTTCCAATGTGACGACAGAGATACAAAAAGATCAGTTTGTGGTAGACTTTACCCGGTTGATCAAATGTGGCTGGGAGCAGTTAGATAACTCCGGCATTCTTCTTCTCCGCCTGTTAGACTTGCTGGAGGTAGGAAGCATTGCCATCGCCGGTTTTGACGGTTACAGTCATCACTCCGGTCAGCAAAACTATGTACAACAGGATATGGAAAAGCAGCGAAATACCCTGAACGCCGAGGAGGCAAACCAGGATATTTCCAGTATGCTGGAAGACTACATGAACACAAGAACATCACGCTGCTCGGTTACCTTTATTACACCGTCTCTATTTGACTCGATTGTGAACGGAGGAGAAAATGAGTAAAGATTTAAAGAAAATCCGTCTCTTTGCCATGGATGTGGATGGCACGCTGACAGATGGGAAAATATATATCGGAGATGCCGGCGAGGTAATGAAAGCCTTTGACCCGAAAGACGGCCTTGGCATCAAGCTTCTCATGAAACATGATATTATACCGGTCATTATTACCGGGAGAACTTCACAAATTGTCACAAACCGGTGCAAAGAAATCGGCATTACCGAAGTCTATCAGGGAGTAAAAGATAAAGGCACAAAAATGAAAGAGCTGATGAAACAATATCAGCTCTCCAAAGAAGAAACCGCCTATATCGGTGATGACTTAAATGATTTAAGCGCCATGCGCAACGCCGGCATTACCTTTGCCCCGGCTGACTGTACAAAACAAATAAAACCATATGTGGATATTATCCTGACAAGACGCGCCGGAGAGTCGCCGGTACGGGAAGCCGTGGATATGATTTTAGAAGACCGACTGGATGTAGAAAATTTTGTGGACTGGTAAGGACACAAAAAATCCGGGCTACTGCCCGGATTCCAGTAAAAACGCCTCTGCTACCCGCAGGTCATAGGGGTATGTAATCTTGATATTAAATACTTCCCCATCTACAATATGCACCTTTTCTCCCTTCATCACAAAAATCTTCGCCGCATCGGTCAGAAGATTTTTTTCTTCCTCGGTCAGGGAATCATACAGGTTTTTCAGTTTCAGTGCCTGAAAACTCTGAGGAGTCTGACCCTGATACATTTTTCTTCGTTCCGGAATATCACTGATCATAACATTATCATCACTGCATACAATGGTATCCGTTGCCGCTACTGCGGTATCACAGGCTCCGTACTCTTTCGCATATTTTATATTTTCCTTGAGAATACGTTCTGTCACAAAAGGACGCACGGAATCGTGGGTTACGATAATGGTATCTTCCGCCAGACCATAATTTTCTTCAATATAGGAAATGGAATTCATAATGGTTTCGTTTCTGGTTTCTCCGCCTTCTAAAACCACAACTCTCTCTGCATCTTCCATATATTTTTTTACAAGATTTTTTGTGTGGGCAATCCACTCCTTCGGACAAAGAACAATGACCTTTTCAAATTCCTTTTCTTTATAAAATTTTTCCAGTGTATGAATGAGAATCGGCTTATCTCCCACTAAGAGATACTGCTTTGGTTTTCCCACATTTCCCATGCGGCTTCCGATTCCTCCCGCTAAAACAACTCCAAAAATCATAATAACCCTCCATTTTAAAGTTCCATCTCTTCTAAATCAATCTCATTCAGCAGAATATCAATTCCTTTGGTATGGATTCCAAAGCGTGCCTTCTTCCAAGACTCCGGCAAAGCAATGGCAAAACTGGCATAGCGGTAACTCCGCATTATATCACCCAGAATATAGAGCGTTCTGTGGTAGGGATACCGGACTGAGTTCACTCGCTCGCCATCATTTACAGCAAAAATATAATCCTCTTCTGCCATCTGGTAAATCGGCGTATCAAACCTCCCGTTCCACATTCCCTTATATTCCTCCGGCTCTTCCAGCACCGAATACAAAATGACCCTTCTCTCCGACATCCGGGCCAGTTCATATCCCCGAAAAGAAAAAATGCAGTCATTTTCTGTATAAGTACGTCTTGCCCGCACTTTTTTTCCCTGTCGGATGCTCATCATTGCCTCTATAACTGGCAGAGAAGTCGGCATCCTTACAAGCACCTCTGGTTTAATCTTGCGTAACACCTTCTGTATCTTTCGACGAAATACCGCCAACTCCTCCGGGGAAATCATCTCATTTACTGCTTCTCTGTTATTTTTCAGCATAAAAAGCCGCAGATGATATGCCACCAAAAACTGTATATAGGGAAGAATTCGGTGTTTTTGCTTTTTACAATATTTCATCAATCGCAAATAGCCATTTTCTAAAAAGGATGTATAACGTTCCCTGTCACGCCATGCTTTATCAACCAGAGAGGATTCATCCTGACGTTTCCGGTACCAGTATACAGCTTCCTTTACCAGCCCGTATTTTCCCTCCTGCAAAATAACCTGATTAACCGCCATGGCATCCTCCCAGAAAGCCATGTCCTCATCAAAGCGCAAAGTTGCCAGAGCACTTTCCCGAAAAAAAACACCTCCGATGTAATACTGTGGATACATATAGTCCTTCGTAATATCTACTACTTCTCTTTCTCGGAATTTCCAATTCAGTTTATGTTCGCCTTCCTTGGCCCCAAAATACTGGATTTCTATAGTAGCAATCCGAATATCAGAATGTACCTGGAAATAGTCCTTTACCTTTTCCACCACATCCGGTGCCAGTTTGTCATCGGAATCTACAAATCCGACAATCGCTTCCGGCTCATTGGCACACAGAGAAAGACCATAATTTCTTACTTTAGATACACCCTGATTCTGTTCAAAATGAATAACCCGGATATTCTCCGGATACTGCTTTTCGTATTTTTGACAAATTGTCAGAGAGCCATCGCTACTGGCATCATCCAACAGTAAAAGTTTGATATTATCCTCAAAGGATACACTCTGGTTGATAATACTGTCTACTGCTTCCTCTAAATATTGTTCCGTATTATATACGGGCATAATAATCCAAATCATTTATCTACTCCTCATCTCCGGCAATTCGGTATTTACTTTTCCCAAATCATAATGGTTTTACCAAATGCCTTCTGTATATCCAATTCAAACGCTTTCTTCATATCATCTATTGTTCTGATGGTTACTACCGTACCAACAATATTTGATAAATAATTGATGATTTCCGGATTTTTCCGATATATCTCCACCGTTTTCTCAAAATCAGCCCGACCGCTACGGCTGCTGCCAAAGATACGCAGTCCTTTTTCCAATACCATTCTCGTATTGACCGGCACCGGATACTCCGATACTCCCAGTATGGATATCGTACCCTCCGGTTGAATCACATCAATAATCTGCTCAATGGCCTTTCCCGATCCGGCTCCTCCTACACATTCAAAAGCATGATCCAGTTTTAAATCCTCCGGAATCCGGTCCACAGTATAAATGCCATCCGCAAAAGTAAAATCTGACAGCTTGTCCCGATTTATGCCAAAAATATATAATTCCGTATCGGGAAACATCGTCTTAAAAAATACAGCAGTAATATAGCCCAGATTGCCATCCCCCCATATTCCTACTGTGTTCCTTCTTTTATGGGCAATGGCATCAAAACGCCCGATGGCATGGACGCTTACACTGACAATCTCTGTAAAGGCTGCCACTGTCTGATCTATTCCTTCCGGCAGACGCACCAGTCTATCTTTGCGGATATTGACATATTCCTGCATAAAGCCGTCAAAGCCACTGGCACGGAATTTACTGGAACGGCGATAATTTTCCGCTATAAACTCATCCTCTTCTGTTGGCGTATTGGGAATCATAACAACAATCTCTCCCGGTTTAAATTCGCCGGACGGGTCTCGGATTACTTCCCCGATTGCCTCATGAATGAGTGCCATAGGTAATTTTTTCTGCAATACCGACGCTTCCCGCAATCCCTGATAATATCTCTGGTCGGCATTACAAATAGAAAGATGCGTCGGGCGAACCAAAACATCTTTACTATTCAATCCAATATTTCCATATATGACTTCAAATCTTCTCGGTGCCACTAACTGATAAATGGTATTAAGCATATCCTTTACTCCTCTGAATGTCCGGTTTGAATTAACGACTCCGCCACACGCAAATCATAGGGATAGGTTATTTTAATGTTCGATACCTCTCCCTCTGCCAGACAGACCTTTTCGCCCTGAACAACAAATATTTTCGCCGCATCCGTCAAGAGCTCCTTTTCTTTCTCCGACAGCGCATCATACAAGCGTTTTAGCTTTTTAATCTGAAATGTCTGGGGCGTCTGTCCCTGATACATCCGACTCCTCTTTGGAATATTTGAAATATTCTGCCTGTCTTCACTTTCCACAATCGTATCTGTTGCCGGTATCACGGTGTCGCAGGCACCGTACTTTTTCGCAAATTTTATATTTTCCTCAATAATCCGGTATGTCACAAAGGGACGAACCGAGTCGTGAGTGACAATAATATCTTCCTCCGTCAGCTCATACTGCTCTTCCAGCCAGCAGATGGCATTCATAATCGTCTCATTTCTGGTAGAGCCGCCCTCAATTACTAAAACACGATCGGTCTTACCAATATATTTTTTCACCAAATCCTTTGTATATTCCAGCCATTCTTCCGGACAGAGTACAAGAATTTTTTCCAGATGATTATTAATATAAAATTTCTCCAGCGTATGAATTAAAATCGGCGTCCCTGCCAGATTCAGATACTGCTTTGGTTTTTCCTTGTTTCCCATCCGGCTTCCACTGCCTCCAGCCAGTACTGCTGCAAATACCATAGCTTCCTCCATCGATATTTTTTCACATTCTGCCTTATTCTATCATATATTCCCTATTATTTCAATAAATACGTTTTAATATTCTTTCGTTCCGTTTTTCCGTTACATAATCGCGTGTCATTCCCTTTCCTCCAACTCCTGCAAAAATTTATTCTTTGGTACCTTTTTCACAAACAAATCTTCAAAGGCAAACCAGAAGGCAAATGCCGGAAATACCTCAAAGGGCAAAAACAGGCATTCTGCCATAGTCGCTACCATAAAACCGATGCAGATTGCCGGAATCAAAAAGGCATAGGTGGCATTTTTCCTTCGATCCTTCAGATAAAATTTCAGAGAAAAACCCACTGACAAAACCGTTATGATTCCGTAAAAGAACATGCCGAGAATACCATAAGTATACCCAAACTGGAGCCAGTTATTGTGAGCATGGTTCTTCTGCTTCCCATCGATCACCAGTGAGATATTTTTGTGTCCCTTATAATTCAGGTTTTTTGCATATCCTTTGTAAATATCTATCCGTCCGGTAGTCAGGGCATTGAGTCCCTTCGTGTTCTCCAGCACATAAAAGAAACGCTCCATGGCATTGTCCGGGAGCTTGTCCTCCGACTCATCCTCCGGATCGGACACGGGCTGTCCGCTCCCGCTTCCGACGGATTCCACTCCCACCGACTCCGGTATTACAACTTCGCCATAGTCCGGAATATTACTTCCGTTCGCCAGATACAACGTTTCTCCCGGAAAGGTAATGGGATGCCCCACGACCCTCGGAAGATAAGTCACTCCGACAAAAAAGACCGGATATAAAACGGCACTGATCACAGAAACCAAAACCAGATTCTTCAAAAAAGCTTTCCAACTATGGTTCTTTTTCCCCAAATAAATGCGAAAGGCAATCCACAAAAAAAGAATGCTTCCAATGGCAAGCATGGAGGTTCTTGCCTGGGTCATGGCAAGGTAAAAGACCACCAATGCCAGACTGATATAAGTAGGAAAGCACCTTTTCCAGTTCTTTCCTGTCTCCACAATCCAGTCCAAATCCGACATATATACAGCAAAGATAATATACAGATACAGGGCAAAGGTATTGGGATTTGTAAAAATCCCGGCATACCGTCCCCCCTCATACAACGGACGGAACAGGAAGGAAATAACCGCCATCAGCCAAAAGGAATACTTTACCGCATCCTTAAAGCATTTCCACAACAGGTCCTTTCTCGTATGATTCTGCCACACGAAAAAGACGCCTGTAAAAACAAAGGCCAGAATGATTCCCAGTCCACATACCTTTTTCGGCAGTAGGAGGTCCGATACCGTAAAAGAAATGCACATACCAAACCAGGCAATCCACATGGAACGCCGCCAATGGATTCTTACCAGCGAGCGGTCAAGGGAAAAGACTGCGATGGCAAGCATCAGAACAATGCCGCATACAGTATTATAAAAATAACTTTCCTTATGTAATACATAACGGACAATACAAAACAAAACCAGGTCGGCAATAAAACAACCTGTTATGATCCGGTATCTCGTTTTATCACTGAGTCTGCCAACCACAGGGATCCATGGCTGAAACAGACTGATAAACAAATCCTGCAGTTTCCCTATCACCCGTATTACCTCCAGACTGCCAGTACGGTCTGTACCATCAGCAGTAAATCTTTTCCCAACGAAAATTCTAAAATATAATCCAGATTATATTTCATCTTTTCCGGTAACACCTGTTCCACATAAATCCGATCCACATCCGTTCCCTGCATAAGAAGACGGTCCTCATCCTTATACTCAATGCTTGCCCTGGAAGTAACCCCTGCCGGTAAAAGCAGGGTGGCAAACATTTCCGGCGTATAACACGCCACATAGCGGGGAACCTCCGGTCTCGTTCCCACAATAGACATATCCCCCTTAATAATATTAATCAGCTGAGGGAGCTCATCCAGCCTTACCTTGCGAAGGAAACGCCCCACTCCGGTTACCCGGCTGTCTCCCTCCGTCGTTACCTGGCTTCCTTTTTTTTCCGCATCCGCTACCATAGTCCGAAACTTAATGATGCGAAAGTGTCTTCCATAGGTCGTTACCCTCTCCTGTAAGAAAAATACTCCACCCCGGGAAGTTGTCCCGATTAAAATTCCAATAATCAGCATAAAGGGCAGTAAAACTACAAACAAAAGACAGGAAAAAAGAATATCCAGTGTCCTTTTCCCGATTAAAGCCCCCTTGTGTTGCGCCAGAAATTCATAATAGGGACGCACCTCATCTGTCCTCATATTTTCCGGCAGTTTTTCCCATTTCCGCATAACTTCCTCCCGTTCTATTCCAACACTTCCTCCAGACATCGCAAAACATAGGAAACATCCTCATCGTCAAGCTTCGTATGTAACGGCAGCGTAATTTCATTTTCGTACAGGGCAAAGGCGTTTTTATAATCCGCAATATCAAAACCCAGATTCCGGTACGCAGTTAAAAGCGGAAGCGGCTTATAATGCACATTGGTGGCTACCCCTTTCTTCGCCAGCTTTTCAATAATCTCCCCCCGCTCTTTTTCCCCGGCTCCCTGTAACCTCATCAGAAACAGGTGTCCGCTGGAATTTACGGCTTCATTATAATGGCTGAGACTGGTGAGTCGGTATTTTTTTCCCTGCCGGTTTATTTTTTCCAAGCCTTGTTCATACATTTTCACAATCTGCCTTCTCCGGTCCAACAGCTTAGGATAACGCCTCATCTGAACCAGTCCGATGGCTGCCATAATATCTGTCATATTACATTTATACGCCGGAGAGAGTATATCATATTCCCACGCTCCCAGCTTTGTTTTTGCCAGAGCATCCTTGGATTGTCCATGGAGGGACAAAAGCATAAATTCCTTATATATTTCTTCGGAGTCAATTCCCGGTATTTCTCTCCATGTGACCGCTCCACCCTCTGCCGTCGTAAAATTTTTAACCGCATGAAAGGAAAATGTCGTAACATCCGCTGCCTCTCCGCTCCGTTTCCCTTCCCGCTCTGCCCCAAAACCATGGGCAGAATCCGCCATAATCAAAATACGCCCCAGTGCTTTTTGATATTTATTGTCCCCCGGCACAAAAAGGTCTGCCTTTTCACAGACGATACGGCGTATCGTTTCATAATCACACATCACACCAGCTATGTCCACCGGAACGATGGCTTTTGTCCGTGGCGTAATCGCCCTTTTTACTGCCTCATAATCCATTTCATAGCAATCCTTCGCCACATCCACTAACACCGGCACAGCTCCGGTATGACAGATGGCGCTTGCCGTTGCCGTATAGGTGTAGGCAGAGGTAATGACTTCATCTCCTTTACCGATACCAAAGAGACGCAGTGTCATCTCCATGCATGCCGTGGCGGAGTTTAGACAGACTGCTCTTTTCGTGTGACAAAAATCCGCTATTTCTTTCTCCAGCTGTTTTGTTTTCGGTCCTGTGGTAATCCAGCCGGAGCGCAGGGTGTCTGCCACCTCACGGATTTCTTCCTCTGTAATATCCGGAGGCGAAAATGCCACCGCAGGTGAAGGTTTTTCTACTCCCTTTTGTTGTTCTTTTTCTGTTTTCATGTCCCCTCCATTGTCATAGCATAACAGCGCCGTTATACTATTTTCCCTACTTATCTGCAACAAACGACCGCAAAATGCGGTCGTTGCTTATCTTTTTCGCTTTAGTTTTTGGAATCGGTTTCCTTTTTATCTTTTTCCGTTTCCTCTTCCTGGTCCTCCTCAATATCCTCTTCTGTTTCGCTCATTACTTTCTTTATTCTTTTGGATATTTTATTGACGGAAGCAGTGTTTGGCACACATACATACAGTCTTGTGGACGGCATGGAGTAGGTTAATGCGCTGGAGCCTGAACCATCGGCATTGGCATAGGAGATTCTCCATTGTGCCATATCATTCAACTGCATATTACACAGGGAGATAATTTTCTTCGTCGACATGTTGGTCTGGAACATTTTCTTCGATTCCTTCAGCAGTTTCGGGAAATTTTTCAGTACCGACGGCCTCATAACTTTATTTAAAATCGCCTCAATCATATGCTGATGGTTTCTTCCCCGCTGGTAGTCACCGTTTCCAAAATGATGACGCTCACGGCAAAAGGCAAGTGCCTTCTTACCATTTACTTTATTATATCCCTTCTTAAACTGATAGTGTGTCCCGGCACCATTCGGTCCCCAGTCGGAAATAAAGTCATAATCCGAATAAACCTTGACGCCGCCTAACAAATCTACAATTTTCCTTACGCTGCTAAAGTTCACTCTGACATAGTAGTCAATATCCGTATCATATAGTTTCTCCAGCGTATTAATGGAACAGTCAACACCGTATATTCCGGCATGGGTCAGCTTATCCCGCACACCGCCGGAAACGGATTTCCCTTTCTCACCGTACAATGGCACAAAATAATCCCTCGGTGTAGTGGTCAGAAGAATTTTCTTTGTAATAGGATTGATGGTCGCAATGACATTCACATCACTCCGGCTGGTAGTGGCAATTTTTCCGTATACGTCAATACCGCTCAGATATACATTAAACGGCTTTGTCGTGACATCGGTCTCGATTACCTCATGCTCTACCTTTGTTTCAATTTCATGCTTTACAAGCTCCCTTGTATCGGTACCAAAGGTCTTATACTGCTCCTTCACAGTATTTAAAAATGCCTGATTGAATACAATGGCCTGAACCTCTTTGGCATAAAGGGCATCCACCAGAGTGGATGTATCCGTATATTCCTGTACTTCCAAATCCTTTCCGGTTTCTTTTTTCGCATCTGCCAGTGCTTTATTCGTATTATCCCGGTCCAGAATCGAAAGAATCCCAAAGGTATAATCCTTGGCATCCACAATATCCTGGGCTTTATCTTCCTGTAACACATAAAAACTGATAATGTCTATCTTTGTTTCGGCTCCGCCGATTTCATCCACTGCCGCATAGGTATCATAGAGGTAATAGCTGCCCCCGATGAAAAACGCACAGAAAAAAACACAGAGCACACGTCCGATGATATAACTGGAATTTGCCATCTGCCCAAACAGCTGATAAACCAGTAATACAATACAGACAGCAAAAATTGCTACAATAAATTTGGTTGGCAGAAAACCTACATAAATCGCCATACCACACAGCGCTGCTGACACAAGCAACTGTAAGACTAAAAACACAAAACTGGATTTTCTCTCTAATAGTACTTTCACATTAAACCTCCATTTTATCTTTATAGTCGTCCCTATTAAGACGCGTTCAAGTCATTATATAACATTTTTATGCAAAAATCAATTTAAAAAGCCGTCTAATGGCATTTTTATCCAAAAATTTATAAGCATCTTCCCGGAACATCTTCACTCTGCTCTCATAATCAAATCCCTGTTCCCATAACTGCTCCAGTTCTTTCTGGTTTTCTGCCACCGGTCCCGGTACAAAGGATGAGTAATCATCATAAAAACTTCTTCCGTCCCTTTGAAATTCCTTTAAGTCATAGGCGTAAAAAATCATAGGTCTGTCAAAAAGGCAATATTCAAACACAATGGATGAATAGTCGGTAATGAGACAGGCCGATACGGCTAACAGTGTTGTGACCCCCGGATAATCGGACAGGTTGACTACCTTCCCTGTATATTGTTCCAATATTTCCCCCGAAAAATTCTCTGCCACATGGGGATGTAACCGGAGAAGTAAAACATCCTCTTCCCCCATTGTTTTTGTAAAAGACGTCAAATCCAGCATAACTTTTGGTTGTGCCACTTCATTATCCCGGAAAGTAGGCGCATACAGCGTACACCGTTTCCCCTGCAATTCCGGATATTTTTCATAAAACTTCCGCCTTTTCGCTTCCATCTCCCCGACATCCAGAATCAAGTCTGTCCGGGGCAGCCCAAGAATATATACACGTTCTAACGGCACGCCAAAGGCTCCCGCATACTGCTTTTTCGTTTTTTCCGAGTTGACAATGAGATGAGTAATCCTTTGGTTTGCCTTCTTTGCCAGTCTTGCCACCTCTCCCGTATCGGAATCCAGCCCGAAACGCTTGATTGTTCCGGTTCCATGCCAGAGCTGGACTACCTTTGCTTTCTTAGAGACCGGGGTATATGCCATAGGCATGAAAATATTATCTAAAAATATTGTCCCCGCTGTCGCCATATGATATGCCTTACCAAGAAAAAAAGAAAAGGGATGCTGGATTCCATCCCGTTTTGTAAGAAAATATAACCTTTTTTCCGGCATTTCCTGTTTTATCACTTTCGCAATAAGCCCCATATTTCCCTCATCACTGTCATCGTGGGTGGCTATAAAGAAAACCTTTTCCTCCCGGATGGGAAAACAGCGAAACAGGGCAAAGAAAGCAGCAAATACATAATATCCTAATTTTTTTATCATACTTTATTCCTATTTCACATTTAAGTCGTTTTTTATCTTCGTGGTGGAAATCCCTTCTGTTCTCGGCAGATATACCACCTCACAGTATTCCTTTAAAAAGTCAAATTTTCCTTCCCAGTCATTTCCCATAACAAAGACATCCACCTGATTGTTTACTACATCATCTACCTTCTGTTCCCATGTATACTCCGGCAGAACCTCATCCACATAGCGGATAGCCTCCAGAATCTGCTTTCTGTCCTCAAAGGAATGATATGCCTTTTTCCCTTTTCCGGCATTGAATTCATCTGAGGATACTACAACAATCAGATAATCTCCCAGCGCCTTTGCGCGCCGGAGCAGATTAATATGTCCCACATGCAATAAATCAAATGTACCATAAGTAATGACCTTTTTCATTCCCTTTTCCTCCTTATTCGTAACAGATATTTATGCCTTCTTGGTCTCTCCCTCATTTTCTGTCAGCTTTGCCTCATAAAAGCTGACTACATCTTCTGCCGTACCCTGGGCAATCAGCCTCCCGTTCTCCAAAAGAATCCCACGGTTGCACATTCTGAGCACCTGGCTGGTGGAATGGGATACAAAAAGCACCGTTACCCCTTTGTCAAACATGCTCTGAATTCTTTTTTCACATTTTTTCCGGAATCTGGCATCCCCCACACTCAGTACCTCATCCAGTATAAGGATGTCCGGCTCCACAATCGTAGCCACGGAAAATCCCAATCTAGCCTTCATACCGGAGGAATAATTTTTAACCGGCACATCAATAAAGCTGCCAAGCTCTGAAAATTCTACGATTTCATTATATTTCTCCTGTAAAAATTCCCGGGTGTAGCCGAGCATGGCACCGTACAAAAAAATATTTTCGCTTCCGGTATACTGTCTGTCAAAACCGGCGCCCAACTCCAAGAGCGGTGCAATTTTTCCACTGGTCATCACAGTCCCCTCCGTGGCTTTTAATACACCGGACACAATTTTTAGCAGGGTACTTTTCCCGGCACCATTTAGCCCCAGAATACCCAATCTCTCCCCTTTATGAACCTTGAAACTAATGTCCCGCAATGCCCAGAACTCCTGATACATCAGTTCTTTTTTCAGCATTTTTATGACATATTCCTTAATATTGTCAACCTTTTCGGAGCTAAGATTAAATTTCATGCTCACATGGTCTACTTTCATCGCCAGTGGCTTTTTTGTCATGATACTCCTCCTCCTCTAAATATTCAAAATAAAGGTATCCTGTTTTTTATAGAAGACGATTATTCCAAATAACAGGGTTGCCCCGGCAAATACCGTTGTATAAATCAGCAGGGTCATGTCGAAGGGTTGTCCAAAAAAGGTACGTCGGAAATTGTGTATTACCCCAAACAGGGGATTCAGTTTGACTAATTTCTGCGTACCATCACTGAGTCGTCCGACAAAATAGAAAATCGCACTACAGTACATAATTAGCATCAGCATTACGCTCCAAAGATATTCAATATCCCGGAAAAACACGCACAGTGTCGCCAATACCATACCGACGCCAAAAGCCAGTATAAATAAATTCAGCAACGGAATGATAGACAAAAACATATAGCCGTTCATCGGTGCCTTATAATCACCGGTAGCAAGGAAAAATATCATAACGCCAAAGAGAACCACAAGCGAAATCAGGAAAATCACAAAGTTCGCAAGAATACCAGAAAATGGGTATATATATTTTGGCACATACACCTTTTTGATCATAGCACCGTTGGCACGAATGGACTTCATCGCACTGTTGGTTGCAGACGAAAAAAAGGAATATAACAAACGCCCTGTCAGTACATAAACCGGAAATGGCACCCCCTCAAAGGCAGGGTCCTGACCATTCCGACCCAGCATACCGCCAAAGACAACGGACAGGACAATCATTGTCAGTAAGGGTTCAATCAGCGTCCACAGCATTCCCAGATAGGAGCGGCGGTAGCGCAGTTTTATATTTTTTTTCACAAGCTGTCCGAGCAAATACGTGTATTTGCGAAAGTTATCGACAAACTGTTTCATTTATTTACCCATCCTTTTCTTTTTTCAATCATTTGATTATATCATCAACTGTTATATTTTTCAACTACTCTGCAGTTTTTTTAACATAATATTGACATATCTCCTTCATATGGTATCATTATATTTGTGAATTTATAAAGGAATGGAGAGGTTATTATGTATAATATGGAAAAGCAACACAAGCTTGGAAAACTCCATGCTTTGGAACGTATCTGTATGCTCCTTGACGAGGATTCCTTTCGGGAAATCGGCTCCGGCATTACCAATCTGGAAGATGCCTTTAATATTAAAAAGGGACAGTTTCCCTATGATGGGGTAATTACCGGTTACGGGACCATCGGCGGTCAGAAGGTAGTGATCTATTCGGAAGACTTTACCGTTATCGGCGGAACACTGGGCAAACAGCACGGTTTTAAAATTGCCAATGCCATAAAAATGGCCATCGAAAGCCGCTGCCCTGTTATCGGTATTAACGACTCCGGCGGAGCCCGCATTCAGGAGGGAGTCAATGCCTTGGCCGGATATGGCGAAATTTTCTATTATAATACAATGGCCTCAGGCTATATTCCTCAGATTTCCATTATTGCCGGGAACTGCGCCGGGGGAGCAGTATACTCTCCGGGTATTACGGACTTTATTTTCGTAATCGATGACATCAGTCAGATGTTTGTTACCGGCCCGAAGGTAATTAAAAGTGTAACCAACGAAGATATTACGGCGGATGCTTTGGGTGGTGCCAATGTCCATGCCACAAGGAGTGGTGTGGCTCATTTCCATATGCCGGGAGAAAAGGAATGTTTTAAAAAGGTGCGTGAACTGATTTCCATCATACCACCTTGCTATGAAGACGGATATCTCCACACCAGGACACCGGAACTCCCAAAATATAATGATGATTTAACTTTTAATGACGACCTCGCTCATATTATTCCGGAACAGAGCAACCAAAGCTATGACATCCATGACGTGATAAACGGGATTGTGGATGAGAATTCCTTCCTTGAGGTACAGGAGGAATTTGCCCGCAATGTTGTCGTGGGCTTTGGACGAATCAAGGGTGTTGCCATTGGTATTATTGCCGACCAGCCAAAATTTATGGCAGGTGTTTTGGATTGTGATTCTTCTGATAAAGCGGCAAGATTCATTCGTTATTGTGACGCCTTTAATCTTCCGATTATTACGCTCACTGACGTACCGGGCTTCTTGCCGGGAAAAGATCAGGAATACAAAGGTATTATCCGCCACGGCGCCAAGCTTTTATACGCTTATTCCGAGGCAACTACAATTAAAATTAACATTATTCTGCGAAAGGCCTATGGCGGCGCTTATATCGCCATGAGCAGTAAGCATCTGCGGTCCGATTTCGTATATGCCTGGCCAACGGCAGAAATTGCCGTGATGGGTGCCGAGGGTGCTGCCGATATTCTCTACGGCAAGCAGATGAAGAATATGGACCCTGCTGAAAAAGCGGCCTTCCGTCAGGAAAAGATTGATGAATACAATGAGAAATTTATGAATCCCGGCATTGCTGCCATGAACGGCTATGTCGATGAAATCATTAAGCCGGAAGCCACCAGGGAACGAATTTACGGCGATATTATGATTCTGTCTGATAAACGGGCACTGGATGGCGTTCATAAAAAGCACGGAAACATTCCACTGTAGATTTTGATATGACAAAGCCCCCTTAAAAATAAGGGGGCCTTTCTTTTTCTAAGCTACTCTTCCAAAAGCCGGTTTACTGCACTGAACAGGGCACGGATGGAAGCACGGGTAATATTGGAACTGATGCCTACCCCGTAGGTAACCTTCCCCTCCCTCTCATCGAGCAGATGAATATAAGCGGCTGCCTGTGCGTTCGAGCCCTGCTGCAGGGCATGCTCCGAATAATCCAATACCTTCAGAGACATTCCAAGCTCCTGCTGCAGACCACGCTGCACCGCATCAATCGGACCATTTCCCTCCACATCAAAGGTTTTCTCTTCACCGCGGTCTGTGTAGACAACATGAACTTTCGTATCAAATTCATCATCTACTTCCTCTGATAAATCTTCTGTCTTTAGTTTTCTGAAATGATACGGTTCCTTTTTATCAATATAATGTGCCTTAAATTCCTTCATAATCTGCTCCGGTGCCACTTCACCCTGACGCTCGCTGATGACCTGAATCACATCGGCAAACTCTTTGTGCATTCCCTTCGGCAGCTTAAATCCATAATAAGAATCCATAACAAAGGCCACTCCGCCTTTTCCCGACTGGCTGTTAATACGAACAATCGGCTCATACTCTCTTCCCACATCGCTTGGGTCAATAGGCAGATACGGCACTTCCCAATAGGACTGATTTCTTTCCGTCATGGCATGGATACCTTTGTTAATAGCATCCTGATGGGAACCGGAAAACGCAGTAAACACCAGCTTTCCGGCATAAGGATGACGCATATCCAGCTTCATTTTATTACACCGCTCCCATACGTCTATAATCTCATTTACGTTTTCCAGATTCAGCTCCGGATTAATTCCCTGGGAAAACATATTGTAGGCAATATTCAAAACGTCCACATTTCCGGTTCTCTCCCCGTTTCCAAACAAAGTTCCCTCCACCCGGTCACAGCCGGCAAGCATGGCAAGCTCAGAGGCTGCCACAGCAGTTCCCCGGTCATTGTGAGGATGAATGCTGACAATAACCCGTTCTCTGTTGGTAAAATTCCGGACCATCCACTCAATCTGATCGGCATATACATTTGGGGTCGTCATCTCCACCGTGGAAGGCAGGTTAATAATAACCGGCTTTTCCTTGGAAGCTCCCCACTCATCCATTACCGCCTCGCAGACCTCCAGCGCATAAGGAAGCTCCGTTCCGGTAAAACTCTCCGGTGAATACTCCAGAATAATCTCTCCCGGGAAATCCTTTTCATATTTCTTCACCAGCTTTGTACCATCAATGGCAATCTGTTTGATTTCTTCTTGTGACATATTAAAAACAACGTCCCGCTGCAAAGTAGAAGTCGAATTATAAATATGCACAATGGCCCGCTTAATTCCCTGTATAGATTCAAAGGTACGCTCAATCAGATGCTCTCTGCACTGCGTCAGCACCTGGACCGTCACATCATCCGGAATCATGTTCCTCTCTACCAGCTGCCGCAAAAAATCATATTCCAGCTGGGAAGCGCTGGGAAACCCAATTTCTATTTCCTTAAATCCTAATTTAACAAGAAGGTTGAAGAATTCAATTTTTTCCTCCACCACCATAGGCTCAATCAACGCCTGGTTTCCGTCTCGTAAATCAACGCTGCACCAGATAGGTGCTTTTCTAATTTCTTCATTCGGCCATTTGCGATCCGGCAAATCCACCACCGGTACTCTGTGATATCTTTTATAATTCAACATTTCTTTTTCCTCCTGATTTTCTACCTGTTTCCACTTCCTGCCATACTAACCCTGATTTTCAGAAAACGGCATCACGGTCGTTGCCGGCGTTTCTGCCGGCTCTTCCGTGCTGTTTTCCCCGGAATCCTGTGACTTTAAAACAACTTTAACCCTAATTTTATTTTTTAATTTTACAGAAACCGGCAGTCCAAACTGAACATCCAACAGATGTGTGCCGGCACCCAGTCCGGACAAATCGACATAGGCTCCCAAATCCGAAAGCGACATCTCTGCCAGATTTTCCTCCTCTCCTAAGAGAGTAACCGAATGCCGCGTATTGGCATCCTCAAATTCCATCGTACAGTTCGTCGGCAGATTTTTGACGGCAATATCTGTAGCAGTCAGCGTAAAGGTACGTCTTCCGTTCCTCTCAATTTCACACCGGACAGAAACTGTTTCAATATCATCCACTACCGTTAGATTTGCCGGAAGATATTCCGATAACACAATCTCCCGCTCCACATCCTTTTTCGCCCCGGATACATCAATCGGAATCCGGATGGATATATCCTCTTCCAATGCCTCGTTAGAACCGGATACCCGTATGCTTTCCGGTTTATAATCCGTCTGAATCAGACGGTATCCCTCTGCCGGAGCCCCCGTCGTATCCACATGAATCGGCACCAGCTTCGTGGCAAGAACCTTAGTAGAAACTTGTATTCTATTATTACTGAAGGTAACATTGGTGCCATCCAGTGCATCCCCGTCCTCATCATACAAAATGGGACTGTATTCGCTTTCAAAATCCCCACTCTCGCCATTCAACATAACCATAACTCCCACATGGTCAATCTTCTTAAATTTCGATTCCCCGCAGGATACTTCCACAATATTTGGCCGTGCTACCATTTCCCCCAGCACATAGTTTTCACTTAATTCTCCCTGATGCGCCACCTCAACCTTAAACTTTCTGGTCACACGTTTTTCCAGTTTTACCTTCATGACGGCATTTCCCCAGTCGACCTCGACATTTGATTTGGAGGTTTT
This sequence comes from Lachnospiraceae bacterium, assembly GCA_022510615.1. Classification (GTDB taxonomy): domain Bacteria; phylum Bacillota; class Clostridia; order Lachnospirales; family Lachnospiraceae; genus Eubacterium_F. The sequence goes on along the minus strand of JAFLTC010000013.1, from coordinate 5,833 downwards.
GTTCAGCTTAACATGAATGTTGACGGCATTTACTTTTGATAACTGACTCAAATCCGCCGTTGCCGTAAAATCATCTTCGGTAAGTCTTTCCACAAAGCTCCTCTTACCCCTTACAGTGACCTCAACCTTATCCCCATCCTCTATCTCATACACCTGGTTCGCTGAGGTAATGACATTTTCATTCAGCACCTCAACCGGTATATCATGGAATGTCATAGAGGTTGTAGGGTCTGTAATATTAATAATAACCAGCCAGAACAGAAAGGCCGCAATTATCGATATAATTTTCAAAACAAGATTACTCATTGCCTTTATTTTCATTTTTCCGCCTTCCCTTCCACCATTTTTTCCTCCGGTCCTCCGGATTTCGTTTTGATACCTCCGCTAATCGAAGCTGTAACGTATCCGCATCAATTTTCCGGTACAGCTTCCCGTCACAGGCCAGCGAAACAAAACCTGTTTCCTCCGAAACAATAATTGTCAGAGAATCCGAAACCTCACTGATTCCCATTCCCGCACGGTGTCTGGTTCCCAGTTCCTTGCTGACCTCCAGATTATTGGACAGCGGAAGATAGCAGGTAGCGGCTACAATCCGGTTGTCCCGGAGTAAGACAGCACCGTCATGAAGCGGTGTATTATGTTCAAAAATATTCACTAACAGCTGGCTGCTGATTTCTGAATCAATAGGAATACCGGTACGCTCATACTCTCTACACTGAATATTTTTCTCCACCACAATCAAGGCTCCGGTCTTTACCTTTGCCATATCATACACAGCCTTGATGATCGCCTGCATACTCTTTTCGGAATACCGTTCATTTTTATTTTTCTGATTATCAAAGGAAGTCAGACTTCCCAGAATATTTTTCCGCCCCAGCTGTTCCAGAGCTCCCCGAAGTTCCGGCTGGAAAATTACAACCAGTGCCATAATTCCCACTACCATCGCATTTCGGAATACCCATAAAACCACATTCATTTCCAGAATCACGGCAGCTAAAAATATCAGACCAAGCAGGGTCATGCCCTTTAGCAGCATCCACGCCCTTGTGTCCTTAATCCACAGGATAATATGATAAAAGGCATAGGCAATAATAACGATTTCCAGAACATCCGTAACGGTAAAATCCGGTATCGTAAGCCATACCACATAATTTCGAAAAAAACTAACGATTGCATCCATATCGATTCTCCATCCTTGTCATTTACTGCAAAACATCCGATTCCTTTTCTGCCCGTTCTTCCTCCAGTGCCTTTTCCAGTTCCTCTCTTAAATCAAAGGCGCCATCCTCTTCCTCCGGTACAATCTGCGTTACCGTTTTATCTTCGGCTGCCACTTTAAATTTCGGAATTGCCGTCACATAATAATAATATTCGGCATCCTCAAACTGTAGCTTCCTCGTTCCATGATAATCCAATGTCATATGGAAGAACTGAATAACATAGGCAATCACCAAAGAAATAAGCATCTGTAACAGAAGCAAAAACAGATTCAGATTAAGCTCCCACACAATATTGCTCAAAAGCTCCACGGCCATTAACAAAATCGCCCCCACCAGAATTGCTGTCTGGGCACCGTATTTAAACTTTCTTCTCCGAATGATATAAATACAGAGAAAAGACAGGCAAAAGGAAGCTAATGTAACAAGCATCAGGCGATTTCTCATCAGATAAGCAAACAAATACTGCAATGGCTCCAAAACATTTTCCACACTTCCGCTTTTCGACACTGCCAACCCATACTCTGCCACACCGTTTATCAAAAACTGAAGTAAAACTCCCATGGCAAGAGCCGGTAAAAATACCGGGGAAACAAATAATGCCGCCACAATCGGAACTATATAGCCAATTTGTATTGTCGTCATCAGCGGAACGAGAAATATCAGCACATACTGCTTTTGTCCCAGCCTTCCAAACAGCAGAAAATATATGAGCATCATCAATAAAATGACAAAAGTCAGAATTGGTGATACCTGCGCCGTTTCTACGCAAATCACCAAGAAAATGCAAAGACCGGAAATCACATCCGGCGTCACGGCACAAATCAGGGAAATGGCAAACAATAGCCAGAGATTTTCAAAACCCGGATAATAATCCAGACGCCCCGTGATAATCAAAAGAGCCGCCAATACAACAAGAAATTTTAAAACACTTCTTGCCATGCGGTAATGCTTTTCATAGAAATTCTTAATTTTGCTCTTTAAAACAAGCAGCGTCATCATAGGGCATTGTCCTCCTGTCCCTGTTCCTCTTTCTCATATAAATCCAGCAAATCATGTAATGTCACAAAATACTCCTTTACCCGTATTTTTGATTCCTCATACTTGCGGGAGGCAAACCGGCAGGTAATAAAAATCGCTACTGCCTCTGCTGCCAAAAGAGCACTACCGCCCACAAGGGCATAGGTATGGTATGGCAAAACGAGAGCATTTGTCATCACATATTCCAGATGATATAATATCACAAGACATAAAACCAGAACACCGGAAACGGCAACTGAAAGTATCGTCTTAATTACCTGAAAGCGCACATAATCCATTTTCATAAATTTTGTCCGCTCCAAATCAATGCTGCCCTGACCATTTTCATAATCCGACAGACGAATCATTTTTTTTATTTTCTCTTCACTGAGCAAAGCAGCACCCCCATTCTATTTTTTAGTATAACACAAAAAGTTCTGATATCAAAGCAAAAACCGCTTTTCTACTCAAAAAAACAAGAGTCTTTACGAAAAACAAGACGTCAACCAGTCGGTTGACGCCTCGCTTGCCTTTTGGCTGCTTATCTTTTGTATTTATCAGTTAAAACTCGTTATCTTATGACTTTTTATTTCACTGGCTGATACTTAGCTTCTACTGTCACATCCATGTATTCCCAACCAAGGCGAATGGTTTCATTTTTCGAAATGCCATCACCGGTCCCTGCATTTACCCAGCCAACAAATTCATACCCGTCTTTTGCTTTCGGAGCGGTAGCACTAAATTTATAATCCGCATCAATAATTCCATCTTTGCCGGCATATTCTTCACCATGGAAGCCTTCGCTCATGGTAGTATCTGCCTTAAACCATACAATCCACACAACACGGGTTCTTTCCTTTTCTCCCCTCGCTTTGCATTCCGGAAGAAGACCATATGGTGGCTCAGACTCACAATGTGTTCTTGCCCACTCATTCGTCCAATTCGGTGCACTGATACCACAATCTGCGCATTTGGCAGTCACATAATCTGCTGTGGTCCAATTATGTCCTTTACCCGGAAGAGGGTATAATGTCAAACGCTTACCACAATCAACACATTCTTTGTATCTGTTAGAACCTCTGCATTCATTGATATATTCCACTACCGGTTCTTCTCCCCAGTTATGAGTTTCAACGGAGGGAATCACAACTGTTCTTTCCTTCCGGCAAACAGTACATGTCTCAATTCCCTCACCATTCTCCACACAGGTGGCCTTCTTCGTCACAGAAGTTTGCTCATATTTGTGCGAAGCATAAGGAATCACTTTCTTCATATAGGAACCGTTACAGCCCTCTCTCCGGCAGTGGATAGATTCCCAACCAACCTCCGTACAGGTAGCCGGTTCGTCCACTGTATATTTCGTATCATAATCATGACCCAGAGGCTGAACACTCGCCGTTTCTATGGTCTTACAGACATCACAGGTTCTGAATTTCGAACCACAAGCAGTACAGTCAGGTTCCTTCGTTACTTTATATTCACCCCACTGGTGACCGGTTGCCGGAATCACGATCACATCTGCTTTCGAATCACACCCCGCATTCAGACAATGTCTGGACCGGGAACCCGTCTTTAAGCAGGTGGCAGCCACGTCAACGGTATAGTCTTCTGCGTAGTTGTGTCCCAGAGCCTGACCGGTAAAGCTAAAGAATTGCTGACCGCAGACAGAACACCGGGTTCTGTGCTGTCCCCTCGCGGTACAGGTTGGTGCTACATCCCCATTACTTACCAGCGTATGGGGAAGTGCCTGAGTCTGTCTTGTTTCTTTTACACCGCAGAGCAAACAAGCTCTCTCATCCACACCACCGATTACACAAGAGGTTTCTCTAATGGTATACCATGCTCCCAATGTATGCTCCGTCTTCTTTGCTATGCTACGTGTTTCCTTTGCTCCACACGTTATGCATTCCCTCTCCTCTGTTCCCGTGGCAACACAGGTAGCCTCCACCGTCGTCTCCCATTCAGAATAGTTATGCTGATGTACAAGTAGCGGCGGATCTGCCGGCAACGTCTGTGGCTCATCCGCTCCCGGAGCCTCTTGTGCCGGGGTCTCCTGTGCCGGTTCTATCGGTATCGGTGTTTCCCGTGACGGATCCGCCGGCAACGTCTGTGGTTCATCCGCTCCCGGAGCCTCCTGCGCCGGGGTCTCCTGTGCCGGTTCTGTCGGTACCGGAATTACCCGTGACTGCTCATTTTTCGGTGCCGGAAGCACCTGTGGCTGTCCGGCCTTCTTTTTATCCTGTACCGCCGGCACTGTTACTACCGGCCTTTCATCCAATGCCTGGATTTTCACAGTAGATGTCTGTCCTTTGCCACTCAACAGCTTTATATATGTGCTCTTTAATTCACCCGGTACTTCAATGACAGCCTTTTTGCTAATTCCCTTCAAAGCATTTTTACCTACACTCTTTAATTTTTTTGAAGAAATATGAATTTTATTCAATTTGCTGCAACCGGAAAATGCCTTGCCTCCAATCACTGTCAGCTCAGAATTAGTTGTCACGATTTTCAGTTTTGTATCATTTTTAAATGCCTTATTGCCAATACCGGTTACCGTCAGTGTATACCCCATACTTTTCACTTTTTCCGGTATTTTCACAGATGTAACCTTTTTCTTTTTGGCTCCGATAAGGGTGGCCATACCCTTTTTCCCTTTTACGGAAATAACCTTGTAACGGTACTTCCCACTGGTAATTGTTTTTCCCGCAATACCTACCTTAGATGATGCAGCCTGTGTCGGAACCGTCGTCGTACCCACTACCGTACTGATTATCAGGGCGAGTATCATGAATGAACATGCGACTCTCTTTCTGACTTTCATAAGACATTCTCCTTTCCTTTTATATACTATATGTAAGGAATAAATTTTATGTGTAAAAAATATTGCCCGATTTCCCATAAAATCGGCAATTATTATTTTAACCTCATTATATTCTCTCAGGCTAAAAAGTCAATATCTTTTTGATGAGAAAATCTGGTAATTCATTCATTAATATTTTTACGAAAAAAAACAACACAAATGGGTTCATAGCCTTTCTCCGTCGGCTCTGAACCCATTTTTTGACTATAAAAAAGTATACTATTTTAAGATTACTTTACCTTTTTCTTCACCCATTTTTTTACACTCTTATAAGACATATCCGTCAAATCTTTTCCTTTCTGCACTTTCGCACCTTTTGCTGCCGCTTTTACACCTTTCATACTTCCAGAGATTCCACTGCCACCACTGGTACAAAATGGCACAATCCTCTTTCCTTTTAATTTATAGGATTCCAGAAAGGTACGGATAATCATAGGTTCTTTCTCCCACCAGATAGGATATCCTACAAATATCACGTCATATTTACGAATATTCTTCACTTTTCCTTTTATCTTCGGCCTGGCACTGCTATCTTCCTGCTCTCTATTTGCCCGGCAGTTATCATTATCATAGTTCAAGTCTGCCTTGGTATAAGGGTTTGCCGCTTTAATCTGATACAATTTCCCTCCTGTCGCTTTTTTAATTTTTTTTGCTGCACTCTTTGTGGTTCCGGTTGCTGAAAAATAGACTACCAAAACCTTTTTCTTTTTTGATTTACTTGCCACATTTACATTTA
>JAFLTC010000129.1 GCA_022510615.1 Lachnospiraceae bacterium | reverse complement strand
GTCAAAATCACAGTAAAAGCATTTCCCGCAGCGATAGTGGGCACTTAAGGAATTTACTTCCGTAATACCTGCCATGAACGCTACCAAAGAGGATCCCACGGAACCTCTGGAGCCTACCAGATAACCGTCCTCCACAGATTTCCATACCAGTTTTTGAGCAATGATATACATAACGGCAAAGCCGTTTGAAATAATGGAATCCAACTCCTTTTTTAAGCGTGCTTCCACAATCTCCGGGAGTTTCTCTCCGTAGAGTTCATGAGCTCTTTTATAGCAGATTTCCCTCAGGGTCTTGTCCGAATCCGGAATCACCGGCGCACATTTATCCGGGCGCACGGGTGCTATATTTTCCACCATATCGGCAATGAGATTGGTATTGGTGATGACCACCTCCTCTGCCTTATCGCTGCCCAGATACTCAAATTCCTTTAACATCTCCTCCGTTGTACGCAGATACAGGGGAGCCTGGTTATCCGAATCCTCTCCCCATCCCGCCATGATAATGCG
>JAFLTC010000128.1 GCA_022510615.1 Lachnospiraceae bacterium | reverse complement strand
AACCGATTGTAATTCCCGTAATATAATCAAACATACTAAGTTGTGACATCTGTTTGTAACCCATGATTTTTGTCAGTATAAACAATACCACAACCGAGCCAATCGATGTTAAAAGAATATGTGCATAATCCATTTTACTCAACTCCGTTTTTTGCTTTTATTATCTTTCATAAAATGGATATTATGCATTGTTTGAAATTTTCACAATTAAAAACGGGTTCACCAGCCAATTCGGTGAACCCATTAGTACCATGTCCCTCGGACATAGCATACCTTAAATAAATCTATCCCTTTTTCTTAATATGATTTCCAATAATCTCAGAAACCTCATTGATTGCAATAAAGGCGCTTGCATCCGCCTCTTTAATCAGCTTTTTTAATTCATATACTTCCAGACGGTTTAATACGCAGTAGAGCACATCTTTCTTTCCGCTAATCAGACCTTCTCCCTCCAGAATGGTTACAGTCCGCCCCATCTGCTTATAAATCATGTCTGCAATCTGCTTGC
>JAFLTC010000127.1 GCA_022510615.1 Lachnospiraceae bacterium | reverse complement strand
AAGGAAAACGCACCGGGCTGGGAATCATTCTTCCATATTCGTCCATCTCAAGATCTCCAAAGGGAATATACTGGTGCTTATCCCGCTGTTGTCCGGCATCGTTGGCATACCACTGGATATCCACTACCACATATTCCCAGCCATATTCTTTCAGATGTGCGGCCATGAAATCCGCATTGGCTTTTACCTGTGCTTCTGTCACAGTTGTGTCATAATAATCATAGCTGTTCCACCCCATGGGCGGTGTCACCGCAAAGCTGTTTTTATCCATCTTTTTTCTCCTATCTGTTATATAGTTTATTTTATTGTTCTGACATATTTCCATTGTAGGATACCTCGCTTCCAAAGGCAACAACATCTTTTATAAAAGTCGCTATTTTACAACAACTCACTCCATTTTACATTGTTTTTAAATTGTATTCCCTTATAATGTTAATAGAGAGATTTGTCCCAATTGACGTATGTGCGATGCGATATGTTCGGACAGATTCAAATTTTCTATATTTGGAGGTTA
>JAFLTC010000126.1 GCA_022510615.1 Lachnospiraceae bacterium | reverse complement strand
CAAATGAGACGGTGGCAGAGGATTATTTCTGGCAGGAAATTCCATTTGTGTACCGCACCCATGAGTCACCGGATGAGGATAAAATCAAGAAGCTGGCGACATTTATCCACAACTTCGGACATTCTATGCATATTTCCAATAAAGAAGTGCGGCCGAAGGAAATTCAAAAACTCCTCGCCAAGATAGAAGGTACCAAGGAGGAGGCTCTGATCAGTCGTTTGGCGCTGCGCTCCATGAAGCAAGCGAAATATACGCCGGAAAATACCGGTCACTTTGGGTTGGCAGCGTCCTATTACTGCCATTTTACGTCACCAATCCGAAGATACCCGGATTTGCAGATTCACCGTATTATCAAAGAAAATCTTCGGGGCAGGATGAATGAGAACCGCAGGGAGCACTATGCGGGGATTTTGCCCGAAGTGGCAAAGAAGTCCAGTGAGCGGGAACGTCTGGCCGAAGAGGCAGAAAGAGAGACGATAAAGCTCAAAAAAGTGGAATATATGGAAGCACACTG
>JAFLTC010000125.1 GCA_022510615.1 Lachnospiraceae bacterium | reverse complement strand
ATGCGGAAACGGCCAGTGCCGCCCGAAACAAATTTCGGATCATCATGGTATGTCGGTTTTCCAAGTTTTCAGGGCCGGGTCCATCCCGGCGACAAACAAATATAATAAGAAAAAGCGACAACCCCGCATGAGGCTGTCGCTTTGTGGGAACAACTGGACTCGAACCAGTGACCCTCTGCTTGTAAGGCAGATGCTCTGAACCGACTGAGCTATGCTCCCGAAATGTTCTTCCCGGAAGGAACCGGAAAAGGACTGCAAAGATAGGGAGATTTTCTCAATCCGCCAAATCTATGCTTTCGTCTTTTGCCTGCCAGCGGGGTGGGCCTGTCTGCAGGGGGCTCGGAAGTGCCAAATTGTCAGTCCCGGTCGGGACGGTTCATCTTGGCACAGCTGTTGTTTATAGGAACTGCGGCCCCGCAGGGGCGCAAAACAGAAACTCAAAAACGCAAATAAAATGATCAAACCATTGGCAGACAGAGTCGTCATCGAGCCTCGCGAGGCCGAGACGAAGACCG
>JAFLTC010000124.1 GCA_022510615.1 Lachnospiraceae bacterium | reverse complement strand
CTGAGGGCACGGCTCAGCGCTCCGCTTGCACCGCTCTCAAAATCACCGCCGGTATACTGGTAGCTTTCCGTCAGCCCCTCCATGATGCGCTTGCCATTTATCATCAGACGATAGCGCTGCTCCAGTTCCTCGTCCTCTCCTGGGACAAGCTTTGCCGCCTGTATCTCCTGCCACTCAAACTCTGCCAAAGACTGTTCCTTTGCCTTTGCTGCCTCATCCATAGTCTCGGATTCCAGTTCCCTGCGCAGCTTATTTAACTGTCTGTAAAGCTGTTCCACTTCCCCTGCAGCGGTAAGAAGTTCCTTCCCGCAATAGCTGTCCAGAATCTCCAGATGGTTCTTCTTATGAAGCAGGGACTGATGCTCATGCTGCCCGTGAATGTCAAGCAATAACTCCGCCAGCTCCTTCACCTGTTTTGCGGTAACGGTCTCCCCATTGATCCGGCAGGTACTCTTGCCCACCTGCAGCTTTCTGCTGATAATGAGTGTTCCGTCCTCCTGTGGCTCCAGTTCCATC
>JAFLTC010000123.1 GCA_022510615.1 Lachnospiraceae bacterium | reverse complement strand
CGAGCAGGCGGCAAGAAAGTCCGATTTTGAGCGTGCGGAGTTGGCGAAAGATAAAACCGGTGTAAAAATTGACGGTCTGACGGCTGTTAATCCTGTTAATGATGCGGAAATACCGATTTTTATCTCCGATTATGTCCTGATGAGCTACGGTACAGGCGCCATCATGGCGGTGCCTGCACATGACGAGAGGGACTGGGATTTTGCAAAAAAATTCGGTCTTCCCATTATTGAAGTCGTAGCGGGCGGCAGGAACGTGCAGGAAGAAGTGTATACCGATGTGGCGACGGGAATGATCGTCAACTCAGGCTTTATCAGTGGATTAAACGTGGCTGAGGCGCAGACCAAAATGATTGATTTTCTGGAAGAAAAAGGAATCGGATGCGCCAAGACAAACTTTAAGCTGCGGGACTGGGTATTTTCCAGACAGCGTTACTGGGGTGAACCTATCCCGATCGTGCACTGTGAGAAGTGCGGATTTGTGCCGCTTGACGAGAGCGAACTGCCTCTGGAACTTCC
>JAFLTC010000122.1 GCA_022510615.1 Lachnospiraceae bacterium | reverse complement strand
GGTCTTCCTTTCTGACGGTACCCTTAAAGAGGCTGCTCTCATCCAGAAAATCATAAAGAATCTTAGCCTTCTTTTCGTTGTATGCCTTCATGGCCTCCAGGCCGCCCTGCTTTTTCAACCATTTAAATACTTTACCGCAGATATAGATGCCGTATGCGGGAGGAGTATTGTAAAGGGACTCGTTGTCCGCATGTATCTTATACTTAAACATGGTGGGTGTACCGGGCAGTACATCCTCAGTGATCAGATCCTCTCTTATAATAACGATTACCACGCCAGCTGGGCCGATATTCTTCTGTACACCGCCGTAGATCAATGCATATTTGCTCACATCCACAGGCTCAGATAAGAAGCAGGAAGAAACATCCGCTACCAGGGGCTTACCCTTGGTGTTGGGCAGCGTTTTAAATTTTGTTCCGTAAATGGTATTATTCTCACAGATATAAACATAATCCGCGTCTTCACTGATGGGAAGGTCGGAACAATCCGGTATGTAGGAAAAGGTTTCATCCTCAC
>JAFLTC010000121.1 GCA_022510615.1 Lachnospiraceae bacterium | reverse complement strand
AGGCTGCACACCGAGATTCTGAAGAATCAGGAGCTGAGGGACTTCTATGAGATGTATCCGGAGCGCTTCAACAACAAGACAAACGGTATTACCCAGAGACGTTTCCTTCTGCACGGCAATCCTCTGCTGGCTGATTGGGTGACAGACCACATTGGTGATGAGTGGATCACTGACCTGTCCCAGATCAAGAAACTGGCTATTTATGCAGATGATGAAAAGGCTCAGCAGGAGTTCATGCAGATCAAGTATCAGAACAAGGTACGTCTGGCAAAATACATCAAGGAGCACAATGGCATTGATGTGGATCCGCGCTCTATTTTTGATATTCAGGTAAAGCGTCTCCATGAGTATAAACGTCAGCTTCTGAATATCCTGCATGTAATGCACTTGTACAATGTGATCAAAGAAAACCCGGAGATGCCGTTCTATCCCAGAACCTTTATCTTTGGTGCCAAGGCTGCTGCTGGCTATCGCCGTGCAAAACTGACCATCAAGCTGATCAACTCCGTTGCAGATGTG
>JAFLTC010000120.1 GCA_022510615.1 Lachnospiraceae bacterium | reverse complement strand
GTCTTCCGTTAGGAAAAGCATCCTCAATCACGAGATACTGACATTCCTCTGCATTGACAAAAGGAGCAACCCAGGTATTCTTGCTTGTCACAGCCTTCTCCAGTCCATCGATATTGTCCGCCTCCAAAAGCTTCTCTACCTGCGGATCCGGACGCGGTGTGATTTTGTCAATCATACTCCACGGGAAGGAGAGACGGCTGCCATCCTGTACATAGGCAAGAAAGCCTTCTACTGCTTTTCCGTTTTTTACCCATGCCTCCGCAAAAGAAACCACGGCATTCTTCAATTTATCGCCATTGTGGGAACAGTTATCCATGCTCACCATCGCAAGCGGCAGCGCTCCCTCCAGATAACGCTCATATACCAGCGCGCATACTTTCCCAAGATAGCTGCCCGGCTTCTCCGGTCCATTCTTCAAATCTTCTTTGATCGCGGGCAGAATCTCTCCTTTGCCGTCTACCAGACTGTAGCCTTTTTCCGTGATTGTAAAACTTGCCATCTGCAGTGACGGCGCGCGGAA
>JAFLTC010000012.1 GCA_022510615.1 Lachnospiraceae bacterium | reverse complement strand
TTATAATATGAACATGGGAGTAGTGGGTGCTGCTGTTGCCACAGACATTGCGCAAGCCATTTCCTGTGTAGTGGGTATTATATATATGATGAAGAAATACCCTTTGTTTCGTTGGAAATTAAATGAATTCACCTTTGAATGGCTGCTTGCAGGGCAGACTTTGAAAACGGGCTTTCCCATGGCATTGCAGCAGTTTATTGTGTCAGTTGGCTTTGTCTTCATTCAAAGAGCTGTTAACAGCTATGGGAAGGCCATGACAGCATCTTTCTCAGTTGCCCAGAAAGTGGAGACATATATGGTTTTACCCGCAAATGCACTGATGACAACTCAGGGAACCTATACGGGACAAAATATTGGTGCGGGCAGAGTTGACCGGGTGAGGACTGGCGCAAAACAAACCGTATTGATTTCGGAAATAATATCCGTTTGTATTTTGACGGCAGTTTTTATTTTTGCAAAACCTATTGTGGCTGCGTTTGGATTGGGACCGGAAGCTGTTGATTATTGCACCTCTCATGTACGGTTTGTGGCACTTTGCCTGCCTTTGTTTGCGTCTTACTTTCCACTATTGGGTTTGTTTCAGGGTGCAAACAATGCCTTATTTTCTACTTTTGTAGCAACCGGTGCATTGACGATTCGTGCGGCATCTACTTATCTTTTGCAGGGAATTCCAGACGTGGGTTATCACATGATCTGGTGGAATACAATTTTTGGCTGGGGACTTGGTTGTGTAATTGCATGGACGCATTTTCTGCGTGGGAAATGGAAACGGGAATGAAGTCGGTCTGGTTTGTTGGAAAGCCAGAATTGCAAAGCATTAAATAGTATACAAGGTCATTAGTTGGGGGTATAGAAAGAATAGGATCTCCCCCCAAAGTGACAAAATCGTCACTTATCAGTCATACTGAAGTCATCCGGAAATGATAGGATATATCCGTAGTATAAATCTGCTAACAATAGGAATGGAGGCTAGTGAGAAAATATGGAGATCTTACGGGTAGAACATTTATCAAAACACTACGGGCAGGGCGAGAATAAAGTGGCAGCCCTGAATGATGTATCCTTTTCCGTAGAGAAAGGCGAATTTGTAGCGATTATCGGACCGAGCGGTTCGGGTAAATCCACGTTACTGCATATTCTGGGCGGTGTGGACAGACCTACCTCCGGCCGGGTGTTTATGAATGGGCAGGATGTTTATCAGCAAAAGGAGGAGCAGCTTGCCATCTTTCGCAGAAGGCAGGTGGGGCTGATCTATCAGTTTTACAATCTGATACCGATTCTGAATGTGGTGGAGAATATGACTCTGCCGGTTCTGATGGATGGCAGAAGGGTAGATAGGGAGTACCTGGAGGAGCTTCTCACGATATTGGGACTGAAGGGGAAGGAGACGAATCTGCCGAATCAGCTCTCCGGAGGGCAGCAGCAGAGAGCTTCTATCGGGCGTGCCCTGATTACATCTCCGGCGGTAGTTCTGGCGGATGAGCCGACGGGAAATCTGGATTCTAAAAACTCACAGGAAATACTGGAGCTTTTAAAGACATCCAATGAAAAATATAACCAGACGCTGATTGTTATTACCCATGATGAAAAAATAGCCTTGCAGGCAGACCGGATACTTGCCATTGAGGACGGAAAAATTACCAGAGATGAGGTGATCCGGTCATGAAAATTTTCAGACAATTTACCTGCCGGTCACTGAAAAAGAACAAGATGCGTACGGCTGTTACCATTATCGGAATTATGCTGTCGACGGCATTGTTTGTTGCCGTTACTGCCAGTGTGTCCAGCTTACAGAATTATATGCTCCGGGTAACGATAGAGCAGGATGGCTGCTGGCATGGAATGGTGGATAATATAGCCGGGGAAGATGCTGATAAGCTGGTACAGAAAGAGGAAGTAGAAAGTTTTGGTGCGCTGGGGAATATAGGATATGCAAAGCTTGAGGAGTCCCGGAATGAGTTCCGTCCCTATCTGTTTCTGGGGGCATACACCGGTGATTTTACAAATCTGTTATCGGTTCATATAACAGAGGGACGTTTGCCGGAGAATTCTTCTGAAATTGTGATTCCAAAAGAGTTGCAGGACAATGGTGGGATTTCGTATCAGATCGGCGAAGAATTAAAAGTAGAGACAGGAGTAAGAAAGTCACAGGATGGGACCGTGTTATGGCAGACGGAGAAGTATCAGGAAGATAGCTCCGCAAGGGAAAGCTTTTTAACTGACGGGGAAAAGACCTATCGTGTAGTCGGACGGTATACAAGTGCGGATTTTTATGAAGATGCTGCCGGCTATACAGCCTTGACAAAAGCAGACGAGAAGGTGGAAGCTCAGGGTGAGAGACTGTATATAACACTATTTGAGCCGGAAAACACAAATTCATTCTTAAAGAGTAATGTAGTGAAAACTTATGAAAGAGATATTAATTCAAACTATCTTACTTTTTTGGGAAAATCCCAGAACAAGACAATTGCGGAAATGATGTCCGGTTTGTTGTTTGTTCTCATCGGCATTATTATGTTTGGTTCGGTGGCACTCATTTATAACTCCTTTGCTATTTCTATTAATGAGAGAAAAAAGCAATATGGTTTGTTGTCCTCCGTCGGAGCTACGAGAAAACAACTGAAACGGAGTATATTGTTTGAATCGGTGGTATTGAGCGTTATAGGAATCCCCCTTGGAATTTTATTGGGACTGGGGGGCATCGGTGTTACCTTTTATCTGCTCAGGGATACGTTTTCCCGTTTCTTAAATCCGATGGCAGGGGGGTCTATCCGGCTGACTCTGTCGGCATCCGTGGCATCTGTCATTATAGCGGGAATTCTCGGCTTTGTGACCGTTTTAATTTCTGCATGGATTCCGGCGAGAAGGGCGTTAAGGATTTCTGCCATTGAAGCAATTCGCCAGTCCGAGGATATTCGTGTAAAACCGCGACAGGTAAGAACTCTGCCGTGGACCCAAAAGCTCTTTGGTCTGGGAGGGGTACTGGCATCCAAAAACTTCAAGAGGAATAAGAAAAAATACCGTGCCACTGTATTTTCCCTCTTTATCAGCATTGTACTTTTTATTTCTGCCAGCAGTTTTTGTGATTACATGACTTCCAGTGCGGAGGAGATGATTCAGGATTATAAGTTTGATATTATTTACCGGTCATCCGGCAAAACGGAAAATGGGAAAGCCCTTTATCCGGTACTGGCGGGGGTTCCTGGCATTACAAACGCTTCTTATAACATAACCAATGATGTAACTGCCCTTCAGGTTCTTGTACCGGAAGAACACTTAAATAAAAAGTATATCGAAGATAGTCTGGTGGAGAATGACACCGGTTACTATGCGATAGGTGTGATAACGGCTTTTGTAAAGGATGGCACGTATGAAAAGTATTGCTCGGAAAATGGTCTGGATAAAGAGCAGTTTATGAATAGGGAGCAGCCGATGCCTATCGTGATGGACGAAATACGGAAATATGATGCTTCCGGCGGATTTTACGAGACTTATCATATCTTGGAGCAGGATACGAAACCTCTTACGGGAAAACTGTTACAGAGAAAAAAGTTGAGAGATAATGAAGAGGTTTTAACAGATGAACTGAAAATGGACGAAAAAGGGCAGATACTGTGTACCATTGTTGAGATGAAAGAAGTGGAAAACGGGCTGGAATCTATTGAAGGGAGTGACAGAGATGTGCCACTGGGGGAAGCCTGGCATATATCAGAATTTGAGATAGGGGCCATGGCAGAGCAGGTGCCGATGGGACTGGATACCTACCGGGGCGGATGCCTTATCTTCTTATACCCGGAAAGTGCTCTGGATACCGTGTGCAAAGAAAAAGGAAACCTTCAGATGGAAATGGTATTTTCTTCTGAAAATCCGGACTTATCTTATCAGAAGATGTGCTCCGAGCTCTCGCTCCGAAAGAGGTCTACGGATGGAATATATAATATTTATGACAGCATCATGGCAAATCGTGCTCTGCTGACAGTAATCCGGGTGTTTTCCTATGGATTTATTGTATTGATTTCCCTGATAGCAACTGCCAATGTGTTTAATACGATATCCACAAATATGTCGCTGCGAAGACGGGAATTTGCCATGCTCCGGTCAGTGGGAATGACTCAGAAAGGCTTCTACCGGATGATTCGTTTCGAATGTCTTTTATATGGATTGAAAGGACTTTTATATGGTCTTCCCGTATCGATTGGGATAACCTATTTGATTTATCATGTGCTTTCCGGTGGTATCCGGATTGGCTTTTATGTTCCGTGGTACAGCATAGCCATCGCAGTGGGCAGTGTATTTTTAGTAGTGTTTGCCCCGATGATGTATTCCATGAAAAAAATCAGTAAGGATAATGTGGTGGAAACGCTGAAGCAGGAGACGTATTGAGTGGGAGGGAGTGGAGTCTGTCGATTTCGCCCAATCTGACGCTAGTCACAGAAAAAACACAATTATATTACTATTGTCAAGTTGACACTGGGGGGGTAGCAGTGTTAAGATAAAGGGCGGCGGGATAATTTTATTATCCCGTCGTCATTTCTATATCAGAATGGTCAGAATGATACATATATTACTGATAGAGCATAAAAAGGAGGATATATTGTGTTATCGAAGTTTAGTGTAAGACGCCCATACACCGTATTTGTGGCGGTAGTAATAACGTTAGTTCTGGGGGTTTTGTCTTTCCGGAATATGAGTATGGACTTTTTGCCGAGCATGGAGTTTCCCTATGCCATTATAATGACGACCTATGCCGGTGCCAGCCCGGAGGAGGTAGAGAGGGCAGTTACCGATCCGGTGGAACAGGCGATGGCAAGAATTAATAATGTGAAAATGGTGCAGTCCATGTCCATCAGTAATATGTCCATGGTTATTATGGAATTCAACGATGGTACCGACATGGGTTCTACAACTGTAGATATGCGAGAAAGTCTGGACAGGATAACGGCGCAATGGGCAGATGGTATCGGCAGTCCTACGATTATGAAACTGAATCCGGACATGATGCCGATTATGGTAGCGGCACTGGATTATGATAACATGGAAAGCACTGAAGTTACCAAAAAAGCAAATCAGGATATAATTCCGGACATAGAAAGTGTAGAGGGTGTGGCATCCGTAAATACCTCCGGTTCTGTGCAGAAAAAAATTGATGTCATCATACAGCAGGATAAGATTGACAAGATGAACAAGAAGGTTCAGGCGGCCATTGATGGCAAGCTTTCCGATGCCGAGGATGAAATAGAGAAAAATGAAAAGAAATTAAAGGATGGTAAAAACACCCTTACTTCCCAAAAGGAAGATGCCGCCGATAAAATGGCAAAAGGAGAGACGAAGCTGAAGGATGCCAGTGAAAAAATCAAAGATGGTCTGGCGCAAATCGATGAGCAGATTAAGCAGGTAAAGGAGCAGCAGACTACCCTGAAAAATACCGAGAAGCAGGTAAATAACGGGCTGGCAACCATTGCGGCAAATAAAACAAAGCTGAATACGACACTGAAAACACTGCAAACGACGAAAACCCAGCTGGAGACGCTGAAAAACTCTCTGGATCAGCTGATATCACAGGAAGCCAGCTTGAAAAAACAGATAGAGGCATTGGGAGACAATGCGTCGGCGTCACTGACTACCGCACTGACCTCCGTGCAGACCCAGCTGCAGGTAATTAGAGCGGAATTAAAGAAACAGGGACTTTCGGAGGCTACTCTCGGCACGAAGCTTGCTGAGGTAGAATCGGGAATTGCCTCCACGGAAGCTGGTATTACCCAGTTAAATACCCAGGAGGCCACTCTGAAAAAGAATAAGAAGAGCATTACGAAAGCGAAAGCAAAAATCACTTCCGGTCTCAAGAAGCTGAACAAAGCAAAAAAACAACTGGAGACCGGTAAGGTATCCACCACCGAGGCGCTGGAGCAGTTAAATAAACAAAAAATTCTCTCCAGTATTCAGATTAGTGTGGCAGAGGCCCAGTTAAACAGCGGCTCTGAGAAACTCACGGAAGCAAAGAGCCAGATGAAGGAAACCAAGAAGACAACAAAGGAAGGCGTCAGCCTGAAAAAACTGATTACAAAGGAAATGGTGGAAAACATCTTAAAGGCGGAAAACTTTGACATGCCTTCCGGCTATGTGGCAGAAGAGGATGCTTCCTATCTGGTGCGTGTCGGGGATAAAATAGAATCCGTAGATAACATGAAGGACCTTGTGATCTGTGATCTGGATCTGGATGGTCTGAGTCCTATTACGCTGGAAGATGTGGCAGACGTTGCGGAAACGAACAATGCCGATGATGTCTACACTGTTGTAAACGGAAATCCGGCAGTGGCGTTGACGATACAGAAGCAGTCGGGATACTCTACCGGTGATGTCACCAATGATTTGTTAGACCAGTTTGAAGAACTGGAGAAAAATAATGAAGGTCTGAGTATTTCGATATTGATGAATCAGGGAGTCTATATCGATTTAGTCGTGGATGCGGTGTTAGAGAATTTGCTTCTTGGCGGTATACTGGCGATTTTGATTCTGTTGTTTTTCCTGCGGGATATCCGTCCGACCATTATCGTGGCATGCTCCATTCCCCTCAGTGTAGTGGCGGCTATCGTGGCGATGTATTTCAGCGGGGTGACATTGAATATTATTTCCCTGTCCGGTCTGGCTCTTGGCGTGGGAATGTTAGTGGATAACTCGGTGGTTGTCATTGAGAACATTTTCCGTCTGAAAAAGGAAGGCCATTCCACGAAAAAGGCGGCAGTGGAGGGGGCCAAACAGGTGGCAGGTGCCATTGTGGCATCTACCCTGACGACCATTTGTGTATTTGCACCGATTATCTTTACTGAGGGTGTTACGAAGCAGTTATTTGTGGATTTGGCATTGACCTTAGCATATACGCTGGGCGCCAGTCTGTTAGTTGCTCTGACACTGGTACCGGCCATGTCCGGCGGTATGATGCGCAAATCCAATGAAAAGGAATTCCGATTGATCGGCAAGGTACAAGAGGGCTATGGAAAAATACTGGCGAAGGCGCTTCGTTTTAAGGCAGTCGTGCTGGCAGCTTCCGTTGTATTTTTAGTGTTGTTTGCCTTTCTTGCTATTCAAAATGGTATGTCCATGATGCCGGAGATGGAAAGTACCCAGATGACAGCAACTCTCACGACAGAAGAGGATAAGGACTTTAAAGAAACAAAGGAAATTGCCAATGAGGCCATGAAACGGATGCAGGAGGTATCCGATGTAGATAAGGTAGGTGCTTATAGCGGCAGCGGATCCTCCATGTCCATGCTGACCGGAGGAAAGGATGGAAATTCCGTCACAATATATATCCTTTTAAATGAAGACAGAGAGTTAAGCAATGAAGAGGTTACCAATCAGATTGCGGAAAAAACGAAGGACCTCGACTGTGAGCTGACGGTCAATGCCTCGGCAATGGATATGAGTGCGCTTATGGGTGAAGGAGTAAGAATTAATATTAAAGGAAAAGACTTAGATAAGCTGCAGAGCATAACCGAGGATATCATGGAACGACTGGAAGGCGTAGAAGGTCTGGAGGATATTAACAACAGCTTAGAGGATGCCGGAAAGGAATACCGTATTACGGTAGATAAGGCAAAGGCGATGAAGTATTCCCTGACGGTGGCACAGGTTTATCAGCAGGTAAGTGCCAAAGTACAGGAGGCGTCATCCTCCTCTACGGTTTCCACTGACACCGACGATTTGGGCGTATATGTCAGTGATTCTTCAGATGAGGAAATGACCCGGGCGGATTTAAGGAAAATGAAACTGGAGTATACGGATTCCATGACCCAGAAAACAAAGAAGGTAAAATTAAGTAAGATTGCTGACTTCCAGACAGTGGCCTCCCCGAATACCATTACGAGAGAGGGACAGATGCGGTATATGACCGTGGCTGCGGGTATTAATGAGGACTATATTGTCACCAATGTCAGCGCCGAGGTAAAGAAGGCCATGGCAGACTATGAACCACCGGCTGGTTATACGGTCGAGTTTGACGGTGAGGATGAGGCTACCACGGAAGCTATGGAGCAGGTATTGCTCATGATGTTCCTCGGCATCGTGCTGATGTACTTAATTATGGTGGCACAGTTCCAGTCGTTACTGTCTCCGTTTATCATATTGTTTACGATTCCGCTTGCCTTTACCGGAGGCTTTATGGGCCTGTGGATCAGCGGCAGTGACGTCAGCGTCATTGCCATGATAGGCTTTGTCATGCTCGCCGGTATTATCGTAAATAACGGTATCGTATTAGTGGATTATACCAATCAGCTGCGTCGGGG
Organism: Lachnospiraceae bacterium; assembly: GCA_022510615.1. Taxonomy (GTDB): domain Bacteria; phylum Bacillota; class Clostridia; order Lachnospirales; family Lachnospiraceae; genus Eubacterium_F. Next base: position 55,917 of record JAFLTC010000012.1, on the reverse strand, counting down.
CGGCATGGAAAAACGGGAGGCTTTAGTGGATGCGGGAAGGACCCGTCTCCGTCCGATTCTCATGACGGCGATGACTACCGTTCTCGGTCTGATACCTATGGCCTTTGGCGGCAGAATGGGTGCGGACATGACAAGACCAATGGCGATTGTCACCATCGGCGGGTTAATTTATGGTACACTTTTAACTCTTTTTGTGGTACCATGTATATATGATTTGTTAAATCGGAAAAAGGATATCACAGAAAAAGAGGATTAGAATGCTTGATTTAGGTCAGAAGAAAAATTTACCGATTGGATTTATGGATTCCGGCCTTGGTGGTCTCAGCGTCCTGCGAGAGGCGGTGAGAATCATGCCGGCAGAGGATTTTATATATTACGGTGATTCCCTCCATGCTCCTTACGGAACAAAGGAGCAGGAGGAGATCCGTGAATTGACTTTTGATGTGGTAAAAAAACTGTTAAAACAGGGTATTAAAGGACTGGCGGTTGCCTGTAACACCGCCACCAGTGCGGCGGTGCGAAAGCTTCGGAGCGACTATCCCGAACTGCCGATCGTGGGAATCGAGCCGGCCATTAAGCCGGCTGTGATGAATCATAAAAACGGGCGTATTCTCGTTATGGCCACCCCTATGACAATCCGCCAGAAAAAATATCAGGAGTTGTTAGAACGCTACAATAATCAGGCGGAAATTATATCCGTACCCTGTGAGGGACTGATGGAATTTGTGGAGCGGGGCAGTATTGACGCAGAGGAGCTAAATACCTATTTTCAAGAACATCTGACTCCGTACTTGTCTGAGGATACGGAGACCATTGTTCTCGGCTGCACTCATTATCCGTTCTTAAAACCATATCTGAAAAATTTTCTGGGAGACAGTGCCACCCGGCTCATTGACGGAAGTCTTGGCACCTCCATGGAGTTAAAAAGACGGTTGGGAGAGAAAAATCTTCTCAGAGAGGAAAATAGAAAAGGTCATGTGGAGATTATAAACTCCACCGGGCGGCAGGATATGATTGATTTAAGCTATCGGCTGTTGGAAATGCCGGTGGAATAATTGTTTATGATTAATCCTGAAAGTGGAAGCATATAATGTGACAAGGTGCTTGAAACGGGGTTATTCATGGAAATTAGTAAAAAATACAGGGTGGCAGTTTGTGCTGCTATCCTTTTATTTTTCAGTGTGGCAGTGCTTTCCGGTTTTGTATTATCCGCGGTACGGGTTCGAAATGAACCGGCGCTTTCTGAAAATCTGGAGAAATTCAGAGCTTTTGACATTGCAGCGGAGCATTTTGTCAAACCGGGGAAATGGACGGAGGAGAGATACCGGAAAATCGCTGTCAGTTTTTTGTTTTATAATGGGAAAATCCGGGAAAAAGATGCTTTGTGCAGAAAATTTTCCTGGTATTATATGCTTATGCCAAAACCTATTATGAAGGAGTATGTACAGGCACTGAAGGCAATGTTAGAGGATGTTCGGGTATTTCCGGTGGGAGAGGATGTTGACAGCGGTGGGACGATTCAGTTCGAGGATTCCTGGGGCGGTGTCAGAAGCTACGGCGGAGACAGGCGTCATGAAGGGACGGACCTTATACCTTCCCGAAAGGAGCGGGGGTATTTTGCCATTGTCAGTGTCAGCGACGGTATAGTGGAGAAAAAAGGGTGGCTGAATCTCGGCGGCTACCGGCTGGGAATCCGTTCCGAGCATGGCGGTTATTATTACTATGCCCACTTAGACCATTATGCCAACGGAATCGAAGAGGGAAAAAAGATTCAGGCAGGTGAGCTTATAGGTTATATGGGAGATTCTGGATATGGAGAGGAAGGGACCGTAGGGAAATTTGAAGTGCATCTGCACTTTGGGATTTATCTGGATTTGAATGGCAAGGAGATTAGTGTAAATCCTTATCCGATTCTGAAATATCTGGAGGGCTACAAAGTGGGGTTCACACAGGAATAAACTTGTGCTACACTGAATACGTACGGTGAAAGGAGAAACGGGCGGATGAAAATTGAAAAATGTGAGCCGGGCTATATAACAAGACAGAAGAAGATGAACAGTCTGTGGCTCGGTGTATTTATTCTGATAGGAGCGGTAATATTTCTCATTGGATATCTGTGGACCCATACGAGGGCGAATATCTTTACCGTGCTGGCGGTGTTGATGGTTTTACCGGCGGCAAAGCGGATTGTCGCACTGGTGGTGATGCTTCCCCGTAGGGGAGTAAAAAAGGAGCGCTATGACAGGCTTAAGGAGGCAGCAGGGGAAGCGGTTCTTCTGACGGATTATGTTTTCACCTCTACGGAAAAAATTATGAATTTGGATTTTGTCGTTGTCAAAAACGGTAATGTTTTAGGCGTGATAGCAGACTGTAAGCAGGATGTTTCCTATATGAAAGAATATCTGACTGAAAACATCCATAAAATAGCCCCTTCTTTTTATGTGAGGGTATTTGATACGGACGAGCAGCTCATTAAGCAGCTGGACAGGCTGACGCAGATAGAAACGACGCCGGAGAAGGAAGAAAAGGTGGTTTCCTATCTTCGCTCTCTGGCAGTCTGATGTGCACAAAAAGTGTGTGCGAATGGTGAAAAGAATGAAAGAGATAAGCATTGGGGAAAATGACAGCGGACAGCGGCTGGATAAATTTCTACAGAAATATTTAAAGGAAGCAAAGAGCGGTTTTATTTATAAAATGCTTCGCAAAAAAAATATTAAGCTGAACGGAAAAAGAGCAGAGGGAAAGGAAATACTTCTTTCGGGGGATCGGGTGGCGATTTATTTTTCCGAGGAAACAATGAGAAAATTCCGGGGAGAAGGGATTCGGACTGTCTATCCGGTAACGGATTTGGAAATTGTATATGAGGATGAAGAGATTGCGCTGATTAATAAACCGGTGGGAATGCTTTCCCAGAAGGCAAAGCCGGAGGATGTCAGTCTGGTAGAATATTTTCTCGGTTATTTGCAGGAACAGGGAAAGTGGGAGTCCGGCGGCACCTTTACTCCGTCTGTCTGTAACCGGCTGGATCGGAACACAAGTGGACTGGTAATCGCCGGAAAGAGCCTGCGGGGCTTGCAGAAAATGTCAGAGCTTTTGAAGGAGAGAACCGTATCGAAATATTATCTGACGATTGTGGAGGGAGTGATGAAGGAGCCCGACACAATACAGGGATTTTTGATAAAGGATGAGGAGAAAAATAAGGTTCGTATTTATAAGGAAGATGCTCCGGGACGTTCTTATATTGAAACCGGATATGAGCCTCTTTTGGATAACGGCAGCTATACTCTTTTAAAGGTTCGGCTTTTGACGGGAAAGACCCATCAAATCAGAAGCCATCTGGGCAGCATCGGACATCCGGTGATAGGAGATATAAAATACGGAGGACATTCCTATCCGGGATTACAAGGGTATCTTCTTCACTCAGAGGAACTCATTTTTCCAAAACTGGAGAATCCCTTTCAAAAAATCAGTGAAAAGAAATTTACGGCGTTACCGCCGCAGCAATTTTTAGATATAGAAAAAACATTATTTGACGGACTTTTGTTCCGGAAGGGAGGAAAACAATGAAACGAGCAGTGATGCTATTTGCGGAAGGCTTTGAGACGGTGGAAGCCCTTATGTCAGTGGATATTCTCCGCCGTGGTGGTGTGGAGGTGACAATGGCTTCCATTACAGAAGAAGAATCCGTGCGAAGTTCCCATGGAGTTTTAGTGGAAATGGATGCCGTTTTGGGAGAGGTGGACTGTCTTTCTTATGACGCCATTATCCTGCCGGGCGGAATGCCGGGGACATTACATTTAGGGGAGAGCGAGGCAGTGAAGCAGGCTTTGTTTGCCATGAATGATGCCGGAAAAATTGTCAGTGCCATCTGTGCGGCACCGGGCGTGCTCGGTAAGCATGGGTTGTTACAGGGAAAAAATGCCTGCAGCTATCCGGATCATGAGTGTAACCTGACTGGGGCGAATGTTTCCCGAGAATCGGTGGTGGTGGATGGAAATATTGTGACCAGCCGGGGACTGGGAACGGCGATGGAATTTGCTTTTGCCCTGTTGGAGATACTGGTTAGTAAGGAAAAGGCAGAGGAAATTAAAAAAGCAATTGTTTATCAGGAGCTGGCATAATATGGCGACATGGAATTCCAGAGGACTTCGGGGCTCCTTTTTAGAGGAATTAATTAATCTGACGAATGAAAAATACCGTTCGCAGAAACTGGCATTGATTCAGAAGGTACCGACCCCGATTAAACCGATTAATATTGATAAAAGTACAAGACATATTACATTAGCGTATTTTGAACAGAAAAGTACGGTAGACTATATCGGTGTGGTACAGGGGATTCCCGTGTGCTTCGATGCGAAGGAGTGTGCCACAGAGCGTTTTCCCCTTTCCAATGTCCATGAACACCAGATACAGTTTATGTCAGAGTTTGAAGCACAGGATGGGATTGCCTTTTTATTGATTTATTTTAAAAACCAGGATTGTTTTATGTATCTGCCCTTTGCGGATTTAAAAAAATTCTGGGAGCGTATGGAAAGTGGCGGACCGAAACATTTTAAGCGGGAAGAGTTAGATGCTTCTTTTGAGATATCTACCTATTCCGGCACCTTTGTACATTATTTAGAGCAGCTGCAGATGGATATGGAGCGGCGATAAAAAACATTTGTCTGGTGGAACAAATTACCAAAATAAAATGAACCTTTGTGGTTACAATAGTATCAAGATAAACGAATGAAAAGGGTAACGGCATTTCAAACGATAAATTTGGAAAGAACAAAGTTCAGACTGAAGGGTATCAATAAAGGAATGTGGTTGCCTGCACATTCCTTTATCTTTCACTATAAATCAAAATATCACGGAGGTGAAAAGACTATGACAAGCAAAAGCGGATCCAGAATGGAAGTTCCACAGGCAAAGGAAGCCATGAACAGATTCAAGATGGAAGTTGCGAGTGAAATCGGCGTAAACCTGAAGGATGGTTACAATGGAGATTTGACATCTCGTGAGGCTGGTTCGATCGGCGGCGAGATGGTACGTCAGATGATTAAGAAACAGGAAGAGTCCATGAAATAATCGCATTTAAAATAAGCGGTAAAAAATAAAAGCCGCCCGGCTTGAGTGAATACTCAGACTGGGCGGCTTTTGTCAAAAAAAATTAAAAAATTACATTTTTATGCCACATTTTACTGATATTATATACCCAGTAGTTACTTAGTGACTACTACTCCCACCCTATTATACGATGAAAAACACCCCGGTTTCCGGGGTGTTTTTCAGTCTGTTTTGACATATATAAGTCCGAATGTTCCCATACCGCAGTTGCTGGAAATTGAGGCAGAAGCTTTTTGTAAGACAATATGCTCAAAATCAGCATGTTTTTTAATTTCCTCTATGATTTCATCCAGCTGGCGAACGGTACATCCCGCATGGGTAACAAATAAAATACGCTGGTCCATGTGATTTTTGTGGCGCAGAATCTTTTTTACATATTTCCGGTTTATACGCTGTACGTCTCCAATTTCAATTTTCCAAACTTTTAATTTATTATGAGACATATAAAGAATCGGATGCAGACGGAGCAGTGTACAGATTTTGTGAACGATACCGCTGACTTTTCCGTTTCGGTATAGAGTTTCTGTAGTCGGCACAAGAAAATTAGTACATACCACATCGCTAAACTTTGTCATCGCATTGCAGATTTCCTGTACGCTTTTTCCCTCCTCCGCCATCTGTGCGGCCTGTAAAACCATCAAGCCGTGACCACTGCTGACATGTCTGGAATCAATTACCGTTACATTGTCAAAGCTTTTACTTGCCTGCATGGCCTTGGTATAGGAGTCGCTTACACCACTGGTGGCTGTCAGATGAATCACATGTTCTGCTGTCCCCAGCACATTGGCAAAAAAGTATTCGTATTCCTCCGGTTCAGCGGTGGAAGTGTGGGCGTGATTTCCTTCAATCTTGAGATATGCCAACAAGCTGTCAGAGGATACTTCCGATATGTCACAAAAACGTCCTTCTGCTGTATAAATATAGAAATACATTAACGAAATACGATATTTATCAAGCAGATTTTGAGGCAGATCACAGAGGCAGTCGGCCGTAATGGCAATCTTACGTTTTTTCACGCCGCTAAACTGGTTCACGGCATTGATGTCATCTATATCTGTCAGGTCATCTTCCTCTGCCACATATTCAATCAGATCATCCGGCAGATACTGCAGCAGACTGGCTTCCAGCAGAGCGGCATTAATCGGTTTGGCCAGATAACCGTCAAATCCCATATCCCTGTAAACCTGATCCGCATTCGACATCACATTGGCGGTCAGAGCAATGACCGGAACTTTCTGGCAATATCCCTTTGTCTGCCCGCGAATGGCCTTTAGTGTTTCTTCTCCATCCATTCCCGGCATCATGTGATCCATAAGGATTACATGATAGGCTTCCGCTGCCGTTTTACTCAGACATTCCTTGCCGTTTGACACTGTCTCCACTTGTACCTCCGTACTACGAAGCAGTTTTTTCGCAACCATGCAGTTCATGTGATTGTCATCTACTACCAGCACCTTAGCATTTGGTGCCGTGAACTGATGTTTATATTTTTCGCGGTTTCTCACTCGTCTTTGTGCAGCGAAATCAATGACGCCAATCGGCTGCGAACTCACAATCTCCTGCTGAAGTTCTATTGTAAAGGTGGAACCCCTGTGATACACGCTGTCTACCGAAATGGTTCCGCCCATCATGTCCATAAGCTGCTTGGAAATACTGAGTCCCAGCCCGGTTCCCTCAATGTTACGATTTTTGGTTTCATCTACCCGCTTAAAGGAACTGAATAAATCCTCCAGATTCTCTTTTCGGATTCCCTTGCCGGTGTCTTTAACAGAGATACGCAGTAAAATAGTGCCGGAAGAAATCTTTTCTGCCTGTGCCGTCAGCGTGACAGAACCTGTCTCCGTGTACTTTATGGCATTTGTCAACATATTCGTGATAACCTGCTTAATCCTTACCTCATCGCCATACAGAGTGGATGGAAGTTCCGGGTCAATATCCACCTTAAACTCCAATTCTTTCTGGTGGGCCCGAATCCAAATCAGATTCACAAGATCACTGAACATAGTACTGACGGCATATTGAACCGGCACAATCTCCATATTTCCGGATTCCAGTTTGGATAAATCCAAAATATCATTAATGGTAGTCAGAAGCATTTTACTTGCGTTCTGGATGTTGATGGCATTCTCCGCAATTTCATCGGAAATATCTTCCCGCAGTGTCATTTCATTTAATCCGATAATCGTATTAATCGGAGTGCGGATTTCATGGCTCATGTTGGCAAAGAAAGTGTCTTTGGAGCGTGCCATCTGCTCCAGTTCTTTTGTCTGTTCCTCCGCACGATGTTTCTCCTGCCTATAAGTTGACGCCTGAAATTTACTCATAATACCTACAATGAAGCTTGTCATAAGAATCGTGGTGTAGGAGGCGATATAGCCGGATAAACGCCCTGAAGAGGAAATTGATAAATCAGGATATTGGTAGGATATATAAAAAGCTACCGCACTACTGCAGAGAGAGAGGAGTAGTGCCACAACAAAGTCCTTGCCCTGAAACAACCAAAATACATAGGCTATCTCTATCACAAAACAGGTCGCAGCCCCGGCCTTTAAACCACCCGTCATAATAAAAATCGAAGGGAACAGTATGAGATTCCATATAAGAACTAAAATCCAGGATGCCAGCCTCACTTTATGGAATTTGGTTATAAGCCAGTAAGAAATAAACGGCGTAATAACCATCGGCAGAGAAATAAACAAAAGGCGGACATCGTTATCAACCAAAACCTGAAATATACCAATAGAAGCAGTGGTCAGGGACATCAGTATAATCATCCGGGCTACTTTTTCCCGGGAATCCAGTTTGCTGCCAAAAAGCGGCTGCATTAACATACGTATTTTTTTTATCATAACATGCACCTAACCTTTCCGCTCTTCTTTCCATGAATTTAATATATCCGATGCAGCAAGGAAATCAAAGTCATTTACTTTTTCCCGAATCCGCTCTGCAACTTGTGCAAACGGAGCTTTTTGTTCTCCCCCGTCAGGCAGCGGACATTTTGCTAAGCGATCCAACAATTGATCCAGTTCATCGTTTTCAAAACGGTCCAGTTTTTCCGTCAGCTGTGCAAGCAGCTCATCAAAGCTTGCCTTATCAAAACTTCCTTCATCAACAGGTGAAACTGTCGATGACTGCGGCGCCTTTAGTGCGGGGGCGGTATCCGGTTTGCTGTCGGGATAGACAAATGCGTTGCCATCAAGAACTTCCAGCAGAGCATCATGGATTTCCATTAATTTTTCATGGTTTTGTAAAATAAAGTCCGTACGCCCCTCTTTTCCCGCCATTTCCAATTCAAGAGCAAGATTCGCCACTTCATTTGCACCGATTCCCTTGGAATTGCTTTTTAGGGCATGAACCAAAATAACATAATCTTTCCAGTTCTCTTCCTCAAAAAGTTCCTCTATATTTTGCCTGCGCTTTGGACCCTCAGTATGATATATACCGAGGATCTCTCGAAATCCTTCTTCATCATCGCAGTAGGAAATTCCCTGTTTAACATCGATACCGGCCCTCTCCAGCGCTACCAGTGCTTCTTTGTCCGAGTTACGCCTGTCCTGCACCTCTGCCACATTGTCATCTACCCTGACGGAGTTTTTCGGTGTATTGTCAACGGCAATCTGCTTTTGGACAGGTATGTACCGACGCAGCATACGCTCCAGTACGCTCAGTTCAATAGGCTTTGCAATAAAATCATTAAATCCTTCCGACAAAAACATTTCTCTGGCACCGCCAATAGCATTTGCCGTAAAGGCAATCACCGAAAGTGTCTGAAAATAGGTCCCCGGTTTCTGCCGTATTTTGTGCAGCGTTTCCACGCCATCCATTTCCGGCATCATGTGGTCCAAAAAGACACAGTCAAAGTCCATCGTATCCAGCTTATCCAGAGCCTCTTCACCACTGCCCGCCAGCGTTACCTTAATCTGGTATGGCAGAAGGAGCCTTGCCATAACCTTCAGATTCATGGTATTGTCATCTACCACGAGGACTTTTGCATCGGGAGCAATAAAACGGTGACGTGTATTTGCGTACTGGTCATCTCTTTGAATAATTTTGCCACCGTTGAAAATAGCTGCGATGGACAGTACGGTAAACGGTTTGTAGATACGGAGCATGTTGCTGCCGGCCCGCACCTCCTGCCTGTAATCCAGAATAAGCACGACACTGCATTTTTGAGCCAGTTCCTCAAAAAAGTTTTTATCCTCACTGTACTCTTCCCATCCAATAAAAACGTGGGAGTAATTTTCATGTTCCAAACGCCGTTTTAACTCGGAAAGATTTTTGCAGAACCGGAACATAATACCAAACTGCTCTACAATATGGTACAGAATTTTTTCATATCCTTCCCGTATAATGGAATAATTGTATTTATCCATATTAATATAACATGCCGTAAAGAATTCCTGCCTATTTCGAATGGAAACAATCGGAGATTCATCCAACACTTTTTGCGGAATCGTAAGCTGAAATTCACTTCCGATTCCGGGCTCGCTGTTTACTGTGATAAATCCGCCCATCTTGCGAACCAGTGCTCTGGTAATGGCAAGCCCAATGCCCGCACCGCCTTCCTCCCGGTTTCTTTTGGCATCCACCTGCGTATATGTTGTGAATATCTGTTCCAGATCGGAGGGTTCAATGCCGATACCGGAATCTTTGATATTTACTATTAAATTGACTCCGTATTTTTCTTTTCTGCTCCTAATGGTGATTACAATCCCTCCCTCATGTGTAAACTTTATGGCGTTCTCCAACATATTCATGACGATACGACGGATTTTCTGCTCGTCGCCTACCATGTTACTGGGCAGATTGGCATCACAATCTACAATCAGCTCCAGATGTCTGCCGTTTTCCAGTGTCAGTGCCATATTGATAATATCCGTAATCGTAGATGTAATGTTGTAGCTTTCTTCTGCCAGATCCAGTTCCCCGCCCAGCAGTTCCGAATAATCTAAAATATTGCTGACCGTAGCCAGAAGGTTTCGTCCGGCCGTCTGAATATCAATCACGTCTTTTCTGACATTTTCCGGAATATTTTCCTGTAAAATTGCCTCACTCATACCGCATACCGCATTAATCGGTGTGCGGATTTCGTGGGACATATTTACCATAAAGTCATCTCTGCCCTGTTCGGCAATTTCCAGATTACGGATGATTTTATACAATTTCAAGCTGTTTTCCGTTCGGCTGCGTATCATAATCACTGCCACAAATGTGGTTACAAAACTGGCAAGGATATGCAGGACTAACATAAATATATCATTGCCGGTCTCAAGGGGGATTGTCCGAACGATTAAACCGTGGTATACAAAGACCAGATTTGATATAATCAGTCCCGTATAGACAATGGAAAGATTGCAAAACAGACTGAGCAGAATAATTAATCCCGACATAATAGGAGTTAATAACAGAATATTGTCAATATGAACGGCATAGATAATAAAATTAATCCAGGACACAACGGCGATACATATCGCACGGTATTTAAAACCCCGGTATTTTTTGACACAAATGATCCACAAGGCAATGGCCATTACAACAATAAGTTCCCTTACAAATATATTCCAGCCAAACACCTGACTCAAAACAAATAGGGCGATGATATAGCAGGTAACGATGCCAAGCACTGCCCGTTCTGTTCTAATTAAAATTTTTTCGTCATAATAATATTTATCTTCCAACGCAAATTACCGTCCCTTTCCTGAAAATAAAACCCATACACGGCACGGTGTACCGGATTCGGTTACTCCAAATTTAATGTTATCTTCATCTGTGGAATCATTTCCACAAACACGTCAATAATCACTGGGTCAAACTGAGAACCTCTGCCCTCCATCATAATTTGGACAATTCGCTCAATGGGACGAACCGGCGGCTTGTACACCCGCTCTTCATACAGAGCGTCAAATACATCTGCCACCGCCATAATCCGTGCGGATAAAGGGATATCCTCTTCGGAGAGCCCCATGGGATATCCGGTTCCGTCCCAACGCTCATGGTGGTACAGGGCAATGTCTTCCGCCATCTTTACATACTCTTTATCTTCCACATCGGCGATAATCATCTTAATAATTTTGCGGCTTTTGGTGGTATGGGATTTCATTATTTCCCATTCTTCATCGTCGAGCTTGCCGGGCTTTTTCAATATGGAATCCGGTATATTAATCTTTCCCACATCGTGGAGCGGTGCCGCCTTTCGGAGATTTTCAATATAATCATCCGTCAGTTCTTCCGGAAATAAATTCCGCTTATGTAGTTCATCTGCAATCATCTTGACATACATCTGAGTATTTTTAACGTGCTTGCCGGTACTTCCGTCCCGGCTCTCAATCAGGTTCGCCATACCAACAATTACGGAGTCCTGCATTTGACTGATGAGGCGCATGTTTTCCGTAATTTTCTCAGCCTGCTCCTCTACCATTCGTTCCAGGTTGTTGCGGTAATGTTCCAGTTCAATCGCCTTGCTGACACGGCTTCTCAAAACATCCGGCACGAAAGGTTTCCCGACAAAATCCATTGCCCCTGCCTGAAAACATTTAATTTCGGTATTTACCTGATTATCCGCTGTCAGAAAAATGACAGGAATATCTGCTATTTCTTTGTTCTGACGAATCTGCTCAATCACCTCAAAACCATCCATCTCCGGCATGTTAATATCCAAAAGAATCAAATCCGGACGGTTGTTTTCCAGATATTTCAATGCTGCTTTGCCGGAATTGGCGGCAGAAACCCGGTAGTCTGAGGATAAGATTGTCTGTGCACGCATTAAATTGGCTTTGTCGTCATCCACTACCAAAATAACATTTTTCATTCGCTTACTCCTTGTCCAAAGTCTATATACAAATTGTAAACTAATTACCGATATTTTTCAAGGTATTTAGTAACACAGAGTCTTAAGCAGAACCCCAAGGGTTTTTCTTGAAATCTATCACAAAATGTAGTATGATAAAGAGGACTATGAACAGATATGGAGGAAGACAATGAGTGACAAATTAAAGGTAGGCATTCTGGGTGGTACCGGTATGGTGGGACAAAGATTTATTTCTTTATTGGAAAATCATCCATGGTTTGAGGTAACGACCATTGCCGCCAGCCCAAGAAGTGCAGGAAAAACCTATGAGGAGGCCGTGGGCGGACGTTGGAAAATGCCAAGTCCTATGCCGGAGGCAGTGAAGAAAATTGTAGTAAAGAATGTCAATGATATAGAGACTGTGAGCAGCGAGGTTGACTTCGTATTCAGCGCTGTGGATATGACGAAGGAAGAAATTAAAAAAATTGAAGAGGATTATGCGAAAGCGGAAATCCCGGTTGTATCTAATAACAGCGCTCATAGATGGACAAAGGATGTGCCGATGATTGTGCCGGAAGTAAATCCGGAACATCTGGAAGTAATCGAGAGTCAGAAAAAACGTCTGGGAACGGAGAGAGGATTCATTTGCGTAAAACCGAATTGTTCCATCCAAAGTTATGCGCCGGCTTTGACGGCGTGGAAAAAATTTGAACCGACGGTGGTGGTGGCTACCACCTATCAGGCGATTTCCGGTGCCGGAAAGACTTTCCGGGACTGGCCGGAAATGGAGCATAACATTATTCCGTTTATCGGCGGTGAGGAAGAAAAAAGCGAGCAGGAGCCTCTTCGTATATGGGGCAAAGTGGAAAATGGAGAAATTATCAAAGCCGACGCTCCACTGATTACCAGCCAGTGTATCCGTGTACCGGTATTAGATGGACACACGGCGGCGGTATTTGTAAATTTTGCAAAGAAACCGACAAAGGAAGAATTGATACAGGCATTGGTGGAATTTAAGGGGGCTCCGCAGGAGTTAGGTCTGCCGAATGCACCGAAGCAGTTTATCCAGTACTTAGAGGAGGATAACCGTCCTCAGGTGGCGCTGGATGTAAACTATGAAAATGGTTTTGGCGTCAGCATCGGACGTCTGAGAGAGGATGCTTATTTCGACTGGAAATTTGTAGGACTTTCCCATAACACCATCCGCGGTGCAGCCGGAGGAGCAGTGTTAATGGCAGAACTTTTGAAAGCAAAAGGATATATTGCGAAAAAATAAGGTTCGGTAATATATTGTAATGAAATGGAGGATAAGATGGGTAGATTTCGTATTCTGGTAAAAGGAATTGTACAGTACAAAGACAGCTATCTCGCAGTGGAGCGCTGGTATGATGACCGTATTGTGGAGCCATACCAGTGGGAATTTATTGACGGCGAGATGGAGTTTGGCGAAACACCGGAAAGGGCGGTGCAGCGTATTGTAGAGGAAAAGGCCGGTGTCCCGGTTCAGGTGGATAAGCCTCTGTATACATGGGGCTTTAGTGCCGGTGAGATATGTACCATCGGTATTGCCTTTCTCTGTGATGCCCAGACGGATCAGGTTGTTTTATCGGAAGAACTCCACAGAAGCCGATGGGTGCCAAAGGATAAGATTGGACAGGTAATTTCGAATCAGGCAGTGGTAAAGGACATTGAAAAGGCAGGACTGTTGAACAGTTTTGAACTGGATGACTTTGGAAAGGTGGATTTATTCATTGAACCTATGGATTAAAAATGGACATCTTTTAGACCCGGCAAATGGGCGGGATGAAATATGCGATATATGGATTCAGGATGGAAAGGTTGCTATATTAGGCAGCCTTTCTTCGGATAAGCAGGCAGAAGTGACCGGTGAAAATACCAGAATTATCGATGCGGCAGGAAAATATGTGATGCCGGGATTTTTAGATTTACATGTTCATCTGCGGGAGCCGGGCTTTGAATACAAGGAGACGATAAAGACGGGAACGGCGGCAGCAGCGAAGGGCGGCTTTACGGCGGTGTGTCCGATGCCAAATACAAGCCCTGCCACCGACAGCCCGGAGATGATTCAGAAGGTGCTTGCCATAGCAGAGAGAGACAGTAAAATACATGTCTATCCGGTGGGAGCTGTGACAAAGGGACAAGCAGGAGAGGAAATGACGGATATTTCCGGTATGGTAAAGGCAGGAGCGAAGGCCATCAGTGAGGACGGAAAATCCGTTATGGATGCGGAGCTTTACCGGAACGCCATGAAGGAAGCAAAAAAGGCGGGGATTCCTGTTCTGGCACATTGTGAGGATAAAAACATGGTGGGAAAAGGAGCCATGAACGCCGGAAAAAAGGCAGAAGAACTTGGTATCCAAGGCATTACCAATGCCGTGGAGGACGTTATTGTGGCGAGAGATATTCTCCTTGCCAAGGAAACCGGAGCGAGACTTCATTTATGCCACTGCTCCACAAAAGACAGTGTGGCCATGATTGAGCTGGCAAAGAAAGACGGCGTGGAGGTGTCTGGAGAGGTATGCCCGCATCATTTTTCTATGACGGAGGAAGAGATTCCGGCGGATGATGCCAATTATAAGATGAACCCGCCGTTACGAAGTTCTACTGATGTAGAAACACTGCGCCGAGGGCTTTCTGAAGGCATCATGGAGGCGATTTCCACCGACCATGCCCCACATGGCGAGGAGGAAAAGAAAAAATCCATCGCCGAAGCTCCTTTTGGCATTGTGGGTTCAGAGACAGCCTATGCTCTGGCGGTAACGTATCTTGTGAGGAAGGGATATCTGACGCCGATGCAGTTAGTAGAGCGGATGAGTACGAATCCATGCCGGATTCTGGGAGTGCCGGGAGGAAATCTGGCGGTGGGAATGCCGGCAGATATTACGATAGCGGATATGGATTCCGAATATGTGATTGATAAAAACACCTTTGTATCCAAGGGAAAAAATACACCGTTTCATGGGGTAAAGGTACAGGGACGAGTACATTACACCATGGTAGACGGAGAGGTTGTTTACGAATATAAAGAATAAGGAGGAGTTTTTCTATGATTAACCGCTTAATTGAAAATATCAAAAAGACAGAAGCCCCGATTGTGGTGGGACTGGATCCGATGATTGATTATGTGCCGTCCTATATTTTAAATAAGGCCGTAAAGGAGCAGGGCGAGACACTGGAGGCAGCAGGAGAAGCAATCTGGGAATATAACAAAGGAATTATTGATGCGGTTTATGAACTGATTCCGGCAGTAAAGCCACAGATAGCCATGTATGAGCAGTTTGGCATACCGGGACTTGTCGCTTTCAAAAAGACGGTGGACTACTGTAAGGAAAAGGGACTGGTTGTCATCGGCGATGTGAAACGGGGCGATATCGGCTCCACCTCTGCAGCCTATGCTAACGGTCACCTGGGAGGCGTGCAGATTGGCGGCAGGAAATGCTATGGCTTTAACGAGGATTTCATAACGGTGAATCCGTATTTGGGGACGGATGGAGTGAAGCCCTTTGTGGATGTGTGCAAGGAGGAAAAGAAAGGGATTTTTGTTCTTGTAAAGACCTCGAATCCTTCCTCCGGTGAGTTTCAGGACCGGGAAATTGATGGCAAACCACTGTATGAAATTGTCGGTGAACATGTGGCAAACTGGGGTGAGGACTGTATGGGAGATTCCTACAGCTATGTAGGAGCTGTTGTGGGAGCAACCTATCCGGAAATGGGTAAGGTTCTTCGCAAAATTATGCCAAAAACCTATATTTTAGTACCGGGCTATGGTGCCCAGGGTGGGGCGGCCAAGGATTTAAAACCGTATTTTAATGAGGATGGACTGGGAGCAATCGTCAATTCCTCCAGGGGAATTATCTGTGCCTATAAGCAGGATGCCTATGCACATCTGGGCGAGGAGGGCTATGCGGAGGCTTCCCGTCAGGCAGTTTTGGATATGAAAAAGGATATTAGCAGTATTTTTTAGGAAAGGATAGGGAGACCATGGCAAAATTACAGTGTATGGCGAAAATCACGGCGGTAACGGAAATAGCGGAGGGGATTTTTTCCATGTGGCTTCTGGTGCCGGAGATTGCCAGCCAGGCAGTGTCGGGACAGTTTATTTCTTTGTACTGTGAAAATAAAGATACCCTTTTGCCAAGACCGATTAGTCTCTGTGAGATAAATAGAGAAGAGGGGACACTTCGGATTGTATTCCGGGTGGTAGGTGCCGGTACCTTGGAGTTTTCCCAAAAGAATGCGGGAGAGGAAATCCGGGTGTTAGGTCCTCTGGGGAATGGTTTTCCGGTATCGGAATGCCAGACAGGAAAAAAGGCGGTTCTCATTGGTGGAGGTATTGGAATACCACCGCTTCTACAATTGTCGAAAGAAATTCCGGGAGAGGTCACCGTTGTTCTGGGCTATCGGAACGCGGATACTTTTTTACTGCAGGAACTTGAAAAAGCTGCCCAACGGGTGGTGGTGGCGACAGAGGATGGCAGTATTGGAACCAAGGGGAATGTAATCGATGCCATTCGTGGGGAAAAGATTCAAGGAGATGTGATTTATTCCTGCGGTCCCACTCCGATGCTTCGGGGAGTAAAAGCCTGGGGGCTGGAGGAAAATGTACCAGCATGGCTTTCTCTGGAAGAAAAAATGGCTTGTGGCATTGGGGCCTGTCTTGCCTGTGTATGCCAGTCTACAGATGTAGACAACCATTCCAAGGTACATAATAAACGAATCTGTAAAGATGGTCCGGTGTTCTTATCGACGGAAATTGAGTTGTAGGAGTTGGCGCTACGGAAATGGAGGTTAGCGTGAAAAATCATGCTAATGCAATGATTTTTCACACCACTATTTGTGCTGAAGCATCACAAATAGTATTGATGCACAGCCGAGAAAATGCGAAGCATATTTCTCGGCGTGCTTCCTTCGCTGGCGCTACGGAAATGGAGGTTAGAATGAGTCATATATTGGAAGTAAATTTTGCCGGAGTATCTTTTCCCAATCCGGTTACGACGGCATCCGGAACTTTTGGCTCCGGCCTGGAATATAGTGAATTTGTCAATCTGGAAAGGTTGGGGGCAGTGACCACAAAGGGTGTGGCAAATGTGCCGTGGCCGGGAAATCCTACTCCTCGTATTGTGGAAACTCACGGTGGCATGCTGAATGCCATTGGACTTCAGAATCCGGGGATTGATACATTGATAGAGAGAGATTTACCGTATCTCCACGAAAAGGGTGCCCGCATTATTGTCAATGTGTGCGGACGCTCCAAAGAAGATTATGTGGAGGTAGTGGAGCGGCTTTCCGAAGAAAAAGTGGATATGCTGGAGATTAATATTTCCTGCCCGAATGTGAAAGCTGGCGGAATCGCCTTTGGCCAGAAGCCGGAGATGGCGGAGGATATTACGAAGGCGGTAAAAGCGGTGGCAAAGCAGCCGGTCATTATGAAGTTGAGTCCGAATGTGACGGATATTACGGAAATGGCGAGGGCGGTTGAGGCCGGCGGTGCCGACGGTGTATCTTTAATTAATACCATTACGGGAATGAAAATCGATGTAAACCGGAAAACCTTTGCCATAGCCAACCAGACCGGGGGCATGTCCGGTCCCTGTGTCAAACCGGTGGCTGTTCGCATGGTGTATCAGGTGGCGAATGCTGTAAAAATCCCGATTCTCGGCATGGGAGGCATTCAAAATACCGAGGATGCCCTAGAGTTTCTTATGGCAGGCGCTACTATGGTGGCAGTGGGAACGGCGAACTTCTTTAATCCCTGTGTCACGTCTGAGATTATTGACGGATTAGAGGCATATGCGGAGCGGGAAGGTCTTGGCAGTATTGTGGATATTGTGGGATGTGTAAAAAATCCGTAACACAGGAAATAACCTTAAATAACATATTTCAGTAAAATTCCTCTGATAGTAGTATTAACATAATATTACAATAAAGGAGGAATTTTTTAGTGGAAAAAGTAATTAATGCAAGGGCCTTGGGGGCAAATGTGAAACGCTGGCGTGAAGATATGGGATTGACAGTGGAAAAGCTTGCGGAATATACGGAAACATCTCCCTCCCATATTAATAATATTGAAAGTGCATCCTCCGGGATCAGTGCAGAAAAACTGGTCCGTATTGCTAATGCATTAGAAGTGCCACTTGATCTTTTACTTTGTGACTCCTTAAAGGGGGAAGCGAACCGGCAGGCAAGGATTATGGAATATTATACCCTTTTGGAGGATTGCACAGAGGCGGAAGCCAAAATTATTATGACTATGTTATATACGTTAAAGAAAGAACTCAAAATGCTTCGAAAGGCTGGGAAATAGCGAAAAGGAAAGTGCAATAAGTGCAAACAGGTGGAACTATGATGGTTGAAAGAGCGAGACCAAAATGATATACTATAACTGATTATGATTCAGGAGGTTTTACCGATATGGAAGCATACAAGCAGGAATTTATCGAATTTATGGTGGAAGCAAATGTGCTGAAATTTGGAGATTTTACGCTAAAGAGTGGGCGCAAATCCCCATTTTTTATGAATGCAGGTGCCTATGTGACAGGCTCTCAGCTAAAGCGCCTGGGAGAATACTATGCCAAGGCTATCCATGACAATTACGGAGAGGATTTTGACGTTTTATTTGGGCCGGCATATAAAGGAATCCCGCTGAGTGTGGCGACGACAATCGCTTTTTACGAATTGTATGGCAAGGAAATCCGCTATTGCTCAAACCGCAAGGAGGTAAAAGACCACGGCGATACCGGAATTCTCCTGGGGAGCAAAATAAAAGACAAAGAAAGAATCATCATTATAGAGGATGTGACAACCTCCGGGAAATCCATCGAGGAAACCTTCCCGATTATAAAAGCCCAGGGTGAGGTAGAGATTGTCGGTCTGATGGTTTCTTTAAACCGCATGGAGAAAGGAAAGGGTGGAGATAAGACAGCTCTGGATGAAATCCGTGAGACCTATGGTTTCCCGACTGCCGCCATTGTAACAATGGAAGAGGTGGTGGAGAGGCTTTATAATAAGGAATGTCAAAACAAAATTGTTATTGATGATGCCATGAAAAATGCCATTGATAAATATTATGAGGAATATGGTGTAAAATAGAAAATTATGTGGCGGTTCGGATTGAGTGATATGCTCCACCGAACCGCCTTTTTTGCTAAATCATTTGAGACTCTAATTGGAAACTGACTTTTGTCGTCCCTCTGTGTCCATCGTATAGTTTTCCTTCATGATGAGCTGGGATATCGGTACCAGAGTATATCCCTTTTGCTTTAAAGTGGAGAGCAGTTCATCCAGTGCCTCCGCCGTATGCTTTCCTCCATTATGGCAGAGAATGATGGAGCCGTTTCCCAGATGCTTGTGCTCTGTTACCCGGCGGATAATGGTAGAGGCATCATAATCCTTCCAGTCTAAAGAATCTACATCCCACTGAATCGGATAATACTTAATATCCCGACATACCTGAATCAGATTATCGTTATAATCCCCATAAGGAGGTCGGAACAAAATCATATCCTTCCCAGTCAGCTTTTTTACCTTTTCGTGGGGCTTCATAATTTCCTCTTTACATTGCTCGGCAGAAAGCTGTGACATATGCTTGTGGTTTTCGCTGTGATTGCCAAGGTCGTGACCGTCTGCCGCAATGGCTTTGACATCATCCGGGTATTTTTCAATCCATCCTCCGGTCATAAAAAAGGTAGCCTTTACCTGATGCTTTTTTAGAGTTTCCAGAAGCTTTCCGGTATCCTCGTTGCCCCAGGCAGCGTCAAAGCTAATGGATACCCATGGCTTTTGCTGGTCCACACAATAAATCGGAAGTTCTTTCTGATTGATAACGGAGGTACCCAGGGTTTCCAGAGTTTCCGCCGAACGGGGATAGACAAGCCAGCTGACAGCCAGCAGGGCGATGGAAGTGAGAACAATCGCCCCCACCTTTGTAAAAAGAATCAGTTTTTTGCGCTCTATTTCGATATTCATAGACAGACTTCCAGAATGCTTTTGTATAGTGTATGAATGATAAAGGGAAAGTATGCTTGGGGAGGAAGGATATGAATGCTGGGAAAACCTTGACAAAGCAATACAGTGTGTCCTGGAGTCGTGTCAAACATCAGGTGGTGCAGTTGGGAAGTGGCGCAAAACGTCAAATGAAAGATTATATGTTGACACGGTATGCCTGCTATCTTATTGCGCAGAATGGCGATCCTAAAAAAGAGGAGATTGCATTTGCACAAGGCTATTTTGCAGTGCAGACAAGAAAGCAGGAACTTATTGAAGAAAGAATTGCTTATATCGAACGAACCGAAGCTCGCGGCAGATTGCGGGAATCCGAAAAACGCCTCTCGCAAAATATTTATGAACGTGGTGTAGATGATGCAGGATTTGGGCGCATCCGTCCAAAAGGCAATAGTACTTTGCTTGGCGGACATGCAATACAAAAAATATTGGTATACTACATTATCGGAAAAATATCAATTTTTTTACACTATAAAATTACATATATTTTTCCGATATGGGAATAGCACAAAAAATGCCCCGCGTCAGACGGGGCATTTTCCTAATTTCCATCATTCCCAAATCAGAAATCCACTTCCGTATCATAGTAGCAGCACTTCAGCAGCTTTTCCATTTCCTCTTGGGACGGCTGTCTCGGGTTGGAGCCGGTGCAGGCATCCAACAGAGCATTTGCCGCAATATCAGGGAGCTTTTCAAGGAATACATCCTCCGGAACAAATCCGGTCTCTGCCGGAAGTCCGTCTGCGCCGTAGTGGTTAATGCTGTGAGGAATATTCAAATCATCATTCATCTTGCGCAGATAAGCGATGAGAAGATCAATCTTTTCCTCCTGCGTGTTGCCGCCCAGATTCATAAAGTCGGCAATCTCAGCATAGCGTGCGGCAGCCGTAGCGTCCTTACTGTTGAACTTAATTACCTTTGGCAGGTACATGGCGTTGGCAGCACCGTGGATAATATGTCCGCCCTCGAAAGCAGCCCCGGTTTTATGTGCCATGGAGTGAACAATACCAAGCAGGGCATTGGTAAATGCCATACCGGCAAGACACTGGGCATTGTGCATGCTGCTTCGCTTTTTCATATCCCCGTTATAGGAATCTACCAGGTCATTCTGAATCATCTTGATCGCATGGAGAGCCAGAGGGTCGGTGTAATCACAGTTTGCCGTGGACACATAAGCCTCCACTGCATGAGTCATGGCATCCATACCGGTATGGGCTACCAGTTTTGGTGGCATGGTCTCAGCAAGATCTGGATCGACAATCGCCACATCCGGTGTAATTTCAAAATCCGCAATCGGATATTTGATACCCTTCTGATAGTCTGTAATAATCGAGAAGGCTGTTACCTCGGTAGCGGTACCGGATGTAGAAGAGATAGCACAAAAATGTGCCTTTTTGCGGAGCTTAGGCAAGCCGAATACCTTGCACATATCTTCAAAAGTAGTTTCCGGATACTCGTATTTAATCCACATTGCCTTTGCTGCATCAATCGGGGAACCACCGCCCATGGCGATAATCCAGTCCGGCTGAAACTCCTGCATAGCAGCAGCTCCCTTCATAACAGTTTCCACCGAAGGGTCCGGTTCAATTCCCTCGAAAAGTGTGACTTCCATTCCCGCTTCTTTTAAGTAATCCACAGCTTTGTCAAGGAAACCGTTCCGTTTCATGGAACCGCCCCCTACGCAGATAATAGCGCGCTTTCCTTCAAAGGTCTTCAGAGCCTCCAGCGCACCTTTTCCGTGGTACAAATCCCGTGGTAAAGTAAAACGTGTCATTGAGTTACTACCTCCTTAATTTTTTGATGATTCTATTATACTACCGGTGGCGTTTCTTTTCAATCAGATAAATTTCACAGTATGCAAAGCCCATAAAATAGTGTATAATTAGTTTTATGTTAGTACGATGTTAAAAGGGTTACGAAAGGAGGAAGTGGTTTGGGTAATGAATCAATGATGAAGCTGGATAAGGACTTAAATAAAAAGTTTGATGCTCTGGTGGAATATTGTATGCTCTCCGGTGCCATCAATCTGGATTTATATACGGAGTATGATGTAAAAAGAGGGCTTCGCGATGCCAACGGAAAGGGTGTGCTGACCGGTCTGACAGAAATTTCCGATGTTGTCGGTTATAAAACACAGGACGGAAGAAAGGTACCCTGTGATGGAGAACTGTATTTTCAGGGATATAACGTCATGGAGCTGGTAGACAGCTTTGAAAATCGTCGATATGCCTTTGAGGAGATCACTTACCTGCTTTTGTTCGGGAAACTGCCGACAAAAGAGCAGCTTCAAGATTTTGAGAATATTCTCACAAGTTTGCAGGAACTGTCCGGTGAATTTGTCCGTGATGTCATTATGAAAGCACCCAGTGCCAATATTATGAATGCACTGCAAAAGAGTGTGCTGACCCTGTATTCCTATGATGAAAATCCGGATGATATTTCCGTCCCTAACGTGCTGCGCCAGTCATTGCAGCTCATAGGCAAACTTCCTATGATTGCCGTCTATGCCTACCAATCTTACCGGCACTTTAAATTCGATGATGACTTTTTTATCCGCACCCCGGATAAAAATCTGTCCACAGCGGAAAATATTCTGCAAATGATTCGGCAGGACGGTAAGTTTACGGAGTTGGAGGCAAGGGTACTGGATGTGGCTTTGATCCTTCACGCTGAGCACGGTGGCGGAAATAACTCTACCTTTACGAACCATGTTGTCACTTCCTCCGGAACAGATACCTATTCCACGGTATCCGCGGCGATAGCCTCCCTGAAAGGTCCCCGTCATGGTGGTGCGAATTTAAAGGTGCTTCAGATGTTTGATGACTTGAAGGAGCATTGCAAATGCTGGGATAGAGAGGATGAAATAGCCGGTTATCTGGAAAAAATTCTGAACCGGGAAGCCTTTGACGGTTCCGGCCTGATCTATGGCATGGGTCACGCCGTGTACACAGACTCTGACCCGAGGGCTGTCATTCTGAAAAAATATGCGGAGAAGCTTTCGCAGGAAAAAGGTCAGGAGGAGGAATTCCGGCTATACGAAGCGGTGGAGCGGATTTCCAGGGATTTGATTATGAAAAAACACCGCCGCTTTAAGCCGGTGTGTGCCAATGTAGATTTTTACAGCGGATTTGTTTACTCCATGCTCGGTATTCCAAAGGAACTGTTTACTCCGATATTTGCGATTTCCCGTATTTCCGGCTGGAGTGCCCACCGTCTGGAGGAACTGGTAAACAAAGGGAAAATTATTCGTCCGGCATATAAATATGTCGGTACCCATAAAGAATTTAAAGAGATTGGGGACAGATAGATGCGGCTTTTGATTCAACGGGTAACAGAGGCTTCTGTTACCGTAGAGGGAAAGGTAATCGGGCAGATTGGCAAAGGCTTTCTGGTATTCTGGGGAGCGAAGGAGGGGGATACGGAAAAGGAAGCGGATTATCTGGCTTCCAAACTCTGTAAACTCCGTGTATTTGAAGATGATGAGGGAAAAATGAACCGGTCGTTACAGGAGGTGGGCGGCAGACTTTTGATTGTCTCCCAGTTTACCCTGTATGCCGGATGTAAAAAAGGAAATCGTCCGAACTTTATGAACGCCATGCGGCCGGAGCAGTCAGAACCTCTGTATGAATATTTTTTAAAGCAGTGTGAAAAAGAGATTCCGGGTGTGGAACGGGGAGAGTTTGGTGCCGATATGAAAATCTCCCTTGTCAATGACGGCCCGGTTACGATATGGATGGACACAGAGGAGATGTTGTAAAGACATGAAACAGCATATGATTTTTTTTGATATAGACGGAACCTTAATCGATGAGAAAACCGGGGTGATACCGGAGAGCACCGTAAGGGCCATTCGCCAGGCGAGAAAGAAAGGACACCGGATGTTTCTCTGTACCGGAAGATGCCAGATCATTATACCAAAGGAGGTACGGGATATCGGCTTTGACGGTGTTGTGGCGGGCTGCGGAACCCAGATTGTGTATCAGGGAGAGGAACTTTTACATGCACAGCTGGAACCCTCTTTACAGAGAGAAATTGCCGAGGACTTAGTAAAATACCACATCGACGGAGTGCTGGAGGGAAAAGAAGCTTCCTATTTCAGAAGGGATTACTGGATGCCGGTGGTAAAGGCGATTTTCGAGGAAAACGGGACCTTTTCCCCTATTTGCCAGAGTTTCTGGGAGGATGAGCTGGCCTTTGATAAAATGGCATTGTGGTTTGATGACAGCAGTGACATGGGGGCCTTTAAGAGAAAATACGAGGACAGGTTTGAGTTTATTCTCAGAGATCCCACCTTTTATGAGGTTGTTCCGAAGGGGTATTCCAAGGCGACAGGAATCCGGTTTCTCTGTGACAAATTGGGTATTCCGAAGGCCGACACCATCGGCATTGGTGACAGTACAAATGATTTACCGATGCTTCGGTATACCGGTATCAGCATTGCTATGGGAAGCGGCAATCCGGCGATTTTTCCGGAGGTGGATTATGTGACTTCTACTGTTGTAGAAAATGGCATTGAAGAGGCATTGAAGCAATATAATATCATATAGTAAAGGAGTGGTGGTAATGGCAAAGATATTAAAAGACTTATTGGAAAAAACGGAATACGAACTGGTGCAGGGGAGTTTGGAAACTCCGGTAGCAGATATTGCCTATGATTCCCGGAAAATAGCACCCGGTATGCTCTTTATGGCGATAGAGGGAACGGTGGTGGACGGACATAAATTTATTCCGGATGTACTGGAGAGAGGTGCTTCTGTTCTTGTGGTGGAAAAGGACGTGGCAGTGGAAGATAAAGATGTTACGGTCGTGAAGGTAAAAAACGGCAGGGCAGCGCTTAGTAAAATGTCGGCGGCATATTTTGACTATCCGTCAAAGAAAATGACCTCCATCGGAATTACCGGAACAAAGGGGAAATCCACCACGACTTATATGGTACGGGATATTATTGAAAAATCCGGAAAGACCTGCGGTATCGTAGGAACCATTGGCGTGTCCATTAAGGGCAAGGTGACACCGACAGAGCATACTACTCCGGAATCCTATGATTTGCAGAAATACTTTGCCGACATGGTAGAGGCGGGCTGTGATTACATGGTGATGGAAGTCAGCTCTCAGGGAATCAAAATGGACCGTGTGGCAGGAATGGAATTTGACTACGGTGTATTTACGAATCTTTCGCCGGACCATATCGGACCGAATGAACATAAGGATTTTGACGAATACCTTTCCTGCAAGGCGGAGCTGTTTCGGATGTGCCAGGTGGGAATTGTAAATTCCGATGACCCGCACTGGAAGGATATTGTTGAAAATGCCACCTGTGAAGTAAAAACCTACGGCACAAAGGAAGCAGACATGACAGCGGATGCCATTGAACATATTAATGAGGGTGGGGAGCTCTCCATGAAATTCCATGCCAGCGGACTGTTAAATGGCGATGTTATTGTGGGACTGCCGGGACGCTTCAATATTTACAACGGCATGTGCGCCGCCTGTGTCGGAGCCCTGTTAGGAATGCCACAGGACATTATTCTCCATGCCTTGGAACATGTGGAGGTCAGAGGAAGGGTGGAAAGTGTTCCTACAGGAAGAAATTTCTCTGTGCTGATTGATTTTGCCCACAACGGCGTCAGCACCGAAAGTGTGTTAAAGACATTAAGAGGCTACAACCCGGGGCGTATTATTGCCATTTTTGGCTGCGGCGGAAACCGCAGTAAGCTGCGCCGCTATGAAATGGGGGAGGCAGTGGGAAATCTGGCGGAACTTGCGGTAGTTACCAGCGACAACCCCCGCACAGAGGATGTCATGGATATTATCGAGGACATCAAGGTCGGGCTGGCAAAGACTAAGGGTGAGTATGTTGTGATTCCGGACCGTCAGGAGGCAGTCAATTACGCTGTGCAAAATGCAAAGGATGGCGATATGATTATCCTGTTGGGCAAGGGACATGAGGAGTATCAGGAAATCAATGGCGTGAAGCATCATTACAGCGAGAGGGAGGCTGTGGCGAATGCATTGGCATCATTGGGATGATTTTTGTTATAAATCTTTATAATATGGTCTTGTAATTTTAGAACAATCTGTTATAATATTAGTATAAATTGCTAATATTTTCTTATGACATGCCGATATAAGATATAACAAGGTAACGGATTACCAGTTATAATTTCAAAGGAGTGACGGATATGAATACAAATTTTTATGGAATCGGAGGTTTTGGAGGCAGTTCATTTTTTGACTCCTATTTTGGTGCAACAGGAAGCAGCACAAATAATTCTGCTTTTTCAATGAATTCTATGCTCGGCGATTTGAAAATGATTCAGAGCGGCGTATACAAAAAGGCTTTGAAGTCCTATTATGCGCAGGTAAAGACAGATGATGAGAAGGAGTCCATTTCCAAATCAGGACAGGCAGACAGTGATACCAGTTTGTCCTCCGTAAAGAGCAATGCAAAAAAATTGAATGAATCTGCTAAAGCATTGCAGAATATTGATTACAGCAAGGTAGACAGAGAGGATTTGTTAAGTAGCGTAAAGAAGTTTGCTTCTGATTATAACAATCTGCTTTCTTCTACCAAAAACCTGAATTCCTACAGTATGTTACAGACAGCTGTATGGGCAACAGACCAGATGAACATCAGTGAGGGATTATTGAATAAGGTAGGTATCTCCATTAAGGCAGATAATACATTAGCCATCGATGAAGAGGCTTTTGCAAAGGCAAAGGATAGTGACTTAAAGGCGCTCTTCTCTGGAAGCGGTTCCTTAGCCGGACGTATTGGCCAGAAGGCTTCGACATTGTTTAACCAGAGTGTGAATCAGATGGCTACGAATTCAGGAAAATACACCTATTCAATGTATGGTACATTATACTAGTAAACGTTCAAGATGTATGTTGATAACATAAATTGAAAAAAGTAACGAGACGGCACAGATGGGTTTCCATTTGTGCCGTTAGTAATGAAAGGTAAGGTTTTTTGTCATGTACCGTTTTTTTGTTCCGGAAGAAAATATCAGAGAAAAAGAAGTGCAGATTACCGGAGATGATGTCAATCATATCAAAAATGTACTGCGCATGCAGCCGGGAGAAAAAGTGGTAGTTTCCTGCGGAAGGGGAACGGATTATTTTTGTGTGATACGGGATATAAAAGAGGAAGCGATTCTGCTTGCCATAACAGAAAAAAAGGCGGCGGTGACGGAACTTCCGGTACGGATTACTCTGTTTCAGGCACTTCCGAAAAGGGACAAGCTGGAGTTTGTCATCCAGAAGGCGGTTGAACTGGGGGCGGCAGAGATTGTGCCTTTCCGGGCAAAGCGGTGTGTGGTAAAGCTGGATGAGAAAAAAGAGGAAAAAAAGCGGCTCCGGTGGCAGACTATTGCTGAGGCAGCAGCCAAGCAGAGTGGTCGGGGCAGAGTGCCGGAGATAAGGGAGACTATGGATTTTTCCCAGGCACTGGACTATGGGAAATCCATGAATACCATGCTGATTCCCTATGAGCTGTGTGAGGATATGACAGGCTCCGTGGAGGCTATGAAGCAGGCGGTGCAGGGAAACAGTATAGCGGTATTTATCGGACCGGAGGGTGGTTTTGAGAGAGGTGAGGTAGAGCAGGCGGTGTCTGAGGGGGCGCGGCCAATTTCTCTCGGGAAGCGTATACTGCGGACGGAGACGGCGGGAATGGCTGTGTTATCGGTATTAATGTTTTTGATTGAGGGGAGATAAAAATGGAATGTTATTTAGATAATGCGGCGACTACAAGAGCCTTTCCCGAGGTCTGTGAACTGGTGAAAAAGGTTATGTACGAGGACTACGGAAATCCTTCCTCCCTCCATAAAAAGGGAGTGGAGGGCGAGTATTATCTCCGACAGGCGGCAGAAAGGGTGGCGAAAACCCTAAAATGCAATCCGAAGAATATTATTTTCACCTCCGGCGGAACCGAAAGCAATAATATGGCACTGTTAGGAACAGCGGCGGCGAAAAGACGCGTGGGAAAGCATATTATTACGACCTGCTTTGAACATCCATCGGTGCACGAGCCCTTACTCTATCTGGAAAACATGGGGTATGAGATTACTTATCTTCCGGTGGATGAAAGGGGACATGTATCTACTGAAGTATTATGTGAGGCTCTGAGGGAAGATACGATTTTAGTCTCGGTTATGCTTGTAAATAACGAGGTGGGGGCGGTTCTTCCGGTACAGGAGTTATCGGAAACCATAAAAGAATATAATCCGGACATTATTTTTCATGTGGATGCCATACAGGCCTATGGGAAAATGCGATTGCAGCCAAAGAAGCTGGGCATTGATCTGATGAGTGTCAGCGGCCACAAGTTTCACGGACCAAAGGGAATTGGATTTTTATATGCCGCGGAGCAGGTGAAATTCCATCCCTATATCCATGGTGGCGGTCAGCAGAGGGGGATGCGCTCCGGCACGGAAAATGTACCGGGGATTGCCGGTCTTGGGCTGGCGGCGGAGCTGATGTATGAGGAACATGAGGAAAAAAAGGACAGATTGTATCGGTTAAAGGAGTATTTTATACAACGTATCGGTGAAATCGAGGGGGCAGTGGTGAATGCCTGCCCGTCAGGAGAGATTTTCAGTACGGCACCACATATTGTCAGTGTGAGCTTTGCCGGTGTGAAAAGTGAAGTATTGCTGCACGCCTTAGAGGAAGAGGGGATTTATGTTTCTTCCGGGTCGGCATGCTCGTCTAATCACCCAGGTATCAGCGGAACACTAAAGGCCATCGGTGTGCCACAGGAAATGTTAGATTCCACCCTGCGGTTTAGTTTTTCGGTATTTACAAAAAAAGAGGAATTGGACAAAGCAGTGGAGGCATTGAAAAAACTGGTGCCGGTTTTAGCAAGGTACACAAGAAGATAGAGAAGAAGAGTTGGAAGTGGAGGATGTTATGGTACGGGCTTTTTTAATAAAATATGCGGAGATAGGCATTAAGGGAAAGAACCGTTACGTTTTTGAAAATGCGCTACGGGATCGGGTGTTGGAGAGGCTTTCCCGCTGCGAGGGCGAATTTATTGTGGAGAAGGAGCAGGGGCGCATCTATGTGGAGGCAAAAACAGCCTTTGACCCGGAGGAAGTGACAGAGGCCCTGACCCATGTGTTCGGCATTGCCCATATATGTCCGGTGGTGCTAGTAAATGACAAAACCTTTTCCCATGTGTGTGAGGAATTAGTGGCTCACATGAAGGAGGAACTGGGAGAAAAGCCGTTCACTTTTAAGGTCTTTGCCAAGCGAAGTGATAAAAATTATCCCATGGAGAGTCCGGAGATTTGTGTGGAAGCAGGGGCTTATATTTTAGACCACATGGAAAATGCCCGTGTGGATGTGCATCAGCCGGAGGTTTCCGTATATGTGGAAATCCGTCACCGCGCCTATATCTATGTGTCCAGTGTGAAAGGCCCAGGAGGAATGCCGGTGGGAACCAGTGACCGCTCCATGCTTTTGCTGTCCGGTGGTATTGACAGCCCGGTGGCAGGCTATATGATGGCAAAAAGAGGTGTGCAGATTGAAGCAGTGTATTTTCATGCTCCGCCATATACCAGCGAGCGGGCCAAACAAAAGGTAGTGGATCTGGCGAGGCTGGTGGCTGAGTACGCCGGTACCATTCGACTGCATGTTGTGAATTTTACGGATATCCAGCTATACATTTATGACCAGTGTCCTCATGACGAGCTGACGATTCTGATGCGCCGCTATATGATGAGGATTGCCGAGAGGATTGCAAAGGAATCGGACTGCCTTTCTCTCATTACGGGGGAGAGTGTGGGGCAGGTGGCAAGCCAGACGATGCAGAGTCTAGCGGCGACAGATGCCGTATGTACCATGCCGGTATTCCGTCCGGTTATCGCTTTTGATAAAAACGAGATTATTGAAATTGCGGAAAAAATCAATACCTTTGAGACATCCATTCAGCCCTTCGAGGACTGCTGTACGATTTTTGTGGCAAAGCATCCGGTGACAAAGCCGAATATTGCAAAAATGGAGAATTCGGAAAAAAATCTGGCAGAGAAAATAGATGAAATGGTGGAAAAAGCAATTTCTGAGAGGGAGATACTGAAGGTGGAGCCATAGACCATGGCAGTGTTCTGCCTGCAGACAGAAAAGATGCGCAAAGAAAAAGAAGCTAGCCGGCGAACCAGCGTAGCCCCAAAGTTAAGTAACAAACCTAATATGTTTAGTTGTTATTTTACGATGAAAGAATCCAGTTTTTCGAGGATTTCATCAACGTTACTCTCACTGTGGATGTTAAGGTCGATTGGTTTGGATAAGTCAAGACTGAAAATACCCATAATGGATTTTGCGTCAATCACATATCTTCCGGATACCAAATCAAATTCAGCATCGTACTTTGTTACTTCGTTGACAAACGCTTTTACCTTGTCAATGGAATTCAATGAGATTTGTACTGTCTTCATATTATCTTACCTCCTTTTATATTTGGTGACTTTTGTCGATGACATTGGTCACTCTTCATGTATTATACTAGTATGAAGCGGAAATTATGTCAATGTTAAAAATTTACGAGGTAAAATAATAAATATTCTGGTTTTTTGTGCAAAATGCTAATTATATGGTGTTTATTTGGTACTTTTGACGGAACATAGGGAGGATTTCATGAAAGTTGCGTTTTTGACTCTGGGATGCAAAGTGAATTTCTACGAAACGGAAAAAATGATGGAGCAGTTTCGGGAAAAAGGCTTTGAAATCGTGGAATTTAATCAAAAAGCAGATATTTATATTGTAAATACATGTACTGTCACGAATATTGCGGACCGGAAATCCAGACAGATGCTCCACCGTGCAAAAAAGAAAAATCCGGAATCCCTGGTGGTGGCAGTGGGCTGCTATGTGGAGAGTGGCGGAGATACCCTGAAAAAAGATGAGGCAATCGATGTTGCCTTTTCCAATAAAGAAAAGGGAAATCTTGCGGAGAGAATCATCGATAAATTCGGGCTTTCCGGTAGGCTGCAAAAGGAATACCGGGATAGAGGGGATATTTCCCGAAAGATTCCCCGGGAGATTCCCGGAGAGAGAACAAGGGCCTATATTAAAATTCAGGACGGATGTAACCAGTTTTGTACCTACTGCCTGATTCCCTATGTCAGAGGAAAGGGGGAGCTTGTCAGTATGCCGGAGGAGGATGTTGTTTCCCGGGCAAAGGTGCTGGCAGAGAGAGACTACCATGAAATTGTTCTGACGGGAATCCATCTTTCGTCTTATGGGGTAGACTTTTCGGGAGAGAAAAGCTTCGTAAAATTAAAGGGGAAACCGCTTCTTTCTCTTCTCCGTCGTGTGGCAGAGATAGAGGGGATTGATAGAATCCGTCTGGGGTCTTTGGAACCTCGAATTATTTCGAAGGAATTTTTGCGTGAGCTGTCACAAATACCAAAAATCTGCCCTCATTTCCATTTATCCCTTCAAAGTGGGTGTGATACAGTCCTAAAGCGGATGAATCGCCATTACACAACTGTAGAATACAGAGAAACCGTAAATCTTTTGCGTAAATTTTTTAAAAATCCAGCGCTTACTACAGATGTAATCGTGGGATTTCCGGGAGAAACCGAGGAAGAATTTGAACAGACCAGAACATTTTTGCAGGACATCCGGCTGGCAGATATTCATGTGTTTAAATATTCTCCCCGCTCCGGGACAAAGGCGGCAGCAATGGAGGAGCAGATTCTGCCGGAGGTAAAAAGCAGGCGTAGTGACATCCTGCTTTCGGACACAAGAACCTACAGAGAAGAATATGGAGCTTGGTTTATGGGCAGGGAGGAAATGGTTCTCTTTGAAGAAGTAGAGACAGAGGGAGGTGAGGACTATCTGACCGGGCACAATGAGCGCTATGTAAAGATTGGTGTTCCGGTAGCGGAAGCGGAGAAATACGGATACCGGGAAAATGAAATCCATAGGATTCCGGTAATGAAAGTTATGAAAAAATAGTTGCGATTTTTTTATGGATATATTACAATGAGTATAATTTGATTATGATTATCAGAAAAAGGACGTGACAAGATGCAGGAAATCAGTAATACACAGTATTTTAAAGTAGATATGGATAAGGACTACGATGTACGGGATGTAATTGCGTCTGTCTATGAGGCATTAACTGAAAAAGGATATAATCCGGTGAATCAGATTGTCGGCTATTTGATGTCCGGCGATCCGACTTATATTACCAGTCATAAGGGAGCCCGCAGTCTGATTATGCGTGCGGAGCGGGATGAAATTATCGAGGTGTTTTTAGAGGATTATATCAAGAATAACTTAAAAGGTTAAGGATATTGCTTTGAGAATCATGGGACTCGACTACGGTTCTGTCACTGTCGGTGTGGCAATCAGTGATTCCATGCTATTGACAGCACAGCCCGTTGAAGTGATAAAAAGAAAAAGTGAAAACAAGCTGCGTCAGACTCTTGCCCGGATTGAAGAGCTGGTACAGGAGAATGATGTGGAGCGTATCGTACTCGGATTCCCGAAAAACATGAATAACACGGAAGGAGAGCGGGTGCGCTATACGAATGAATTTATGGAAAAACTAAAAGCCAGAACAGGACTGGAGGTCGTGTTGTGGGACGAACGACTCAGTACGGTATCTGCAATGGACGTGTTGAAAGAGGGAAAGGTGCGCAGGGAAAACCGCAAGGAATATGTGGATAAGCTTGCCGCTTCCCTGATTTTGCAGGGCTATTTAGATTCCATTCGGTAAAACGTAGGATATGAGGAGGACGTAAATGTCAGAGAACAGTAAAATCATTCTCACTGCTGAGGATGGCAGCGAGGAGGTTTTTTTTGTCATGGAAAAAGCTACGATAGCAGGAGGAGAATACCTGTTGGTGGCAGACTCTGAAGAAGAAGATGCCGAAGCACTGATTCTGAAGGGAGAACATACGGCAGCGGACGAAATGATGTACGAGGTAGTAGAGGACGAGAAGGAACTAAAAATTATTTCCAAATATTTTGAAGAACTGTTAGAGGACGTAGAATTAAGACTAGAATAGAGAGGTGTCATTTTTGAAGAAGAAAGAGAAAACAGGGAACGAATCTGTCCGGATTGTTCCCCTTGGCGGATTAGAGCAGATTGGAATGAATATTACTGCTTTTGAGACAGAGACAAGTATTATTGTAGTAGATTGCGGGCTGGCATTTCCGGAAGATGATATGCTGGGAGTGGATTTGGTAATACCGGATATTACCTATCTGAAGGACAACAGGGAGAAAGTAAAAGGCTTTGTGATTACCCACGGTCACGAGGACCATATCGGTTCCCTTCCTTATGTATTACAGGAATTGAATGTGCCGATTTATGCTACCAGGCTTACCATGGCGATTATTGAAAATAAATTAAAGGAGCACAATCTTTTAAATTTTGTCAAACGAAAGGTAGTAACCTACGGTCAGTACATTAATCTTGGTGATTTCCGCATTGAATTTATCCGTACCAATCACAGTATTGCAGATTCCGCGGCACTGGCCCTGTATACGCCGGCCGGTGTCATTGTCCATACGGGCGATTTCAAAGTCGACTATACGCCGGTCTTTGGAGAAACTATTGATTTGGCTAGATTTGGTGAACTTGGGAAAAAGGGCGTGCTGGCGCTGATGTGTGACAGTACCAATGTAATGAAGCCCGGCTTTACCATGTCCGAGAGGACGGTGGGAAAAACCTTTGATACTATTTTTGAAGAAAATGCAAAGAACCGAATTATTGTAGCGACATTTGCTTCCAATGTGGACCGGGTACAGCAGATTATCAATTCGGCGGAAAAACAAAACCGTAAAGTGGTGATTGAGGGCCGAAGTATGGTTAATATCGTAAATACAGCGGTGGAGCTTGGTTATATTCAGGTGCCGGACAATATGATTATCAGTCTGGAGGAAATGAAAAACTATACCGATGACCAGTTAGTGCTGATTACGACGGGAAGCCAGGGAGAGGCGATGGCCGCCCTGTCCCGGATTGCTGCTTCGATTCACCGGAAAATTACGCTTAAACCGGGCGACACGGTTATTTTCAGCTCCCGTCCGATTCCGGGCAATGAAAAGTCCGTATCGAAGGTGATGAATGAACTGTCCCAGAAAGGGGCAAAGGTTATTATTCAGGATACCCATGTATCCGGGCATGCCTGTCAGGAAGAAGTGAAGCTGATATATTCCTTGGTGAAACCGAAATTTGCCATACCGGTACACGGGGAATACCGTCATTTGATTTCCCAGGGCGAGCTGGCACAGGAAATGGGAGTGCCAAAGGAAAATATTCAGATCCTGAGTTCCGGAGAAGTACTGGAACTAAAGGAGGACAGCGCAAA
The DNA here is from genome assembly GCA_022510615.1 of Lachnospiraceae bacterium. Lineage (GTDB taxonomy): Bacteria > Bacillota > Clostridia > Lachnospirales > Lachnospiraceae > Eubacterium_F. The sequence goes on along the minus strand of JAFLTC010000012.1, from coordinate 21,669 downwards.
GATAGTGGGAGCCGTACAGGCACAAGGCATCATGGTAGATGGACTTGGTGTCGGCGATGTGGGAAACATCGTGCTACGGGATCGTCAGCATCTGTCGGAGAACGGATTGCTTGTGGTAGTATTGACACTGGAAAAGGGTTCCAATATGATTTTATCGGGACCGGATATTGTATCCCGTGGTTTTGTCTATGTCAGAGAATCGGAAAATCTGATGGATGAGTGCCGGGAGGTTGTGAATATTGCACTGGACCGCCTCTATGATAGAGGAATTACGGACTGGGGCAGGATGAAGACAGAAATTAAAGATTCGCTGAATGACTATCTCTGGAAAAAGACGAAGAGAAATCCTATGATTCTTCCGATAATTATGGAGGTCTGATTCATGCTGAAGGCTGTGCGAACCATGCTGATTATTATACTGAATATTATCTTTTACGGAGTGGTTTTGTTTGGAGGCGTACAGCTTTGCAAGGCCGGATATTCTTTTGCCTATGAAGTGCTGGGAGATACGGCAGCCGATTATCCACCGGGACAAAACAGACAGTTTACCATTACAAAAGGGCAGGGTGGTTTTGCGGTAGCGGAAAATCTGGAGGAGCAGCAACTGGTAAAAAACAAATATTCCTTTTATCTGCGGATGAAGTTACAGGAAAGTAGTGGAACTTCTCTGAGGGAGGGAACTTATACGCTGAATACCAGTATGTCTTATGAAGAAATTCTGGGACAGATTGTGAAGTAAGTTTTGGAATCCCATCATCTTAGCATAACAATGCCGTTATACTAAGGATGCTGGGATTTCTGAGGTTTTGGAGGCTGTTATGAAGGACAGAATGGAAGTGTTTTTAAGTATGTTCCGGGAAGAGATGCCGGAATATATATGCCGTCTTGAAAGGAAGGCATTGGCGGAAGAAGTACCGATTATCCGCCGGGGAACACAGGATGTGTTGCGCTATTTTCTTCGGACAGGGAAACCTGCGAAGGTATTAGAGGTAGGCACGGCAGTAGGATATTCTGCCCTGTTTATGCGGGAATGCCTGCCGGAATCAAGCCGGATTACCACAATCGAAAAGGTGGAAATGAGACTTACTGAGGCGCGAAAAAACTTTGCCGCCCATGACCCGGATGGAAGAATCCGTCTGCTGGCGGGGGAGGCCGGCGAGGTGCTCCATGGACTGGCAGAAGCGAAAGATACCTTTGATTTTATTTTTCTGGATGCTGCGAAGGGGCAGTATCTTTCCTTTCTGCCGGATATTTTAGCGATATTGGCACCGGAGGGAATTCTCATTTCCGATAATATTTTACATGAAGGGGATGTGTTAGAATCCCGCTATGCCGTGACGAGAAGAGACCGCACAATACATGGCAGGATGCGGGAATATTTACAGGAGCTGACAAGCCATGAACAGCTGGAAACTTTGTGTCTGCCGGTGGGAGATGGCATGACTGTCAGCCAAAAGAAGAAAAGAGCATAATGCACAAAAAGTGTGTGCGAATGGAGGAAGCGATGAAAAAACCGGAAATACTGGCACCGGCAAGCAGTCTTGAGGTGTTAAAAACAGCAGTCAACTATGGGGCAGATGCCGTTTATATCGGAGGAGACATGTACGGACTCCGTGCCAAGGCCAAAAACTTTTCCAAAGAGGAAATGATAACAGGAATTGCCTATGCCCATGAAAGAGGAAAAAAAGTATATGTAACGGCAAATATTACAGCCCATAACAGAGATTTACCAGGGATAGAGCAATATTTTGCGGAATTAAAGGAAATAAAGCCGGATGCGCTGATTATTTCGGACCCGGGAGTCTTTTCCGTTGCAAAAAAAGTATGTCCGGAGATTGATATCCACATTAGTACCCAGGCCAATAATGTGAACTATCTGACCTTCCAGTTCTGGAAAGAACAGGGGGCTGTCCGGGTGGTGACTGCAAGGGAGCTATCCCTAGAGGAAATTGCAGATATCGATGCGAATATTCCGGAGGATTTGGAAATCGAAACCTTTGTCCACGGTGCTATGTGCATTTCTTATTCCGGTCGCTGCCTTCTAAGCCATTACTTTACCGGGAGAGATGCAAATCTGGGAGCCTGTACCCATCCCTGCCGTTGGAAATATCATATTGTGGAGGAGACAAGACCGGGTGAATATCTTCCGGTGGAGGAAAATGAGAGAGGAACTTATATTTTTAATTCCAAGGACCTTTGTATGATAGAGCATATACCGGAGCTTGTGGCGGCGGGTATTGACAGCTTTAAAATAGAGGGACGGATGAAGACGGCACTGTATGTGGCAGTGGTTGCCAGAACCTATCGTCAGGCGGTGGATGATTTTTTTGATAATCCGGAAAAATATAAGGAGAGAATTCCATACTATAAGGAGGAAATTGCCAAATGTACCTACCGGCAGTTTACCACCGGATTTTTCTTCGGTTCCACCGACCATGAAACCCAGATATACGATCATAACACGTATGTACAAGGTTATACTTATCTGGGAATGGCAGAGGAAATAGCGGAGGACGGTTTCTTTTTCTTTGAGCAGAAAAATAAATTTTCGGTGGGAGATGAAATTGAACTGATGAAGACGACAGGGGAAAATGTGACGGCTGTAGTGGAGAAAATGTATAACCAATATGGTGAGGAAATTTCATCCTGTCCCCATCCAAAGGAGAGAATACGGGTACGGCTTTCCGTGGTGCCGGCGGTTTATGATATTATGCGCAAAAAAGAGGATGAGGAACAATGAGTGTAAAGAGTGAAGTGTTAAAACTGCTGGAGGCAAATCGCGACAGCAGTCTTTCCGGTCAGGAGCTTGCCGGGCACCTCGGTGTCACAAGGGCAGCCATCTGGAAGGCAGTAAACTCCCTGAAAGAAGAGGGATATCATATTGATGCCGTCAATAACAGGGGCTATCGTCTTGCAAAGGACAATGATGTTTTATCCCCGGAGGGAATCCGGCTGGAGCTGAAAAAAGCCTATCAGGATTATGAAATCCAGATTTATAAAGAGGTGGATTCCACAAATCAGGTGGTAAAACGACAGGCATTGGAGGGGAAAAAGCAGGGCTTAGTCGTTCTGGCAGAGGAGCAGTCCGCCGGTAAGGGCCGAAGGGGGCGGAACTTTTTTTCCCCCATGGGAACCGGGATTTATATGAGTGTTTTGTTTTGCCCAGAGTCGGAACAGGCAGAAAATATTGTGCTGATAACGACAGCGGCAGCAGTGGCAGTGTGCCGGGCAGTGAGAAAGGTATTGGGGGAGGAACCGGAAATTAAATGGGTCAATGATGTATATTTGAGAGGACGAAAAATATGTGGCATTCTCACAGAGGCCGTTTCGGATTTTGAGAGCGGTCGTATCGATACGGTAGTGGTGGGGATTGGTATTAACTACCATGTGCCGGAGGAAGGATTTCCGGAAGAGTTGCGGGAGATTGCAGGCTCTGTTTGTACGGCGGGAAATCTGGTGCCGAGAAATTCTCTGGTGGCAGCGGTGTTAAATGAATTGTATGAGCTATATGACGGACTGGCGGAGCGAAGTTTTTTAGAGGATTATCGCAAATGGTCTAATGTGTTGGGAAAAGAGGTACGCTTTTCCTCCGGGGATTCCTGGGAATATGGAAAAGCAGTGGATATAGACGACGATGGCGGACTGGTCGTGCAGTGCGAAAACGGGGACAATAAAGTACTGCGGACGGGAGAAATTACCCTTCGGGTCTGTTAAATCCTATAGTAATGGAGTGCAGTGAGAATAATCATGCTGACGCTTCGGAATGGAGGATGAAATGACAAAATTGCTGGATACTTCCGAAGAAAAAGAAAAAGTCATACTGGTAGCGGTGGACACTGATGACGGAACCGACGTGGAATATTCCCTGGATGAGTTACAGGAACTTTCGGAAACGGCAGGGGCCGAGGCAGTGGGGCGTCTGATTCAGAAAAGGGAAGCGATTCATCCTGGCACTTACATCGGAAAGGGGAAAATGGAGGAGCTGTTATCCTTAATCCAATGGGAAAGGGCAGATGCCATTGTCTGTGACGATGAATTATCTCCGGCACAGATTACGAATCTGCAGGAGGAATTACAGGTGAAGGTCATTGACCGGACGGTTATGATTCTGGATATTTTTGCCGCCCATGCAAAGACCAGCGAAGGGAAATTACAGGTGGAACTGGCACAGCTCAGATACCGTGCTTCCCGGCTTGTGGGTTTGGGAAAATCCCTGTCCCGTCTGGGAGGAGGAATCGGAACGAGAGGTCCCGGTGAGAAAAAGCTGGAGGTGGACCGGCGTCTGATTAAGGAGCGCATTTCCATTCTCAACCGCCAGTTAAAAGAGGTTGTGCAAAACCGGGAAACCCTGCGGAGACAGCGTGTGAAAAACCAGATGCCGACAGTGGCCATTGTGGGGTACACCAATGCCGGAAAGTCCACCCTGTTAAATACATTGACAGAGGCGAAAGTATTGGAAGAGGACAAGCTGTTTGCTACATTAGACCCTACTACCCGGGCGTTGGAGCTGGAGGACGGGCAGAAAATACTATTTACCGATACCGTTGGTTTTATCAGCAAGCTGCCCCATTCTTTAGTCCGGGCATTTCGTTCGACGCTGGAGGAGGCAAAGTATGCGGATTTAATTTTGCATGTGGTGGATGCTTCCAATCCGAAATATTCTCTTCAGATGGAAGTTGTGTATGACACACTAAAGGAACTGGAAGTGGGAGATAAGCCGATTCTTACCGCCTTTAATAAAATCGACAAGATAGAGCCGGAGTCAAAGATGGGATTAAAGGATTTACAGTGTGATGATTCCGTTTTTATATCGGCAAGGGAAGGAAAGGGACTGGAGGATTTACTGGAAAAGGCAGAGAGGCTGTTAAATGCCGGCTTTGTCAGAATCGAGAGGACCTTTTCCTATGACGAGGCAGGTAAAATCCAGCTTATCAGGCAGTATGGAAAGCTGGAAGAAGAGGAGTATACCGAGGCGGGAATTTTTGTCCGTGCCAGTGTGCCGGCGGAAATCGAAGGGAAGTTGTGACTTTCGGTAGTGTTAAATAATCAAGAAAATCCCACTAATCGATTCGAGCAGAAGTAATGCTTCACATTAAATGCTCTCACTGATTAGTGGGATTTTCTCGTATTTGCACTGCGAAAGTAACAACTACTTAACGTCTCACCCCATTACAACCTTAACATCCACACACTCCTGCGCTTCATCATAAGGAATCACCGTAGTCGCTCCTAAACTATTACCATTTACAATTAATTCCTTTACGCCCTTTTCCACGTTGGAAGGGTTCTCAACCCGGATGCGGTATTCCACATTTCTATATTTTCTCGTTATCTGGAAATCGCCGAAATTCTTCGGTACACACGGGTTGATGCTGAGTCCCTGCAGAGTTGGCTGCACACCGAGAATATACTGGGAAACGTTCATAAAGGTCCAGGCAGCCGTTCCGGTGAGCCAGCTGTTTTTCGCCTCGCCAAAGAATTTGGCATCCTTTCCTGCTATCATCTGGGAATAGACATAAGGCTCCGTGCGGTGGATTTCACTGATATCTTCAATATATGCCGGACAGGTTTTCCGGTAAATTTCAAAGGCGCGGTCTCCACGGCCGATTTGTGTCTCCGCAGCAGAAATCCACGGATTGTTATGGCAGAAGATACCGGCGTTTTCCTTATAACCCGGCGGATAGGAAGAAATCTCTCCCAGGTTCAGATAGTATTTGCTGTACGGTGGCTGGAGAATTACGATGCCGTACTTGGTGTCCAGTCGTTCTTTTACGGAATCCAGAGCTTTTTTTGCAAGTCCGTTTTCCACTCCGACGCCTGCCAGGACACAGAAGCCCTGAGGCTCAATATAAATCTGACCCTCTGCACATTCCTTGGAACCGACCTTATCCCCATTGGCATCATAGGCACGGATAAACCATTCGCCGTCCCAGCCATCTTTTTCAATGGCTTTTACCATATCCTCTACAGCGGTACGGGCACGGGCAGCCTCCTCCGGTTTTCCTATAGCGTCGCAGAGATCAGCATATTCCTTTCCGTATTTGACAAACATACCGGCAATAAATACAGACTCCGCTACCGGTCCCTCGCTTGGACCAAAGGTCTGGAAGGATTCTCCCGGTTCTTTGGAAAAGCAGTTGAGGTTTAGGCAGTCATTCCAGTCTGCCCGTCCGATTAGTGGCAGATTGTGCGGTCCTCTGTGATTGATAATATAATCAAAGGACCTTGTTAAATGCTCAAACAAAGAAGTGGCAACGCTCATATCATTATCGTATGGAACCTTTTCATCCAGAATGGAGAAATCACCGGTTTCCCGTATATAAGCGGAAGTGCCGGCAATCAGCCAAAGCGGGTCGTCATTGAAACCACTGCCGATATCGCTGTTTCCCTTCTTTGTCAGAGGCTGGTACTGATGATAGGCGCTTCCGTCTTCAAACTGGGTGGAAGCGATGTCGATAATACGCTCTCTGGCGCGGTCCGGAATCAGATGGACAAAGCCCAGCAAATCCTGACAGGAATCCCTGAATCCCATACCCCGTCCGATACCGGATTCATAGTAGGAAGCAGAGCGGGACATATTAAAGGTAACCATACACTGGTACTGATTCCATATATTTACCATTCGGTTCAGTTTATCATCCCCGGAATTTACTGTATATTTCGATAACAGGGAATCCCAGTGATTGTTCAGTTTATCAAAAGCTTCTGCCACCTGCTCCTCTGTCTGGTATTTGGAAAGAAGCTCCTTCGCCGGCTTCTTATTGATTACATTTGGTGCTTCAAATTTTTCTTCTTCCGGATTTTCACAATAGCCCAGTACAAAAATGAAAGATTTACTCTCCCCGGCCTTCAGAGTAATGTTAAACTGGTGGGAGCCAATCGGATACCAGCCGCTGGCCACAGAATTTTCGGCTTTTCCGTTTTCCACCACAACCGGGTCTGCCACACCACGGTAAGCACCTAGAAAGACATCCCGGCTTGTATCGAAACCATCAATTTCCTGATTTACAGAAAAGACCGCATAATGGTTGCGGCGTTCTCTGTACTCCGTTTTATGATAAATTGTAGAGCCTATCACCTCTACTTCGCCGGTGTTTAAGTTCCTCTGGAAATTTGTCATATCGTCCATGGCATTCCAGAGACAAAATTCAATATATGAAAAGAGTTTGATTTCCTTTGTTTCCGATGAATCGTTTGTCAGGGTTAGCTGATTGACTTCACAGCGATCCGAAACCGGCACAAAGGTGAGCAGGTCTGAATGAATATCGTTCTTTTTGGATAAAATACGGGTATATCCCATGCCGTGATGACATTCATAGGCGTCTAACTCAGTTTTTACAGGCATCCAGCCCGGATTCCAGATGGTATCCTTATCCTTAATATAGAAATAGCGTCCGCCCTCATCTCCCGGAATGTTGTTATATCGGTATCTGGTCAGGCGGAGCAGCTTTGCATCCCTATAGAAACTGTAGCCTCCACAGGTATTTGATATCAGTGAGAAAAAATCGGTACTGCCCAGATAGTTAATCCAGGGCAATGGTGTTTTCGGTGTTGTAATGACGTACTCTTTGTGGGCGTCATCAAAATAGCCAAATTTCATAGTTTCCTCCCTTTCTTCGCGGCTGCGTATGGTGTGCATAACGGCGTTGTTATGCCAGAATAACGAAAACGATTTCGCAATAATTTTATTATATAAGATGTCATTCGGAAAAGCAACAGATATTTTTGTCTATTATTACCAATTTTTTTGCAAAATATATTGACGTATTGTATAAATTGTGGTACAGTAAAGTAACGAAAACGATTAAGAAATTATAAAAAGAGGGAAATAAATGGTATCCATGAAGGACATATCCCAGCGTTGTCAGGTTTCTGTGGCTACGGTCAGCAAGGCCTTGAATAACAGAGGTGACATAAGCCGGGAAACCAGGGAACGCATTTGCCGGGTAGCAAAGGAACTCGGTTATCTGCCAAACTCATCTGCCAGAGCATTGAAGACCAACCGGAGTTATAATTTAGGTGTTTTGTTTGTAGATGAGGCGGACAGCGGACTGACCCATTCCTATTTCTCTCATGTACTGGACAGCTTCCGCCGGGGCGCGGAAGAAGAGGGCTACGATATTACGTTTATCAGCAGACATGCAGGGAAGAATATTTTTTCCTATTATGAACACAGTAAATATCGTGGTGTGGATGGTGTACTGGTAGCCTGTGTGGACTTTTCCACAGAGGAATTAAAGGAGCTTGTAAACGGCGATATACCGGTAATTACCATTGATTTTGTGTTTGATAACCGTACCTGTATTCTTTCTGACAATGTATATGGAATGGAAGAATTGGTTACTTATATAATAAGGCAGGGACATGAAAAAATAGCTTATATTCATGGGGCGGATTCATCCGTTACCCAGAGCCGTCTGAACAGTTTTTTTCAGACCATGAAACGGTTCGGCATACCGGTGAGAAAGGAATATATGCAGGAAGGCGTATACCACGCACCGGATGTGTCGGCAAAATTAACAGAGAAATTATTATCATTACAGGACAGACCCACCTGTATCATATACCCGGATGATTTTTCCTGTATCGGCGGTATTAATGTAATTGAGCGCCAAGGTCTTTCCATCCCGGCGGATATTTCCGTAGTGGGGTACGACGGACAGCGAATTGCGCAGGTCATGGAACCTAAGATTACGACGTACAAGCAGAACACGCAGGAACTCGGACGGATAGCGGCAAAAAAACTCATCGAGCTGATTGAAAAACCGGAATCAGCACTGATTGAGCGGATTGTCGTGAAAGGTGAATTGGTTCAGGGAAAGTCGGTTCTGCAATGTAAATAATAAGCGAGCAATCCGGCAGCGTGCCTAAACGCGTCTGACACAGGTTGTCAGGGAGAGCGAGCAAAACACCAAACAAAGGGAATGTATTCCCGAATTATAGTTAGGAGGAAATATTTATGATGAAAAAATGGTTGGCAGTAGCGTTATCTCTGACAATGATTGTCGGCATGATGACAGCCTGCGGCAGTGGTGACGAAGCAAACACCAATGAAGGAAGTAACAATGATTCCAGTACTCAGGTAGAGACCATCGCAGATGGCGGCGGAAAGGTGCTGAATATCTACGTATGGAATGATGACTTCCAGAACAGATTCGAGAAATATTACAAGGATTACGACAAAAAGACGAAATCCATCGGTGATGTAAAAGTAAACATCATCCAGAATGCAAACCAGGGAAGCAACTATCAGGATAAACTGGATGCCGCACTTGCCGCACAGGATAGTGCAGCAGCAGACGATAAGGTAGATATCTTCCTCTGCGAAACAGACTATGTAAACAAGTACACAAGCTCAGACATGGCTGCTCCGATTTCAGCACTTGGCATAACAGATAGCGATCTGAGCCAGATGTATGATTTCACAAAGACAGCTGCTACTGATGCTTCCGGAATACTCCGTGGTGTAACATGGCAGGCAAACCCGGCTGGATTCATTTACAGACGTTCCTATGCAAAAGAGATTTTCGGTACCGATGATCCGGCAAAAATTCAGGAGCAGGTAAGTGACTGGGATAAGTTCACAGCAGCTGCCCAGACAGTAAAAGAAAAATCTGACGGAAAAATCACAATGCTTTCCGGCTTTAGTGATGCCCTCAGAGTATACGCCGCTAACGTGACACAGAAATGGGTAAGCGATGATAAAAAGCTTCAGATCGACCCTGAGATTGAAAAGTGGATTGACGCCACAAAAGAGTACACAGACAACGGTTACAATGCTAAGACTGCTCTGTGGTCTGATGACTGGTCGGCAGGCTTTAAAAAGAATGGTAATGTATTCGGATACTTTGGACCGGCATGGTTAATTAACTTCTCTATGTCAGAGGGATCCGGTGCGAAGAAAAATGACGACGGTACCTATGAACCTGGCGGAAGCTACGGTGACTGGGCAGTTTGTGAAGGACCACAGGCATTTAACTGGGGCGGAACCTTCATCTGCGGTGCTAAAGGAACCGATAATGCAGCACTGGTTGCTGATATTATGAAGACACTTTGCTGCGATACCGATAATATGTATAACCTGACCATCGATTTCCAGGAGTTTGTAAATAACAAGAAGGCAAATGATAAGCTGGTGGCAGACGGTGTTACTTCTGCATTCCTTGGCGGACAGTCCTTGGTTGAGGGTCTGTCAGCAGGTATTGACAAGATTAACATGTCTTATCTTTCTCCATATGACCAGATGTGCTTTGAGAACCTGATGACGGCAATGGCTGATTACTATAACGGAAAGTCAACGAAAGAAGAAGCAATTGAAAACTGGAAGGATATGACTATTAAGAGTTATCCTGCACTGAGCAAATAAATTACTCAATAAATGGGTAGTTCACAATTTGTAACTGTATACAGGCAGCGGGACGGGGCTTGTCCCCTCCCGCTGTTTTTATCCAACATTTATTTTATCAAAGGTAAAGGGGGATTTTATGGCTGGAAAGACACCACAGGCACATGCGTACCAGCGCCCACACAAATTGAAATATGGAAAATGGGGCATTATTTTTATACTGCCATTCTTTATTGCGTACTCTGTTTTTCAGCTGTATCCATTGATTATGACCTTTTCCAACAGTTTCTTCACAAAGTATAAGGATGTATTCGAAACAGTAGAAGAGTTTGTTGGATTCGGTAATTATATCAAGGTCTTTACAGAGGGGCGTATTGTAGAATATTTTGGTAATACATTTATACTCTGGCTTTTGGGATTTATTCCACAGATTTTAGTTTCCCTGCTCTTTGCCTCCTGGTTTACGGACATTCGTCTGAAACTGAGGGGAACGGGAGCGGTAAAGGTTATTTTGTACCTTCCGAATATGCTGATGGCATCTTCGATTGCCGTATTGTTTAGTAAATTATTTTCGGTAACAGGACCGGTTAATAATATATTGGCAGACCTGACTGGTGGAGCACCATTTGATTTTTTAAACAGCGAATGGGGCGTCCGAATTATCATTGCTTTTATTAACTTTTTGATGTGGACAGGAAATACTACCATTCTTTTAATGGCTGGTATTATGGGAATTGACCCGGCTTTGTATGAGGCTTCCTCCATTGACGGCGCCACGGCTTCCCAACAGTTCAGAAAGATTACGATTCCGATGCTGAAGCCGATTATGCTGTATGTGTTAGTTACTTCTATGATTGGTGGTCTTCAGATGTTTGATATTCCGCAGCTGATTACCAACAGTGCCGGCGGACCGGGCGGTATTGCCAAGACAGTAGTGATGGATATCAGTGCCGGTATCGGAGGCTCCGGTGACGTGGGACTGGCTGCGACAGAATCTGTCATTCTCTTCTTTGTTGCCGGTATTATAGGAATTTTCCTATTCCGAATGATGCAGAGTGATGATGATAAGGAAGCAAGAGCTTATAAGAAGGCAAAGAAGAAGGCAATGAAAGATGCGAAAAAGGGGGTGCAGTAAATGGCTAAAAATACGACGCTGACGGCTGCAGAAATCCGTGGTCACAGAATTTTGATTCTGCGGCGGATTATTTCCTATATTGTACTTGCTGTTGTTTGTGTGATTGCATTGTTCCCATTTGTTGTACTGCTTGTGAATCTGACAAAGGATCATGCCACTTTGTCCAGCACCTTTAACCTGATTCCTGGCACATCCTTTTTGGACAACTTTCACAAGGTACTGATTGATACGAATAAACCGGTCTTTGATGCCATGCTAAACAGCCTTATTGTGGCGGCAATTTCCTGTGTGGTCAGTGTATATATCTCTTCGCTGACGGCATACGGTCTTTACGCCTATGATTTCCGGTTGAAAAAGGCGGCATTTGTGTTTATCATGGTTATCCTGATGGTGCCGACTCAGGTATCCGCTCTCGGTTATGTGGAGATGATAAGAGGATGGGGAATGATGAATTCCTATATTCCGCTTATTTTCCCGATGCTTGCTACACCGGGCGTATTCTTCTTCATTAAGCAGTATATGGAGAGCTCTCTGCCGATGGAAATCGTAGAGGCAGGGCGTATTGACGGCGGACACGAATTTTACATCTTTAACTTTGTGGTATTGCCGATCTTAAAACCAGCCATGGCAGTACAGATGATTTTCCAGTTCGTGGCATCCTGGAACAACTTCTTCCTGCCACAGCTGATTATCGATACCAACAATCCGAATGCGACACTTCCGTTAGTTATCGCCGGACTGAATGCAGAGGCCAACGGTAACTTTGACTTAGGAAAGGTGTACATGGTTCTTGGTCTTGCCATTATACCATTGATTATCGTATATCTGTGCTTGTCCAAATTTATTATCAGGGGAATTGCCCTTGGTTCGGTAAAAGGATAAGCATAGGCTGGTACAAGCTTACAATTTTAAAAGCGCTGACAATGAGTGATTGTCAGCGCTTTCTTTTTAGTGTGCCTACGGTTCTATTTTTTAACTTTAACTTTGAGTTTGACTTTCTTGCCGTTATAAGTCTTTACCGTAATTGTGGCAGAGCCTTTTTTCTTTGCCTTGATCATACCATCAGAAGAAACTGTAGCTACCTTCTTTTTGCTGGATTTATATTTATATGTGTAGCAGATCGTATCTGAGTTTACGGAAGGTTTAATTTGATAAGTTTTTCCTTTTTTTAGTGTAAGCTTCTTTTTCTTGACCGTGACTTTTTTCGGAGCATTTAAAACGGTAATTTGTGCAGTTGCCGTCTTATTACCCTGTTTTGCGGTGACAGTAACGATACCGGCCTTCTTACCTTTTAAGATGCCCTTACCTGTTATGCTGGCAGAACCTGTGCCTGATAAGGAATAGGATATGCTCTCAGCATGAGAGTAATAAGGAGCATTATATGTTGTCTTATCCTTTACGGCAATCTTTTGTGTGGGATTTACGTATAGGATTGCCCGGGAGCTTCTGGAAACAATGCCGGCATTCTTGTTTTTGCTTCCGGTGTTGCCTGAAGTGGAGCTGACGTTAGAAGTACCATTGATGGCAAATCCGTATTCGCCGGCGCCCGTCACCTTATTGCTGCTGAGTGTAGCGACTGTTGAGTTGGTTACACTGATACCATTAGAGCTCGCTGTATTAATTTTATTGTCGTGCACTGTTGTTGCCGTCGCGCCGTTTAACAAAAGTCCGTGTTTTTTTGAGTTGTTAATCTGGTTGTTTTTGACATTGGTCACTGTTGAAGTGTTAACACAGATACCATGTGCTGCAGATTTGTTGACTTTATTCCCGTTTAATTCGACCACTGTTTTGATGTTTGTTATGGTGATTCCGGAAGCGGCCGAGGAGGTTGTCGTATTGTTGTTCACATATTTTAAAGAACCACTGTTGCAGGATATCCCGCCGGTACCGCCGGTTGTCGTGTTATTTGAGATTTTATTCAGAGCTGCATTTGAGGTGTGGATTGAGTGTCTGGCTGAACCCGAAACGGAATTGTTCTCAATGCTGCCAGCTTTCCCGCTAAGGTAAATGCCGATACTCTTACTTCCGGACACACTGTTGGATTTTATGGAGCCGCTTAACCCTGCTCCGTTGGTAACAATAATACCGTTGGAACCGGAATTTTTTACTGTATTGGAAATAATTCCGGATGCTGAAGTTCCCGAGCCACTCAGTATAATGCCATTGGATCCCGTTTTTGTCAACTGATTGTATTGTATATTTCCTGCCTTTGCACCGGAAGTCAAGGCGATACCGGCATTTCCGGTATTACTGATAACATTCCGGGAATTTGACATGCCGACATTTGTGACAGTGCAGGAATCGAGAGAGATTCCATTTTTGGAAGGAGAGCTAATCTTATTTCCCCCAATCGTTGTGGCGGTTGCTCCCTTGCTGACAATAATTCCATAGGTTCCCCCTGTCAGAGTGTTGTCGGAAATTGTCTGCACAGAACTTTTGTTGGAACCGGAAGTGTTGATTGTGATCTGCGTGCCTGTATTACCGGTGATAGTATTGTTGGAAATGGCAGAACGGATGGTGGAGTTGCTTACATTCAGCCCCTGTGACTTTCCATTGGTAATGGAGTTGCCGGAAACGGAAGTTGCCGATGAATCGGTCAGGGACAAGCCGATACCGTCAGTTTTTGTAATGCTATTTCCCGAAATGGTGGTGGCACTTCCGCCGGCGATAACAATTCCCTCTTTTTCTGTATAAGCAACGGTGTTGCCTGATATTTTGCTGTTGACACAGTTCTGCATGCTGATACCAATCTCTTTTTTTCTCGTGGTGTCTGAAATGGTATTTTTTTCAATAACGGCGTTTTTCCAAAGCCACCCCAGGATATTGGTGTCAGGCACATTGATGAATTTATTGTTGCGGATTGTGATGTTTTCATAGTATACATCATTGTTTCCGGTCGGTTCCGGATGATGTGAACCAACGCCGCGGTAAACATTTTTAAAGGTACAGTTTGAAACAGTTACATTTTTGCATGGAAGATTGTCGAAACCGCTTTTGTCCTGTTCTTTCTCATCGGTCATAAATCCGGGATAGTCTTCTGAACTAATGTCAATCTGCAATGCCTCAAGATCATAGTCGATGGATGCGTCGCCGCTGGATTTGGTGTCACGAAAGGTGCAATTGTCTACCGTGAATCCGTCAACAGCAGCGGCTTCCACATGGTGGTTGCCTTTTTCGTTCTGAAAAGTAATATTTTTCAGAGAAATGTTTTTGGCATGGGCAAAGCGGAACATAATCGGGTTTTCTTTGGAAAAGCCACCAGCGTTGCCGTCCCAGATACCACCCTGAATAGAAATGTTTTTATAAGAACCATAGCCGGAATACTCATCTTCCTCCACATCTGTGCCGCGGTAGTTGCCGTTGACAAGCATAATGGTAATACCGTTTGCGTCCGTACCTCCTGATTTTACAACTGCATTGGAGTCGAGAATGAGAGAGGTATTACTGTAGATTTTCAGTGTGCCGAGAAGAGTGTAATTTCCGGCAGGAATGTGTATGGTGTAGGGTTTCCCGTCAGTACCGTTTTGTTTTGCCTGATTGAGTGCTCCCTGCACCTTCGTCCGGAAAGAATATTCATTTTCGGTAAGCTCAGTTTTAGTAAAACTAATATCATAAGTTTCTGCTGCCATAACCTTGCATGTATTTGAAATACGGGTTATAGGGACGAGATTTACGATGAGAAGAAGTACCAAAAAATATGCCAAGTTTCTTTTCATAAAAATGTCCTCCTTGTTTAAAGTTAAGTTTTAAGTTAATTCTATTATATAGGTATGTCGTTTTTTAGACAAGTGGTTTATTTTTCCCTATCGGACAGAAGTCATGCTTTGACAAGAGATAAGAACCATGATACAATAATTTTAACTGACCTGTGATGCCATTATCATGCGTTGCGGGCTGGATATTTTTTGGAATGAGGGGGGCACTGTGATATCAGAGAATGAGTGGAGACTGGAGGCTCCGGAATTTGAGACGGACAGGAAGAGAATTTCAAAAAAAATGTTGAAATTTCCATCGGGGACGCCGTTGCAAATTCTTTTTCGGAAAATGATATCCCTGCTTCGCCGGGGAAAAGTTAAAGACAGTGTTTTGTTTTTTACAATACGAAAAGACAGAGAACTGGAGGGGAATCTTGCGGCACTGTACCCTCATGTAAAGAGTAAAAAGAAAATAATTGCTCTGTGCAGTCCTCATACATGGTTGCAGAAATTAAGAATTTATCGCAATATGTATACGAGCAAAGTAATTGTTACGGATGACTACAATCCATATCTAAGATATTTTCCGTTGAAAAGAGAGCAGCGTTTTGTACAGATTTGGCATGCCTGCGGAGCATTCAAAAAATTCGGTTTGGATGGAACAAAGCTGAAACCCAGGACGGAAAAGGCAACGCATGCTCAATATAACATGGTATGCGTAAGTAGTGAGGGGATTCGGGATATTTACGCAGGAGCGTTTGATGTAGACAGAGTGAAGGTTTGTGCCATGGGAGTTCCGCGAACGGATATGTTTTTTGGTGAGTCTGTGGCGCAGGAGATAAGGTCATCGGTGTATGCCAAATATCCGGAGTTAAAGGACAAGAGAATTATTTTGTATGCTCCGACATTTCGCGGAGTGGCAAAGGAGAAAAGGGTGTTTCACCCGCCACTTGATTTTGAGCGGATTTCAGGCGCGCTGGAAAAGAATGATCGACTTGTTATCTGCCCTCATCCCGTGATGACGGAGAAGATTTTAAAAGATAATTATGATAAGGTTTGGGAGATTAGAGAGTTTTCCACCAATGAGCTGATGTTTGTATCATCAGCACTGATTACGGATTATTCGTCGGTTATTTTTGAATATGCTTTCATGGATCGACCGATGGGATTTTTTTGTTATGACATTGAAGAATATGACCGGGGATTTTATCTCGATTATCCGGAGGATCTTCCGGGGGAAGTGCTCCGGTCGGCGGAGGATTTTTTGCGGTTTATCGGGGAAAAAGATGACCCTCAAAAAGAAAAGAGAAAAGCTTTCATGGCAAAGTATCTCTCTGCCTGTGATGGACACAGTGGAGAGCGTATTGCCGGAATAATTGATAAATATGTAAATCAGAAGGAGCTTTAGGGATGAAAAAATTGACGAGGACAGCGAAAAAAGTTGTAAAAAAGGTTTTAAGACATCTTCCCAAATTTTATACGAAAGAGGAAAAAGAGGCACTTAAGATTGAGAAGCGGCAGAGGCAAGAACTGGAAGAGGTCAGAGAGGCATTTGCGGATAAAGATAAAGAACATGTCTGGGCGTTTATTGCCGGACAGTTTAGTCAGGATTTTCGCGGGAATCCCAAGTATTTGTTTGTTTATATCAATAAATACAGGCCGGATATTGAGACCTATTGGCTGACAAGCACGGAGGAGACGATTGAGCAGGTACGGTCTCTTGGTTTTCGTGCCCTGAATCTGGAGGAGCCGGCCGCTCATTATGCTATGACCCATACAGGGGTACTGGTTGTAGAACAAGTGAAGCTCTATATTCCGGTTGGCTTTCGTGATATTAAGTATCTGAATCTCTGGCATGGCGTAGGGTTTAAGCATATAGAGCGCAAATTGTTTCTCGGAGATATCGCCATGGAATTGTCACAAAAATATATTAAGTATAATTCTTTTTATCGAAACAACCAGTTGATGACAGTTACCTCTCCGATGATAGAAAGAGAATTTAAAGTAGACTGCGGCCTGGAGGAGGAGCAGCTGATTCGCTCCGGTTATCTGCGTTGCATGTATCAGCAGAATTTTGAACCGGTTGTTACTTTTGATCATGATTTAAGGAAGATAAAAGGTCTTTCGCCGGATGCGAGAATGGTTGTTTACGCGCCGACCTATCGCGCAAAACTCGGCGGTACTTTTGCAAAGGCAATCACCGATATTGAAAAGTTGTATAAGTGCTGTGAAGAAAATAATATCCTGTTTATTTTTAAGGTACACCCAAATATGGAGAAGGAAATTGGCTTTCTGACAGCGTGGGAGACATATGGCAATCGGAAACATTTCTGGTTCTGGGATAATCAGGATGATTTCTATGAAATTATGGATCAGATGGATATGGCAATAATCGATTACTCAGCTATCTTTTCTGATTTTGTCGCAGTTGGCATCAAGCATTTTGTGAGATATATCTTCGACTACGAAGAATATATGCAGGATGGTTTTACGCAAAATGAATTTTTTGAGAGAACGACCGGGCAGGTCGCCCGAAATTTCGATGAACTTCTGCAGGCTATTGAGACATATGATGAGGAGGAACAATCGGAAAATCTTGAACAGTTAAATGATTTGTTTTGGGAATATGCAGAGGGGAAGGCTGATTTTGAGAAAACCATTCAAAAAACAATGGAGTATGAGATAAAGAAGAGAACATTCCCGATACTGTACAGTTTTGATGTGTTTGACACTCTGTTTTCGAGAAAGGTTCTTGACCCTGTTGGGATTTTCTACTATGTTCAGGGGAAAATGCGGGAGAAAGGCGGATATCCGTTGGCGCTGTCCAATAATTATCCATCGGTGAGACATTCAGCGGAGTTTAATGTGAGGGAGTATTATCAGAAGACGCAGGATACGAGAGAAACCGACCACATTGAGATTCAGTTTGAGGAGATTTTTGCACGGATTGCGGAAGTCTATAATTTGAGCGAAGAACAGGTTTCTGAATTGATGAGCTGGGAATTGGAAGCGGAATATGACAATGTGATTCCTCTGCCGGAACAGATTGAATTGGTAAAGAAATATAAGGAAGAGGGGAATACGGTAGTTCTTATCAGTGATATGTATCTGTCCAGAGAAGTTGTAACTAAGATGTTGGAAAAGGCAGATCCGTATCTGACCACACTTCCGCTGTTTTTGTCCAGTGAATATGGTGTGCAGAAAACGACAAAGAAACTTTTCTTTGAGGTCTACAAGAGTTTTGAGCCGATGTATGATTTTGAGAAGTGGATTCATTATGGTGATAATAAATTGGCGGATGAGAAAAATCCGAGACAAATGGGCATATATACCCGCCTTGTTCACAGACCGGAGTTCAATGATGTGCAGCAGCAGATGGTAGATAAGCTTCAGACCTATGACGCTTATTTGGTTGCCGCTATGCAGACGAGATTGTATCAGGGGGCTGTGCATAGAAAAGATGAGTTTGTTGCCTCTTATATTGCTCTGTGTATGGTGCCATATGTTGACTGGGCGCTGCGAGATTCCATGAGACGTGGATATGAGACGATTTATTTTATTTCACGTGACGGACATCCGTTGAAGAGAATTGCGGATGCGATTATTGAAACGAGGAATCTTCCACTGAAAACAAAATATATTTACGCTTCAAGAAGAGCATGGAGAACTCCGTCCTTTATTTCGGAGGTGGATGAAGCATTCTGGCAACCGTATGGGAATTTTGCAGATATTACATCGAAGGAAAAATTGTTCCGGGCTATGGAACTGGATGAGGAGAAGTTTACTGAACTGTTTCCGTCTGTAAATCCGGACACCATTAATTTTCTGGATAAAAAGGAATTTCAGGATCTTCTCGAAATATTTGCGGCTTCGGAACCGTATAACCAGTATTTGCTCGAGCTGGCGAAAGAGCAGCGTGTGCTGTCCGGTGGATACTTAAAGCAGGAGATAGATGCAGATGAGAAGATTGCCTTTATTGAATACTGGGGCAGAGGTTATACGCAGGATTGTATGGTGCGTCTGTGGCAACATATTATTGGGGAAGAAGTGGATGTCCCGTATTATTACAGTCGTTCCATTGAGCCGACAAAGGGCGGTGCGGTGAGACATAATTTCATTACGAATGATACAAGACAGCTTTTTATTGAGAGCTTTTTCGCGAATATGCCTTACAAGAGTGTGGAATCATACGAAATGAAAAATGGTCGGATTGAGCCGATTATCACGCCGATTAGTTATGATAAAAATCTGTTTGACTCCATGGAGAGGATTCTTCCGGAATTTGCCAGACAGTACGCAGCACTTGATTTGCAGGATCCGGAAAATACAGACCGCTTGTTGTACGAATTTGCGCTGGATTATTACGGGGAGAATCTCACCAACGAGTTTTTTGCGGAAAACATTGGTTCTCTGGTAGATTCTGTGGCGCTTTACGGTAAAAAACGTGAATATGCGCCACCTTATACAATGGAAGATTTGGATTTGCTGCAGGAAAAGGAACTGTTTCGAGGTTCCTCTGTTCTTACGACCAGTATTTCTATGTCAGTTACGCGTTCAGACAGAGAGGTTCGTGAACGCTATGATAGAATGTATCAGATTTTCCCGGAGGATGATGTGGCAGGAAACTGGTTGTTGACAGAGGAATCTCAGGAAGAAAATGAGAAATTCCGCGCGAAGTATAGTGATATTTCAGAACAATCACGGTTGTTCCGGAATTTGTATGATGAGTTGATTGAGAAAGTGGAAGTTGAGCCGAATCTGATTGTTGTTGCAAATAATTCTACCAAAGTTTCGGATGATACGACACTTGGAAAGTTAAAGAAACGCCTGAGTTCGGAAAGTGGTGTAAAATTAGAAATACTCTGTGCCGGACAATCCGATGTATCGCTTCAAGAGAAAGCAGAACTGGCAGCAAGAGCCCGGCTTATTGTGGTGGGTGAAGCAGTTGGACTTTTTTGTAAGACAAAGTTTAGAGAAGGAACAGAAGAAATTATGCTTTGCCTGTCTCCGTTCAAACTGTACAATGTGGGATTGCAGACAAATTACCGTCTGAAATGGAAACAGAAATATACAGAAACAGTTTCGATTAATGACGTTTCGGTGATGCAGATACCATCTCCAAGTGCGGAAGAAACGTATCGAAAGAGCTATTGTCCGAATAGTGAAGTGAAGACAGATTTGCTGGGATGTATTAATACAGATATATATTTTGACGAGACATACAGAACAAGGGCAGTTAAAAAACTGAATGAAGTATTTCCTGAGAGCAGGGGGAAGAAGGTTATTCTCTATATTCCTTCAGTCAGAAGAAGACAGGATTGTGAACTGTGGCTGGATTTGTTTGAGATGGATATTCTGAGAAGACTTTTGAGTGATGATTACAGAGTGGCCGTATATCTCAATCATAACCAATTGGAAGGTAAAGCATCCCGCAACCGATTTACGCTTCCGGGATTCAGCAGGAGGCTTTCAGGAGAGATTTCTTTGCGTGATTGTATGGTTGCGAGTGATATTGTGGTCGGAGATTACAGAGATATTTTTTATCAGTCGGTATTTTTCCACAAGCCGGTATTCTCGACGGCATTTGACTATGAAAAGCAGTTGATGAAATCGCCAAACCTGAATGGTATGTATAATTCTTTTGAAAACAATCAATTTTGTCCGATTGTTGAAACGGAAAAGGAACTGGCAGATTATGTGAAGAATCTGGAGAACTATGATTATAGTAAGCATGATGAGATTCGTGAGCGGCTGTTTGCCGGTTGTGACGGACATTCACTGGATCGAACAGTGGACTATATGTTAAAGAAGATAAACCGGAAAAATGAATAGTGTATTGGATGAAAATTGATTGCCTACAGTCGGAAGGTGCGTCTTTTGGCGCACCTTTTTATTGATACCGCATAGTATATGATAAGCGGAAATTTCATTGAGGGATGTCCCATGAAGAAAACAGTCTACATTGTATGCGTGTGCGTGCTAAGTGTATTGACATTTTATGAAGCAAAACAAAACTGGGGCCATCATACAGGCAGTGGAATTTATGTACCTACTGCTCATTTTGTTGCTCAGGTGGCAGAAGAAAATAAAGAAAGGGAAAAGGAGGAAGACAGTAAAAAGATTGCCTATCTCACCTTTGATGATGGACCCAGTGAAACGACGAGAACCATATTAGAGACCCTGAGAGAAAAGGAGGCGGTTGCCACTTTTTTTCTGATTGGAAATGAGATCACACCGGAGAGGGAAGATATTGTAAAACAGGCGATAGAACAGGGGAATGGTATCGGCGTTCACACCTATTGCCACAAAAGAAATACCATATACTGTGACGCGGACAGTTTTTTTGAAGATTTTCAAATGGCTTCCGAAACCATTAAAAAAATAACGGGTAAAGAACCGAAGCTTCACCGGTTCCCCTGGGGAAGCAATAATCGCTATGTCAGTTATTATGTGGATGAGCTGCATGAAAGGCTGCAAAAAATGGGGGTGAAAAG
>JAFLTC010000119.1 GCA_022510615.1 Lachnospiraceae bacterium | reverse complement strand
ATAGTTCTCCATGCGGATAGAACGCTCAATCTGCACATCCTTTTTCTCAATTTCCGCCAAAAGCTCCTGCTGTTTCTCTGAAATGCTGCCACTGGTCAAACGCACCGCTGCCGCGGCCTCGTCAATCAGGTCAATGGCTTTATCCGGCAGGTTTCTGTCATTGATATATCGGTCTGAGAGTTTTGCCGCCGCTTCAATAGCCTCAGGCAGTATGGTGACGCGATGGTGCTCCTCATATTTGTGACGGATACCCGTCAGTATCCGAACGGTTGCATCCACGGGCTGGAACCTGCGCTCCAGTGCAGCATCCTTTTCCACATATTTACGGTACTCTGCAATAGTCGTAGCTCCGATCAGCTGAATCTCCCCTCTGGCCAGGGAAGGTTTTAAAATATTGGAGGCGTCAATGGCTCCCTCAGCCCCGCCCGCTCCGATCAGAGTGTGCAGTTCATCCAAAAACAGAATGACATTTCCCGCCTCAATGACTTCTTTGATAACCTTTTTAATTCTTTCCTCAAACT
>JAFLTC010000118.1 GCA_022510615.1 Lachnospiraceae bacterium | reverse complement strand
GGCTCACTGGGTCAGGGCGTTTCCGCAGCGTGCGGCATGGCGCTTGCAGCAAAGCTTGACAAGAAAGACTATCGTGTATATACACTGCTCGGCGACGGCGAGGTTGAAGAAGGTCAGGTATGGGAGGCGGCAATGTTCGCCGCGCACAACAACCTTGACAACCTTGTTGTAATGGTTGACCAGAACGGCTTACAGATTGACGGAACCGTTGAGGAAGTTGCAGGCATTGAACCTCTTGATAAGAAGTTTGAAGCGTTCGGCTTTGAAGTAATCAAGATTGACGGTCACGACTTTGAGCAGATTCAAAGCGCGCTTGAAAAGGCGAAAACCGTAAAGGGCAAGCCCACGGCAATTCTTGCAAAGACCGTAAAGGGTAAGGGCGTTTCATTTATGGAAAATCAGGTTGGCTGGCACGGCACAGCCCCGAATAAAGAGCAGTATGAACAGGCTACTGCGGAGCTTCAGGCTGAGATTGACAGATTGGAGGGCGAGTGCTGATGGCTGACGTAATAAAAAAGGCAACAAGA
>JAFLTC010000117.1 GCA_022510615.1 Lachnospiraceae bacterium | reverse complement strand
ATAATGGGTGGGAAGAAGAGTTTTTTCAACTTTCTTATAATGTCGATATGATTATTAAGGAATTTGAAACTTCCGGTCTGGCAAACAAATCTCTGTATTGGAGCAAATTAAACATTCATGCGCTTGAGACAGGGGATGATTACACAACACCCTGCCTGCAGCTTGCCATGAAACTATGTGAAGAGGCGGAAGGGAGTGTTACCTGGCCGGATATTGATGAGAAGTATTGGAAAGAGGCCGCAGAACACTTTGGGGTATTGTAGATGTTTGAAGTAATAAGGGATGGACGATTAAAATATCGTTCCATCCCTGTCAATTATCATTTACGAGAGAGCTTATTCGATGTAATCCATATTTCCTTCTTGACCCTTTTAATTGTTACGTTCCGAAATTCTGACTGCAAGTACTGCTGTAAACCGTTTATGATAACCACACATCCCGCATTCGCAGTACCACTGACAACAATTTTCCCATTCGCAGAACGCTGATAGATATCAATCAGCCGATCCCGTTCCATAGTAATCTCCTTTAATTTAAGCTGATAATTAATCTTCCTG
>JAFLTC010000116.1 GCA_022510615.1 Lachnospiraceae bacterium | reverse complement strand
CAGCACGATATGAACCAGAAAAAGCTGGGAGAAACTTTGGAGGGTGTGGTAGAGGACTGCGTAAACAGAGTGGGCGTGGATCTGAATACCGCCTCCGTATCCCTTTTGGAATATATTTCCGGTATCAGCAAGGCCATTGCCAAAAATATTGTGGATTACAGGGAGAGCAACGGCCGTTTCACCAACAGGCAGCAGCTGTTAAAAGTAGCTAAATTGGGCCCCAAGGCATATGAACAGTGTGCGGGATTTTTACGTATTCAGGACGGCGACAATCCTTTAGATGCTACCAGCGTGCATCCGGAATCCTATGAGGCCGCGGAAAAGCTGCTAAAGAAGCTGGGACTCACCATGGAGGACGTGAGAGAGGCCCAAAGAAAAGCGGCATCCAAGCAGCAGGATTCGGTGGGACAGCAGGCTGGGAAGGATAGCAGCGGAGGCGGCAGCCTGAAGTCCGGAAATGTTGGAAACCGAAATAAGAACACCGGAAAGCAGATACAGGTACGCAATACCAATACAGCCATGGGCAGGGCGTTGGCACAGGCTATGGGAGGTATCACG
>JAFLTC010000115.1 GCA_022510615.1 Lachnospiraceae bacterium | reverse complement strand
AATGTACAGGAGCAAATCCAAGATATCCAACAGTCGAAGAAATTAAAGAAATATATATAAAAGCATATTATGGAGAATAATTGTGTTACCAAAATATTACAGAGATATTACATTTTAATTACAATCAAAAAAACTATTGACAAATTTTAAAAAAATAGGTATAAATTATATTGTATTAAATTACGAATGAAATATAGGAGGATTAAAAATGGCTGTTTCAAATATAAAAGCCACTTTCAGGAGCAGTATTCAACAGACATGGGAAACAGTTACTTCCCTTGAGGAATATGCGTGGCGCAGCGATTTGAGTAAAATAGAGATCGTGGATGAAAATCGATTCATAGAGTACACAAAAGAAGGATATGCAACAACCTTCACGGTTACTGCGAAAGAACCTTACAAACGCTGGGAGTTCGACATGGAAAATGACAATATGAAAGGTCATTGGATTGGCGTATTTACTCAAAAAGGCGAAGAAACCGAGATTGACTTCACAGAGGATGTCATTGCCAAGAAGGTCTTTATGAAGCCGTTCGTAAAGGCATATTTGAAAAGGCAGC
>JAFLTC010000114.1 GCA_022510615.1 Lachnospiraceae bacterium | reverse complement strand
CAGTATCTACACAAAGGGATCCACATTTACTGTGATCGTGGAGCAGCAGATCATGGATGAAGCGCCCATCGGCGCACTGGACCTGATGATCAAGAAAAAGATTGCCAACCGGGAGAGATACCACCAGAGCTTCGAAGCACCTGATGCCAAAGTCCTGATCGTGGATGACAATGAAATGAATCTTACCGTGGCAAAGAAGCTGTTAAGGGGAACCAAGGTCCAAGTAGACACGGCCATAAGCGGAGCAGAATGTCTGCAGAAGACCAAAACGAGATTTTACAATGTGATTTTTATGGACCATATGATGCCTGAGATGGATGGCGTGGAGACCTTGAACCGTCTGCGTAAGCAACAGGAGGGACTGTGCCAGAATGTTCCGGTGATCGCCCTGACGGCAAATGCCATGTCCGGTGCGGAGGAAATCTATCAGAGCAACGGCTTCCAGAACTATTTGGCAAAGCCCATCAACGGTGCACTGTTGGAGGCTACCCTGTTAAAATTTCTTCCCAGTGAGCTGATCGAGTACAGCGGAAAAGAAGAGGATCAGTCCCAGGAGGTCATCCAG
>JAFLTC010000113.1 GCA_022510615.1 Lachnospiraceae bacterium | reverse complement strand
AGGGTGGCGATCAGCTTGTCGTTGTCCCGCTGATGCAGCCCGATACTGGGCTCGTCCAGCACATACAGCACACCCATAAGCGCACTGCCGATCTGGGTGGCAAGACGGATGCGCTGTGCCTCACCGCCCGACAGGGTGCCCGCCGTGCGGGAGAGGGTCAGGTATTCCAGTCCCACGCTTTCCAGGAAGGAAAGGCGGGCTTTGATCTCCTTGATGATCTCCCGGGCGATGGTCCATTCGCTTTCGGTAAAGTCAAGTCCCGCCACAAACTCCACCGCCTCGGTCACACTCATGCGGCAGAACTGGTCGATGTTTTTGCCGCCCACCGTCACGCCGAGGATGGCAGGGTTGAGCCGCGCGCCGTGGCATTCGGGGCAGGGCTCGTCGATCATAAACTGCTCGTAGTATTCATACATATTGGGGTTCTGCTCGTAGCGGCTCTGCATCATGTTGATGATGCCGTCAAAGGTGGTCTTCTGCCGGCGGGAGGTATTGTCAAAATACCGCACCACGTCGTACAGGTGTTCTTGGTCGCCGTATTTGAGCACCTCGAGGGCTTTTTTGG
>JAFLTC010000112.1 GCA_022510615.1 Lachnospiraceae bacterium | reverse complement strand
TACAGACAATACCAGATTTTCCAGTGTTACATCATTACGATAATCCTTTGGGAATAACGGTCTCATCGGACGGTCTATAACACGGTCAGTAAGAACCGCATTTTCTGATGCCTTACCTTCTCTCTTGTTAAATCCTCCCGGAATCTTTCCTACGGAATATAATCTCTCGTTATATTCAACACTTAACGGGAAGAAATCAATTCCCTCTCTCGGCTTTTCAGATGCAGTTGCAGTACACAAAACAGTTGTGTCCCCATAATGCATAAGAACCGCGCCGTTTGCCTGTTTAGCAACTCTGTCGACATCAACTCTTAATTTTCTGCCGGCAAGTTCCATTTCAAATTTCTTGTACATAGTATTCTCCTTTTCTTTGTATATTTACGAGCAGGAGCTTCCGAAACTACTGAAATACACATTTACATAAATGTGCATTTCAGTGGTCTCGGGTCAAGCGTACCTGCCCGCAATCTTAAATATTATAACACAATTGCATAAAATGTTCAAACCCTTTCCCAGAGCAGCATATTTTTCTCAAATACAGCATTTATCTTACCTGATTCTTTCATCCATA
>JAFLTC010000111.1 GCA_022510615.1 Lachnospiraceae bacterium | reverse complement strand
CCAAATATTATAGGTCGCTATTTTCATATTGTTCTCCTTGTTATGCTATAATTTGAAATACATGATATTAATCCAGTTTGCAAAACGGGTAATACACTCAAAATTAAAAGAACATCTCGCCGTCTATGAAATATGGAATCATCCTAAATATACAATAAAACATTTTAGAATATACATTTTCTTGACACGTCGGAGAAGTATTGTTACAATAGAAAAGTCCTTAATTGGACGGGAAGCACTGCATAGCGGCAGGCGGTTGGCCAAGAGGGGCTGAAAGTCACCTCTTTAATCCCTCGAAAGGGGGTGAGGCTTATGCGAATTACATTACATATCGGTAAATACACCGTTACGATAATTGTAAAGAGCAACAACCGCCACTCGGCAAAGTGAACGGTTGTTTAAATAAGTAATTATTTAACTTCTTACACAGAAGCTAACCGCTTGTCGCAGTGCTTCTTTATGCTTTTATTATATGCATATGCCAAACAAATGTCAACTTCAATATAAATTTGGCAGCAATATATAGACTTGTGGCCGTAGGAACACCATAAAACTATGCAACATCATCTTTCC
>JAFLTC010000110.1 GCA_022510615.1 Lachnospiraceae bacterium | reverse complement strand
GTTCGTGGCGGTGATGGTGTCCGTGGTCATGGTGCTCATGCTCATGCTCATGGTCGTGATGGTGGTGCTCGTGGTCATGGACGTCGAGGCTTTCTTCCTCCACGCCGTGGACTTTCACCGAGACGTGCGTCCCTGTGATACCGCATTTTACAGAGGGCGCCGCGCTGAATTCCACGCCGGGGATGCCCGCCGCATTCAGCCGGGCCAGCACGCCCGCCGGGTCCGGGTGCAGCTCCAGCAGCGCGGCGGCGAGCATGTCCCCCGCGGCCCCCATATTGCATTCAAAATACAATGTTTTCATTTCCCGCTCCCTCCGATGTGATTTATCATGCTTGCGAGATACCCCGCGCCGAAACCGTTGTCGATATTGACCACGCTGACGCCGCTGGCGCAGGAGTTCAGCATCGACAGCAACGCGCTCAGCCCGCCAAAGCTGGCCCCGTAGCCCACGCTGGTTGGTACCGCGATGACCGGGCAGTCGGCCAGCCCGCCGATGACGCTGGCCAGCGCCCCCTCCATGCCCGCGATGGCGACGACAACACTGGCGGACATGATCTCGTCCAAATGTCCCAGCAGCCGG
>JAFLTC010000011.1 GCA_022510615.1 Lachnospiraceae bacterium | reverse complement strand
TGAAGTCCAACCAAGAATGCCCTGAACCTCAGGATGGGACGGCGAACCGATAATAATAATATGGTATCCCTTCCCGCTATAATGGGATACGGTTTCATGTATTTTTTTCACAAAGGGACAGGTGGCATCCTCATAGGAAATCCCCTGCCTGTCAAGCTCTTCCACAACGGCCTTTGACACCCCGTGGGAACGGATAACAAGAGTGGCTTCCCCGGAATTTTTTATATCTGCCACCTTGTCTGCCACACGGACCCCACGCTCGTTTAAATCCGATACAACCTGCTCGTTGTGGATAATCGGTCCCAGCGTATATACCGCTTCCGGCTTCTCCTGTGCAAGACGATATACCGTATCAACGGCCCGCTTTACCCCAAAACAAAATCCTGCGCTCTCTGCTAACTCCACCTTCACGCCTCTACCTCCCGGCTATTTCTTTTATTTTGTCCACTACCTCGTCAATGGTCATGTCCGAGGTATCCACAAGCACGGCATCTTCGGCCTGTTTTAACGGAGCAATTTCCCGGTTCATGTCCTGCTCATCTCTGGCAATAATATCCTTTTCAATTTCCTCCAGATTACAGTCCACACCTTTTTCCTGTAACTCCTTAAATCGTCTTTTCGCCCTTACAAGGGAGCTTGCCGTGAGAAAAATTTTTACCTCTGCCTGGGGCAGAACTACCGTACCAATATCCCGTCCGTCCATAATGACATCATTGGCTGCCGCCATCTGTCTTTGTAGCTCCAACAGCTTTGTGCGGACCTTGCTATATTTTGCCACAATAGAAGCATTTTTCCCCACTTCCTCCTGCCGAATTTTTTCGGACACATCCGTGCCGTTTAAAAAGATATGCTGTTTATTATCCTGATATTCAATCCGGATATCAATACTGTCACAGCCGGCATTTACTGCTTCTTCATCGGCAGTGTCAATCCCCTCTTCCAAAAAATAATATGCCATGGTGCGAAACATCGCCCCCGTATCGACATAAATAAAAGACATTTGCTCTGCCACCAGTCTGGCAATTGAGCTTTTTCCTGCTCCAGCAGGTCCATCAATTGCAATATTCATTGTTTTCATCCTTTCCCTTGTTTATGTATGACAACCCTCGCCGCCCTGGTACGATGGCACCATCGTGCTATTTCTGATTACCGGCTGCATAACCGGTAGACCATGCAATCTGTAAATTAAATCCTCCTGTCAAGGCATCCAAATCCAGTATTTCACCGGCAAAATACAGACCCCCTACCAGCTTGGATTCCATGGTGGCAGGATCCACTTCACTGACCTTGATACCCCCTCTGGTTATAATGGCTTCTTCAATATCCCGAAGTCCGGTTAAGGTCAGTTTAAAATCCTTCATTCCCGTTAAAAGCCGCCCTCTATCCTCTTTTGTCATCTGATTCACCTTTTTTCCCGGGGCCAGTCCACAATACTCAAGCATGACCGGAATCATACTTTTGGGAAGCAGGTGTGCCAGGGCATTTTTCAGTGAAACATTTTTCATTTCCTCAAAATCTCGCAAAAGCCTTTTGTCGAGCTGTTCCCTTTCCAGTGCCGGTTTTAAATCAATGTGAAGGCAGAGAGGCTCTTTTTCCAGACAATCTCCCACAAGACTGCTGGCACTGAGTATCAATGGTCCGCTGACACCGTAATGGGTCAATAAAAGTTCCCCGAAACCTTTGTAGTATTTCTTTTTTGAATGATTCTCCCCGGTAATCTCCACAGAAACGTTTTTTAAAGTCAGCCCCTGCATTTTTGCCGCCGCCTCTTCCTTTGTTACCATACCGGTCAGGCCGGGACGCAGTCTGGTGACCGTATGTCCCAGTTTTTCCGCCATTTTATATCCATCCCCCGTGGCACCGGTAGCGGAATAAGAAAGACCGCCGGCGGCAAGAATCACGCTGTCCGCAGATAAAAATGTGTCATCCTGCAAAAAAACTCCTGTTACAATATTCCCTTCTTTTTTTATGTCCTTTACTGTTGTATTTCGGTGGATGGTTACCCCCAGACGTTCACATTCCTTTTCTAACAGACGGATGACATCCGAGGATTTATCTGACAAGGGAAAAACACGCTCTCCCCGCTCAATTTTTGTCTGTAATCCAAGAGAATGAAAGAATTCTATCGTATCGGCATTCGAAAAACCATAGAAGGCACTATATAAAAATTTCGGATTGGAAACAATATTGTGAAACAACACAGAAACATCACAGGCATTGGTTATATTGCATCGACCTTTTCCTGTGATAAAGAGCTTCTTTCCCAGTTTTTCATTTTTCTCAATCAGGGTAACCTTATGACCGGTCCCTGCACCTTGGATGGCTGCCATCATACCGGCAGCTCCTCCGCCAACAACTACAATGCTTTTCATGCGTACCCTCGGTTTTCGCTATTTTGAAGTATACACTTCATTTATCTCAAAAGACTGATGCTCACTTTTATAACCCCTTCCGTCGCAACGGAAAATCACCTTATGACAGTCCTTGAGGTTATCTAATAAACTATTAGCAAAACATTCCAATATCAGGTTTTCCATTTCCTCACTACAGTTTTTAACCGGCTTTCCCTTCGAGGAAAAAGAAACAATAACACTTTTTCCCTGTTTTTTTATCTTATGGATAATGATGTCCTTTTCTTCCAGATTCTCTAAAACAAGGGAAGTGATATATTTTTCCGAAAGCTTCTGCTGGTCCTCTTTTACACGGACCGGAATCAGATCCATCGTATCTGAATTAATCGAATATATTGTCAGTGTTTTCATATTATTTTTCGGAGTTGCCACCGCTGACGGCGAAGGATTCGCCTTTTCCTGTTCACAACCTGTCCCACTAACAACAAGTGTAAAGGTCAAAAACAAAAACAAACCGATTACTCTTTTCTTCATCATATGATTATTCACCGTCCAAACAAGATATTGCGAATTCCAATGCCGCACAGACCGCTTTTTTACGAACTTGTGAACGATCTCCCTGAAACTCATGACGTTCTACAAACACATTACCATTCAGAGCACATCCGATATAAACCAGTCCCACCGGTTTTTCCGGTGTGCCGCCCCCGGGACCCGCAATTCCGGTAGTGGAAAGCCCCATGTTGGCATTTGCCGCTTTGGCACAGCCCAGTGCCATCTCCGCCGCGGTCTGCTCGCTGACTGCTCCGTACTGCTCTAGCGTCGCATGCTTCACAAAAACAAGTTTTTCTTTTGCTTCATTGGCATAGGTAACAAAGCTGCAATTCAAAACATCGGAAACACCGCTGACATTGACAATGGTTCCCGATAAAAGTCCTCCTGTGCAGGATTCAGCTGTTGTAATTGTATATTGTTTTTTTGTCAGTTTATTGACAAGCTCCGATTCCTTATTCATCCCTACTTCATATCCTTCATTACACCACGATTTTTATATATATAGTCCACCAGCGAAATCACTGTGAGGACTAATGCCGCATAAATAAATACCACATCAATAATCCGGAATACCGGATGGGTAAAATTGAAGATAAGTAAAATGGACATTGCCATCTGAACAACGGTTTTTACCTTTCCCCAGTAACTGGCCGATATAGTAACACCTTTTTCTGCCGCCACCAGACGGAAGCCGCTGATAATAAATTCCCGGCTGATTATAATAATAACAACCCACACCGGCATTTCCGCATTGTCATCCGCCAGAAAACAGATGAGTGCCGCACAAACAAGCAGCTTATCTGCCAATGGGTCCATAAATTTTCCAAAGGTTGTCACCTGATTATATTTTCTCGCCAGATATCCGTCAAAGAAATCTGTTATGCAGGCCGCGATAAATAACCCTCCCGCAATATAATCGGAATAGGGGAAGGATTGCCACAGCATTGCTAACACAAAGAGGGGAATCATTATTACCCGTAATATTGTTAACCGATTTGGCACATTCATTCACATTTCCTCCTCATTACATATTTCCCCGATTAAGTCATAGCCCTTTGCATCCGTTACTTCGACGGTAACAAACGTACCGGAAACAATTTCATACCCTGACGAAAAAAACACGCAACCATCAATATCCGGCGTATCCCGGTAGGTTCTTCCGATATATACGGCTTCCTCCGGCAGATAACCGTCCACGATGACTCGGAATTTTTTTCCGATCATGGCTTCGTTCTGGCAGAATATAATTTCCTGTTCCGTCTCCATAATTTCATCTGCCCATTGCCTCTTTATTTCCTCCGAAAGCTGATTTTCAAATTCAGCGGCCGGCGTTCCCTCCTCCGGCGAGTAAGGAAATACCCCCAGTCTGTCAAAACGCATCCGAGAAATAAAATCAATGCACTCTTCATGGTTTTCCGATGTTTCTCCCGGAAAACCACTAATCAATGTTGTACGCAAAGTAACCTCTGGCAAAATTTTCCGTATCATTTCTATTTTTTGAATTAAGTCTTCTTTTCCGGTCCTTCTTCCCATTCGTTTTAATATGGCATCATTGCAATGCTGGATTGGAAGGTCCAGATAGTGACAAATCTTTTCTTCCTCTTTCATTACCAGCAAAAGCTCTTCGGTAATCTCCTCCGGATAACAGTACAAAAGTCGAATCCACTCGATACCGTTAATCCGGCACAGCTTTTGCAACAGCACCGGAAGACTCTTTTTTCCGTAAAGGTCTACCCCGTACACTGTCGTTTCCTGTGCAATGAGAATAAGTTCTTTCGTTCCTCGGGCTGCCAGAGCTTCTGCCTCTGTAACTAACTCCTCCATCGGAACGCTGCGGTATTTTCCCCGCAGGGAAGGTATAATACAGTAGGTACAGTGTTTATTACACCCCTCTGCTATTTTCAAATACGAGGTATATCCCGAGGAAGCCGCCATCCTGTCTGTCAGCCCCTTCGGCAGATAATCAATATCTTTTAACAGCCGCGTTTTTTCTCCACCAAGACTGCTCTCGACGACAGAGACAATTTCATCATAAGCAGAAGTTCCCACTACCGCATCCACCTCTGGTATTTCCTCCGGAATCTCCCTGGCATAACGCTGTGCCAGACATCCGGCAGCAATGAGAACACGGCATTTCCCCTCTTTTTTTAATTGTGCCATCTCCAGTATTGTCTCAATACTTTCCTGCTTCGCATCATGGATAAAGCTGCAGGTATTGACAATAATGATTTCCGCTTCCTTCTCATCATCGGTAATTTCAATCGAATGTTTTGCTAACAACGCCAGCATTTTCTCACTGTCGACAAGATTTTTATCGCATCCCAGTGATACAAAAAAGAGTTTCATCGTCTATTCATCCTTATACAGGTGTTTACTTTGCTTCTACACAGTTATTCATCAGCATGGCAATCGTCATTGGCCCTACTCCACCCGGAACCGGAGTAATGGCTGATGCTATTGGCTCTACATCTTCAAAATCCACATCGCCGCACAGTTTATTATTCTCATTGCGGTGAATTCCTACATCAATGACAACCGCCCCCTCTTTTACATATTCACGGGTGATAAATTTTGGCTTTCCGATTGCCACAATTAATATATCCGCACGTTTTGTCACTTCTTTCAAATTCGCTGTGTGGCTGTGACATATCGTCACCGTGGCATTTTCTCTAAGCATTAGTAACGCCATCGGTTTGCCGACAATATTACTTCTTCCTACAATAACACATTCCTTTCCGTCCATTTCCACGCCACTTCTTTTTAACAGCTGGATAATGCCCGCCGGCGTACAGGATACAAAGCCCGGCTGTCCGATACTGAGAGCGCCAACGCTCTGCGGGTGAAAACCATCCACGTCCTTTTTCGGGGAAATCGTTTCTATGACTTTATCTTCATCAATATGTGACGGCAGCGGCAGCTGTACTAAAATTCCGTTTACCGTATCATCCTGATTCAGCTTTTCCACCAATTCCAACAGTTGTTTTTCTGTCGTTTCCTCCGGCAATTCATAGGCTAAAGAACGGATTCCTATGTATTCACACGCCTTCTTTTTGTTTCCGACATAAACGGTAGAGGCCGGATCATTTCCCACCTGAATAACAGCAAGAGTTACCTCTAAATTCTCTTTTTTTACTTTTTCCCTGCACTCATCCTTTACCTGTGCAGAAATTAATTTTCCATCAATTCGCTTTGCCATATCTATCCTCATTTCTTTCTGTTTATGTATCTAGTCAACCTCCACAATACGGTCCCGTATTGCCTGCATATGATAGTCTGTCCGGTTTATGACATCGGCACAGGCCCTCAACTCATATACAATATTTTCTGCATCCTTCACATCTCTTTTGTATTTTACCTGATGCTCTAAACTTGCCCAGAAATCCATGGCAATGGTCCGTATCTGCACCTCTACCCGCATCTGTTTTTTCCGGTCGGAGAAAAATACGGGAACCTCTACAATCAGATGCAGGCTGCGATAACCGTTCATTTTAGGATTTTTAATATAATCCTTAATTTTAATCAGCTTAATATCATCCTGTGTCGTAAACATATCTGCTACTTTATAAATATCATCAATAAACGCACAGATCACTCGTACTCCTGCCACATCATTCAGATTTTCCTTGGCAGCCTCTACCGTAATGGGAAGTCCTTTTTTCTTCAGCTTGGTAGCAATGCTCTCTGGCTGCTTAATTCTCGTTTTTATAAACTCAATCGGATTTCGTTTCTTTGACAGTGAGAGTTCATCGTTTAAAACCTGAAGCTTTGTTTTCACTTCTTTGATGGCACAACTGTACATCATCATCATCTCTTCAAACTCCCGGTCTTCATTATCAAATACGTTGTCCCTGTCTTTCGGAAGACGAAGCTGTTTGATATATGATGTTTGCAATTCCTCATCTAACATAGCTTTCTCCTATCTGCATACTACTTTGCGGCACTGTCAGTCCAGTGAAATCTTTACATAATACTACAATTCTATTATAAGAGAAATAGCTAGAAAGTCAAATAATTCTTTACATTTTGCAAAAAACTATATATAATTTCAAATATTACATTTACCGGCTGTTAGTACGGTGACACCATCGTACTAAGATGACATGAAATCCAATCGGAGAAATGGGGGAACTATGTTTCGTATCTGGGGAAAAATTTTTAAAGATAACCATCTGTTACAGGACATGGTATATGAAAATTCCGATATAACCATGAACCGGACAAAAAAGGTGTTTGCGGGTCTGCATGAGTTCTGTATGGCCTTTGATTTGCAGGAGCCGATATGGTTGGATAAAAATATAGCAGAATTCAAACGAATTGATAAAACCCGCTTTGAGCAGGATAATTTTATTGAGACGATAGAGTTTGATTATTTGGAAATACAGGTTATTGATGAGGATTGATTTTGTTTCTTGTTTAAAAAGGGGATTGGTATCCTATCACTCTCTGCTATGGCTTCGCATCCGCCTGCGGCGGATAAAACGCAGAGTCGTGAATAGGATACCACCCCCTTTTTTTGCAACAAATAAAATTCACCTGCTCTTTCGTATAAAAAAAATATATCTGTCTATACTGATAAAAATATGATAAAGGAGTTGTGATGTATGAAGACTTATGTGGATCAGGATACTTGTATTTCCTGCGGTATGTGTGTTTCTTCTTGTAGCACAGTGTATGAGTTTAATGATGATGGGAAGGCAGAGGCTCAGGTGGATGTTGTACCGGAGGAGCTTGAGGAAGATGCCAGACAGGCAGCAGAAGAATGTCCCACAAGTGCTATTGAAATTACAGATTAGCACGATGGTGCCAACAAAAAAACCTTCGCACCCTGCCAGACAGGCAGAGTCCTGCGAAGGTTTTTCTCATATTAATTTTAGTTCTTTTTGTTATAATTAATCAGGCAGCCCTTCAGGATAATATCTCTTTCATCCTCTGTCAAATTTCCGAGATGAAGTTCAATCTCCTGCATTCCTTGATTTACAACATAGGCCTTTATCGTATCATTCTTTGTCTCAATGGCTTTTTTAATATCCTTGACAAAGATATAGTCATCCTTATCAAAAGGAAGCTCGCCGTCAAAGACAAATGGAAGCATACCCCAGTTAATCAGGTTGGAACGATATCTCTTCGTGGCATATTCCCTTGCGATATTTGCCATACCGCCAAGAACTCTCTGGCAGCTGGCTGCCTGCTCCCTGGCCGAACCATCTCCCGGTTTTACGGCAAAGATAACACTTCCCACCTCAGTATTTTCCGGTACGATATCAAACCTCTCTTTTATCGTATCATAAATACCCTTTAGTTTTTCATCCTCGGCATAAATATCGGTTCCGGCAATTCTCGCCTTTTCCACCTTCTGAACCTCTTTTGCCTTACCTACATAAGCCGGATCCTTTCTGGACAAGGTAAATTCAGCCAGTCCCAGCGGATTCGAGCGGTAGGAGGAGGTTTCTCCGGACGGAATCAGCTCATCGGTGGTAGTAACCGGGTCATGAATCATGGAAACTACCTTTAACAGTACGTCATCTGTCAACGCATGCATTTCCGGCCAGTCCACAATATTAGGACCAAATTTGATTTCCACATCCGGGTCAGCTTTTCCGACACCGTCAAAGACACGGTTGTCATAAATGGATTTATCAAAATAATATTTTGGTTTCGTATACTCGGCATCTACATCCGTAGCTGCCGTCAGATATCCTTTGTTAGCTGCTGTTGCGGCTATGGAGCGGGCATCCATAAGAGCTACGGAAGCAATCTGTCCGTTTGTCACCTTAGAACCTTCACGGTTCGGGAAGTTTCTTGTGGAATGACGGATACTGAGTCCCTTATTGCTCGGCACGTCTCCTGCACCAAAACAAGGACCGCAGAAAGCTGTGCGGACAGTGGCACCGGTAGCCATCAAATCGGCAATCCGTCCATTTTTAACCAATTCCATAAATACAGGCTGGGATGCCGGGTAAACACTTAAGGAAAATTCATCGGCGCCTATCGTTTTGCCGCGGAGAATATCGGCAGCATCACAGATATTTTCATAGCCACCACCGGCACAACCGGCAATGACACCCTGCTCTACATAAAGCTTTCCGTCACGAACCTTATCTGTCAACTTAAAGTCAATGTTATTGTTATCCAGACTGACAAGTGCTTTCTTTTCCACATCCCGGAGAATATCCTCCAGATTATTGTTTAATTCTTCAATGGTATATACATTACTTGGGTGGAACGGCATGGCAATCATTGGCTTAATGGCAGAAAGATCTACCTCCACAACACCGTCATAATATGCCACCTCAGCCGGATTCAATTCTTTGTAATCTCCGCTTCTGCCGTGAATCTCATAAAATTCTTTCACCTGATTATCGGTTCTCCAGATAGAGGAAAGACAGGTTGTCTCTGTTGTCATAACGTCAACACCGATACGGTAATCCACACTGAGATTATCAATTCCCTCTCCGACAAATTCCATTACTTTATTATTTACATATCCGTTTTTAAATACGGCACCGATAATGGCAAGGGCAATATCCTGAGGTCCTACTCCTTTTTCCGGCTTACCGGTAAGGTGAATGGCAACAACCCCCGGCATCGGAATATCATAGGTCTGCTCCAACAGCTGTTTTACAATTTCCGGTCCGCCCTCTCCTACAGCCATGGTTCCCAGCGCACCATAGCGGGTATGGCTGTCAGAGCCAAGAATCATATTTCCGCCGGCAGCCAGCATTTCTCTGGCAAACTGATGAATGACAGCCTGATGAGGTGGCACATAAATACCACCGTATTTTTTCGCACAGGAAAGACCAAATACATGGTCATCCTCGTTAATGGTTCCTCCCACGGCACAAAGACTGTTATGACAGTTTGTAAGCACATAAGGCACCGGGAATTTTTCCAGCCCCGAAGCTCTTGCCGTCTGTAAGATTCCGACAAAGGTAATATCGTGGGAAGTCAGTTTATCAAATTTAATTTTCAGATTTTCCATATTTCCGGATGTATTATGGTCACGTAAGATTCCATAAGCCATCGTTCCCTTAGACGCTTCTTCTTTTGTTGTCTTAACCCCTGTTTTACTTTCTACTACTGCCAGCGCCTCTCCACTGTCCGGAATTAACTCCGTACCATGAACTAGATAGGCTCCGCCTTCATATAATGTTACCATACACATCCTCCTTATATTTTAAATCCTTTTTTTCCGAATTATAGTATACTTGCTTTTCTGATAGATTGCAAATAAAATTTGTTTTTTCCCTCTAATTCACTGTTGTCATCCCCGTAAAAATGATGTAAAATATTTACCAAAAGTGGCAGATACCAATTGCCGCCTAATTACTAAAATGCCATCCTGTCATGGCAGAACGGAGGGAAAATGAGACATCTAATGAATGCTCTGGATTTATCGGTAGAGGATGTCGATGAGCTGATTACTCTTGCTGAGAAAATCATTAAAGAGCCTACAAGATATTCTGAAGTCTGTAAGGGAAAAAAGCTGGCTACCTGTTTTTACGAGTCAAGCACCCGCACCCGTCTTAGTTTTGAATCTGCCATGTTAAATCTTGGTGGACAGGTTCTCGGTTTTTCTTCTGCTGATTCCAGTTCCGCCTCAAAGGGCGAAAGTGTTGCTGACACCATTCGTGTTATTTCCGGTTATGCTGATATATGTGCCATGCGGCATCCGAAGGAAGGTGCGCCGTATGTAGCTTCTCTACACTCTTCCATTCCGGTCATCAATGCCGGAGACGGCGGTCATAATCATCCTACCCAGACTCTGACGGATTTGCTGACAATAAAAAATCTCAAAGGACGGCTTGACAACCTAACCATCGGACTCTGCGGTGATTTAAAATTCGGACGAACCGTTCATTCACTGATTGAAGCTATGGTGCGCTATTCGAATGTGAAATTTGTTATGATTTCCCCGCCGGAATTAAAAATTCCGGATTATCTGCGGAAAGACACGCTGGATGCCGGTGGCATTGAATATAAAGAAGTCAATGTGTTAGAGGATGTACTTCCGGAACTGGATATTTTATATATGACCCGTGTACAGCGGGAACGCTTTTTTAATGAAGAAGATTACATACGGTTAAAGGACAGCTTTATACTGGATGCCCCAAAAATGAAGCTGGCACCGGAAGACATGCTGGTACTTCATCCCCTTCCCCGGGTCAATGAAATTTCCACCGATGTGGATGATGATCCGCGGGCCGTTTATTTCAAGCAGGCACAATATGGGGTATATATACGAATGGCTCTCATTATAACCTTACTGGAGGTGTCAAATCAATGTTAAATATCGGAGGATTAAATGAAGGCGTTGTCATTGACCATATTAAGGCAGGCGGCGCCATGGAAATTTACTACTATTTGGAGTTGGAAAAGTTAGACTGTTCCGTTGCTATTATTAAAAATGCGAAAAGCAATAAAATGGGCAAAAAGGATATTATTAAAATCGAGGGACCTCTTACCATTGATTTGGATGTGCTGGGGGTTTTAGATGAAAATATTACCATTAATATCATACGGGACAATGAAATCGTGGAAAAGCGGTCATTGCATCTGCCGGATACCGTAACTAATGTCATTAAGTGTAAAAATCCAAGATGTATTACTTCTATTGAACAGGAGCTGCCACACCGTTTTAAACTGACCGACAAGAAAAACCGAATCTATCGCTGCATGTACTGCGAACAAAAATTTTCCCGCAGACGATAACCATACAGATGAAAAGAGCGGACATACTGCCTAAACCGTCCTCCAATCGTTAGATTTTTAGTCTGGCTTTGGGAGTCGGTTCTGCAATATGCCCGCTTTTTTTGTTTCTACTCTCACCGGCATAACTAGGATATATCATCCATTCCCGTTATAATCCACTGTTCATCAATATACTCACAGGTATACAGATATTGCTGCTTAATAAGCTTTGATTTTTGCTTTATCGTTTCTTTCTTTATTGCCTTTATCTCATCCTCAGTATCCGTATAGAAAACCTTTATTTTTTCCATGGAAATAATCTCCACCTGAGTTGGGGATATAACATTGAGTGATGAAATCGAACACGTCTTTACCTTCTCTTTGATTCCACGTTTATAATAATTTTTTACTAATTCACACTGCTGCACATACACATCGCTTCCTTCATACAGCACCTGATACATATTGTCTGAATTTCCTGTATTTACGGCAGCCGTAAAAATTTCTATGTATTGCCCGAACGCCTGCTCTATCGCTTTTACATCAGAAAAAGGTAATTCGCTTACATCACCACCGTATGTCGTTACATATCCGTTATCCGTAGACGACATAGACGACTGTTGCGCAGAGACCTGTGTTTTCCTGTTCTTCTCTCCATTTTCAACGCCAACCGCTGCGCCACTGACTGAATTCTCTGTCTGCTCTTCCTGATTTACTTCTCCCACCGACGGTACACTTGCCGCACTGCAGGTAATCCCTGCCGCCAGTAATACAAGCAGTACAAGAGGAAGGATCTTCCACCGGGAATAGCTCTTTTTACTGCTGATTGCACGGATTCTTTTTTCCATTTCTTTTCCCCGTCTGCTCATGGACA
Organism: Lachnospiraceae bacterium; assembly: GCA_022510615.1. Taxonomy (GTDB): domain Bacteria; phylum Bacillota; class Clostridia; order Lachnospirales; family Lachnospiraceae; genus Eubacterium_F. The sequence goes on along the minus strand of JAFLTC010000011.1, from coordinate 58,242 downwards.
TAATCGGATAACGAAATTCTCCCCAACTGGCATCCCCTGCCAGTCTCACTAACATCTTACCATAATGAAAACGGTTTTCTTCTCCCAGTAACCGGATAACCGTCTCATCACAGAATAACTCAGCATCCTTTTTCGAACAGGATACTGCCATCCACAAAAATGGGTCAACCCAGTACATGGATACTAAAAGCATCCTGAGCATCGCCCAGATATGGTCTCCATGCCGATAGTGCACATACTCATGGGTAATAATCTGTTCAATCTCACTCTCCCCCACTCCCATCTCGCCATAACCTACAAGCCCCTTTGGAATATAAATTGCCGGTCGCAAAAAACCATATAAGCATGGATTTTTAACACCGGAGGTCACATATATTTTTACTGTATTTCTTTTACCATATAACACACGGTTTCTCTTTAATTTTCGAATGAGCAATACATTGGACATCACAAACCATAGCAAAATAAGTCCGGAAATAATCAACCGGCCATTTCTAACAAACACTCGCCAGTTTATATGGAAACTGCCTATCAGGCTCCCGGAATCACTTTGCTGTCCCTGATTGATTCCCTGTAGGGCTAACACAGAGTCACTCTGATTTTCTGCTCTACCCGCCTGACGGTCTTTTCCGGATATTTCGTCAGCACGGAAACTGTTTACTTCTCCTGTTATCTCTTTCTGATTTTTCCCGGCTATGTCTCCATTTTCCTGTGTTGAAAGCGCCTCGGGGATAAACATTCCGACACTGAATGGCGTGGAAACAATATTGACCGGTATCATAAACCGTAACAAAACCAGAAACCAGAGAGCATAAATTCCGGCATATCGTATTTTTCCTGCAAAGATTTTACGAATCCCCAAAATCATCAATACCAACAATGAAGATTCTAATACGAATTCAAAAGATTCCAATGCAAATCCTAAAAAGAACATTACTTCCCCTGTCTTCCTTTCCCTTAATTAACGTTTCTCACTTTGTACCTTTTCCTGACTCATTTTCTGCCTTCTTTAGTATTTCCTGCAATTCCTGAATATCCTCTTTGGATAAATCATTCTGACGCACCAAAGCACTCATCATCATCCCGACACTTCCGTCGTAAATCCGCTGCAAAAAGTCTCTTGTTTCCTGTACCACCACATCTTCTTTCTGCACCTTCGGGAAAAAGCATTTTGTCTTACCCTTTTCCTCATATCCGATCAATCCCTTTTCTGACATTCTTCGTACCATCGTTGCACAGGTGCTCTTACTCCATCCCACCCGTTCTTTTAAAATCGGTACAAGCTGCATCAATGTTCTCGGGGATTCCTCCCATAAACAAAGCATCACATACCATTCACTGTTTGTTACTCGAACTTCTTGTTTCATTATATCCCCCTTTACTGTGTGATTTTTTTCACACAATATTTTTTATATATTTTGCAATCTTTATTATAACGAAACGAGTTTAAGTTGTCAACCTTATTCGCCACTATTTGGAGCCGTAGCCGACACAAGCAGTTCCATGGAACCGGACTCATTGCTATCATACGGTTTAATGTCAATGTAATAAGTGGCTCCCGCCTTACAAGAAAGTTCAAATTTCATATTAGTACCTCTGTATATAGGTGGTAGAGACTTCCCCGATGCATCATAAAGACGAATATAACACTCTATATCTCCCGATGTCGTGAAGTAGTAAGTACCTGTCGTTTTTGGAGTAAAGCGATAACAATTTTGCGAGGAATCGGACACAGTGAGATTCCTCGGTTGTTCTGCAGTAATGTTTCCCACAACCGGATTGCTACTGGTTATCGTGGCAGTCACGGAAGTAGTGCGGGAAGTCACTGTCGCATTAATAGTTCCTGTGTACTTTGCCATATCCGTTGTATAGGAATTTTCCAGTTTGTGTGTCCCCGCCTTTAAGTATAATTTATTGCCGGAACCATAGTAGTTATACTCATAATCATACCATGAACTGAACTTCGAGGCATCTGCATCCACATTATTGCTTTTCACAGTAATGGGATATACCGGAAGGGTAAAGTCTATCCCGGATCTTGTCTTATTCACCGTGACAGCAACAATTTCTCCCTCTGTGTTATAACCATATGCATAGGCATTATATGTACCATCAACCAACCGGATGGAATAAGCACCCTTGCTATCCGTATATGTATAACCATACGGCGTATAACGGTTTGATTTATTCTTATTCACAAATTCAACACTGGCATTTGACAGGGCATTGCCTCTGGCATCCTTGATAACACCGGAAATGGTTCTACCCGCCTGAATAGATGCTGACAAAACCGCCGCCGTTTTTATGGATGAATTGTTTTTGTCCGTAACCTGTATATTTATGCTATAATTTCCCGTCGCTGGCAGATAGCCACTCACGTAGTAGGTAGACGATATCTCCAGTCCATACGCATTACCCTGAGTTGCATAGTCATATGAACCACTTCCACCTACCGCATAAACCTTTTGGCTTACATAATATTTACCGTCCGTATTGACTACACCGTAGATTGGTGCACATGCCGCCACTATGGTATTGGCACTTCCAATAAGCCAGACTATATTATAGGTGTAAGTATTTCCCATTTCGTCTTTTGCCACAACTTTTCCTCGGAAGACACCTGCCTTTGTTGGTTTTCCGCTAAATTCCAAATGCTCTCCATCATCGCTTACTTTGCCGGTAATCCCCGTTGGCAGTCCCGATACCGAATACGTACAATAGCCGTACCCATCACCATAAAACCATTTACTGACAGAGTCATTTACCTTGTTCGTGTAAATATAATTGTAATTGTCTACTGTATAGTGAAAAACTCCCTCGGTATATATCGTCTCCTTGGAAAGTGTTCCACTTTTTTTCAGACCACGTGCCGTAACTTGCACATAGCAATTATCAGAAATATAACTCTCGCTGTCCAGAGTGAGTTTATAGATACGCTTGTCCGAAGTAGCAACCTTTTCTATCTTTAACGTACGCGTATAACTTCCTTTCGCATTCTTTTTCGTCTTAACAGTAAAGTTGCTGACAGACAACGCCTGTGCTGCACTTAAGCTCACCTGAACCGTACGCCAGTTTAACACCTTTACGGAAGATATCGTAATGGCGGTAACCGGTTTATTGTTTACGGTTACTTTTACCGTTTTCTTATAGGTCTTTTTACCCACCTTAATCTTAGCGGTTACCGTTGTCTTACCTTTTTTCGCCGCCTTAATTGTAACGCCTTTTTTAGACTGTTTAGAAAGTGTTACAATATTTTTGCCCTTTTTGTTTACCGACCAGGTTACTTTTTTGGCCTTGGCATTCTTTACTTTCACTTTCTTTTTCTGACCCACCGTGAGAGTCAGTTTCTTTGCGCTGAGTTTTACAGCTTTTTTCTTTGCTTTATTCGCCGCCTCGGAGTTTGACACCGGAAGCAGTAATACCAGTGTAAACACCAGAACCAGAGAAAGCACCCTTTTTATTTTCATACTTTTACCTCTCTTTCGCATGACGCTTGTCATTGTCTTTTTTATTTACCTACATTATTTATTTTAGCAAAAAATTTATTACTTGTAAATTTTTTTAAATAAAGGTTGACACAATAAACCATTTGGAATATAATTTGGTTTACAAAGTAAAACTTATGTAAAAGTATTTTTAAAGAAGGCGGGTTTGATATGATGAAAGACAACAGCAAAACACAGAAAAGAAAAGGATTGGATGCACTGCGGGGAATCGGTATAACAGGAATTGTTCTGTACCATATGTTTCCCTCTGTTATACGGGGAGGTTTCTTAGGCGTCCCTCTGTTTTTTGTATTATCCGGTTACCTGATGTTTACAACAAGTGAACAGGCATGGGAAAGCGGAGATTTTCATATAAGGGATTACTACAAAAAGCGAATCAAAAAAATTGTTCCTCCTCTCTTTATTATGGTAATGGCTGTATGCTGCTATCTGACAATAATAAAAAGCAGTATGCTCATTGGCATTCGCCATGAAATCTGCAGTATCTTTTTGGGCTACGAAAACTGGTGGCAAATCAGTCGGAATGCATCCTACTTTTCAAAACTGGCAAGTTCTTCGCCTTTTACCCACCTGTGGTTTCTGGCAGTCGAAATCCAATTTTATCTGTTGTGGCCTCTTCTGTTTTTACTTTACAAAAAATGCTGTCAGGTAACCAGTGGCAAAAAAATGTGTTTTGTCTTTTTACTGCTCGCTCTTCTCTCGGCGGGAAAAATGTTATTTTTGTATACTCCGGGCGGCGACCCTTCCCGGGTATATTATGGTACGGATACAATGGCATTCCCACTATTAATTGGAATCTTTTTAGGGGCACTCAGACAACAATACCATACTCTTTGTTTCACGAAGAAAAAGAACACCTTGGTATTGTCCGGCATTTTTTTACTGATTATCTGCGTTTTGTTTCTCACGGTAGACGGACAGTTTTCTTTCCTCTATCAGGGCGGAATGTTTTTTGTCAGTCTGTTTTTTGCCTTTATGATACACATACTGGAAAACCAGGAAGCCTCGCCGGAAAATTTGTCAAAATCATCTTTTCTTTCTCTTCTTGGAAAGAAAAGCTATGGAATCTATCTTTGGCATTATCCGATCATTATTTTAGCATTGGTTTAAAATTGGCACTGTTATGCTAGGAAAGGAAAATCACGATGAGACAAACAGAAAAAAGAAATAAAATAAAAAAATACATCGCCATTATTGCAATACTCTTATGCACCGGCATTGCGTGCTATGGCATTTTCAGAGCTCCGGAATCGGATCAGGATGAGTTAGAACAGGAACTGCTTCGCAATGAACAGGCTCTGGCACAGTCCGATGCCATATCACAGGCAGGAGCTACCACAGAAGCGCAGACATCTATACCGGCAACCGGACCTGCGGTGGAAGAAGAAAAGTCCGGAGAAACCATCACTGTTATCGGTGATTCCGTATTTCTGGGAGCAGCACCTGCTTTTCAGAAATTGCAAAAAAACGTAGTGATTGATGCCAAAATCTCCCGCCAGGTTTATCAGGCTGTGGATGTGGCCAAAAAGTTAAATAAAAAGAATAAATTAGGAGATACTGTTATCCTGTCTTTAGGCACCAATGGCAATTTTAACCTCGTAACCGGTCAGGAGCTGATTGATTATCTGGGAACTGAACGGACCATCTACTGGATTAACGCCTATGGAAAAAAACTGGATATCCAGAAACAGGTAAACAGTAACATCCAGAAAATTGTGAAAAAAAATGACAATGTCCATATGATTTCCTGGGCCGATGAGGGCAAAAAGCATCCGGACTGGTTTTATCAGGATGGCATTCATTTAAACACGAAAGGACAAACCGGATTTGCCAAGTTTATTCAGAAAAATATAAACTAGCATAACGGCGCCATCGTGCTAGCACGATGGTGCTGTGTTACGGAATCCCCACGATTATCTCCAGCCTATTCAGCCATGTTTTATCTGTCCCTGGACTTTTTTCATTCAAATCATTTAGCATAACATAGCCCGGAACAAGACTGCCGTTGGCACTTATGACATAATAGTTCTGCTCTACACAGCCCAGATAAATCATAACATGACCGGACATCTGCAAAATAGTTCCCGGCTCTATGGAATTTAGTTTCTGTATCTTTTCCTCATCGGATAATTTAGAAATATCCAGTCGGGACTCTCCCGGTATCATTGCCTGGGCACTGCTGTTTCTAGGTAGCCTTACTCCAAAGCATAGATACACATCCCGTATCATGGAAGAACAATCCCGGTATCCGTTTATACCGCCCCACCCATACTGGTTTCCCAGCATTTTAAAGGACTGTCTGAGCACATTGGCCCTTGTATATTCCAGATACCCCTCGTGTACATCCCGCCCCTTTGGAATAAGGGATAATTGATAATCCAGTTTTCCATCCTCTGTCCTTACCGGAATCCGGACAACATAGCTGTGGGAAATCTCTTCCCTGCCAAAAACTTCTTTGCACTCCTTTTCTTCCGCCAGAGCAAGCTTGGTTCCCATAGTAAATTCACCGTTTGCAGTCTTACCGGTCTCTACTATATTTTCCTCTGTCTGTACACGGTCTCCCGTCACGATAAGGAAGTCTTTCATCTGCCTGGCAGCTTCCCATTCTGCCTTATTTTCACAAAGCCCAACGGTTTCCTTTTTTATCCAGCCGGCATACTCATTGGCAATGATATAATACCAGTTTTCATCTTTGTTTGTCAGAAGAACCAGCACCGGTTCATTGACTGGCAGTGCTGTATTTTGCAACACGTCATGTCCTTTTTCTCCATGCTCGCTCATTATCTCATCCGATGTCGGCAGCTCTCTGACATCGGCACGGGAACAGATAATACCATAGCTTATCGTATTAAAATTACCAATCTTTTCGATATTACGGTTATTATAATAGGTTTTCCACTGATTCGCCGTTACCGGTTGCTCTCCCAGATAATACGTTTTCGCTTGAAAATCTATCCTGGTAATCATATCCGATAAAAGCTTACCGTCTATGGATTCTCCGTAAGTCGATAAATTATAGTATCCGGCTTCCGGATTCGTGGAGAGCTGTTCTGTAATTTTCTGATTAAATTTTGTTATATCCTCGCCGGACATTAATATTTTATCCGGTGATACCGTTTTTCCTATCCAGTAATCTGCCGTCTGCATTTCCTTTTCTATTTCCTTGTTCACAGAAGATATTCCTCCACTGCTCACTGCCGAACCAGAGGCAGTCTGGTTATTTCTCCTTTCATACAATCGGTTAAAACCACATGCCGTCAGCAGGCAGGATAAGCATATAAGACTGATTACTATATATTTATTCATAACGCCCTCCTGTTATTATCGAATAAACGGGGATGACAAAAAATGTCATCCCCTCAATATTTTTCTTTTTAAAATAACCCTGTAATTTTCCCTTCATCATCCACATCAATACCTTCAGCGGCAGGAACCTTTGGCAGCCCCGGCATCGTCATAATTGTTCCGGTAATGGCCACAACAAAACCGGCACCGGCGGACACATAGACCTCCCGGATGTGAATCGTAAAGTTCTCCGGGCGCCCTAACAGTGATTTATCATCGGAAAGAGAATACTGGTTCTTCGCCATACAAACTGGCATAGAGCCAAAGCCAAGACTTTCTATCCGGGCAATCTGACTGCTCGCTGCCGGTTCAAATACTACCTCGGCCGCCCCGTAAATTTTCTTTGCAATGGTCTCCATTTTCTCCTTTAATGACAAATCGTCTGCATACAGACAATGGAAATGACTTTCCTTTGTTTCTATCGTTTCCACTACCTTTTCGGCGAGCTCTACACCGCCATCACCGCCCTTTTCCCAAACCTGAGATAAGGCAAATTCGCAACCGCGGGACTCACAGAATTCTTTTACGAAAGCCAACTCCGCTTCGGTATCCGTAATAAACTGATTCAGGGTAACGATACATGGCACATCATATTCGGCAATATTTTCAATATGTTTTTCCAGATTTACAATACCTTTTTTCAAGGCTTCCAGATTTTCTTTACTAAGATCTTCCTTTGCCACACCACCGTTATATTTCAAGGCACGGACCGTTGCCACCAGAACAACGGCATCCGGCTTTAAGCCGGCCATCCGGCACTTAATATCTAAAAATTTCTCTGCTCCAAGATCTGCTCCAAAGCCAGCCTCCGTAATCGTATAATCTGCCAGCTTCAAGGCTGTCTTCGTGGCACGGATACTGTTACAGCCGTGGGCAATATTTGCAAACGGGCCCCCGTGAACCAGAGCCGGTGTGTGTTCCAGCGTCTGGATAAGATTCGGGCGAATGGCATCCTTTAAGAGTGCTGCCATGGCTCCCACAGCATTTAACTGTTTCGCCGTCACAGGCTCTCCCTCATAATTGTACGCCACAATAATACGTCCCAGACGTTCCTTTAAATCCTTCATATTTTCTGCCAGACAGAGAATCGCCATAATTTCAGATGCTACCGTAATAATGAAATGGTCCTCTCTGGTCACTCCGTCTGCCTTACGGCCCAGACCAACCGTAATATTACGAAGAACCCTGTCATTCATATCCACACAGCGTTTCCACACAATCTGTTTTGTATCAATATTCAGTGCATTCCCCTGCTGAATATGATTATCTAACATGGCTGCCAACAGGTTATTGGCTGATGTAATGGCATGGAAATCTCCCGTAAAATGAAGATTCAAATCATCCATTGGTACCACCTGGGCATAACCGCCACCGGCAGCACCACCCTTTAATCCAAAACAAGGTCCCAGAGAAGGTTCCCGCAACGCAATCACTGCTTTTTTTCCGATTTTGTCCATTGCCTGTCCCAGTCCCACGGTAGTAGTTGTCTTTCCCTCTCCGGCAGGGGTAGGATTTATGGCTGTAACTAAAATCAGTTTCCCGTCCGGATTATCCTTCACACGATTCCATAAATCGTCTGTCAGCTTTGCCTTATATTTTCCATATAAATCAAGCTCATCTTCCTCAATTCCAAGTTTTTCTGCCACTTTTTTAATCGGCTCCAATTCTGCCTCTAATGCAATATCAATATCTGTTTTCATTCATTACCCTCCATACAATATCTGCGGTTTTCTATGCTCATTATAGCCAGTATCTAGTTGTTTTGCAACATTTTATCAAGAATAAAAGAAAAATATTGCTCCAGCAAAGAAATTTCCGGCTGGCATTGGTAGAGCATTCTGGCTCCCACCACATCTTCTATCTCATTAAAAACAAATTTCCCTTTTTCGTTTATGATAAAATCAATTCCAACCAGTCCAAAGGAAAACACGGAACAAATTTCCTCTATCAGAGCCTTTTCCTCCTCTGATAGCAGATAGTTCTTAACCGTACCCCCCAGAGAAAAATTTGACCGAAACCCTTCCGTAGCAGTTCTCTCCACCGCTCCTACAATAGTCTGCCCGACGACATATACCCGCACATCTTTTCCCACTCCCCGGACAAAGGGCTGGATAACAAAATCAGAGGAGCCGATACCGGCACAGATGACAGAAAATTTTTCTGAGGTTAAAAACACCTGCTTCCCACCGTGTCCGTCCACCGTCTTGATAACGGAATCCGGATACCTTATAAGCAGGTCCTTCGATAATTTTTCTCGTTTAAACCGTTCCGTAGGAATAACAGGTACCTTTGTTTTTTTCTGAATATAATCTATCGTCTTTCCCTTATCGTTACAAATCTCAGAAACAAAGGCAGTATTAAATGCCGGAATTTTTGCCGCCTCCAGTTTTTTAGACAGCTCCGGACAAATGGTTCGTACAATGGCAAAATCCGGTTTGGGAGCTGGCAGCTTAGAGAAAATTTCCTCTCTCATTTTTAATTCAAAATGAATTCCCATTTTCTCTCCCACTTCTTTATGGTGAGCAATGTAGTCTTTATTTTTTTTTGCCCCTTCTTTATCATAAATCAGCCAGGCATTGAACATTTCATATCCTCACATATATATTTTAAAATTTTTTCTGCCGTATTAACACCGGTGCAGTCAAACAGATTTTTAAAATGAGCATTGGAATTTATCTCACAGATCATCGGTCCCTCTTTTCCAAATAATAAATCTACTCCGGCAAAATCCGCTTCCACAAGTCTGGCAGCTCTCAGGGCAAGTTCCTTTTCTTCTTTTGTAGGCGGATAAGGTTTCATGCTTCCTCCCGCCGTAATATTGGCGCGAAAATCCGCTTCCGAAGACCGGTACATACTTCCCACAACTTCATTTCCCACTACCTGAAGCCTGATATCGATTCCTTTACTCGTTTCGATATACTCCTGAAACATGATTTCCGTAGTGTCGCATTTCTTTATTATTTTTCGCATTTCATCATCATTTTCTGCCAGATACACCTGCTCCCCAAAGGAGCCATAGGCTTCCTTTACCACGATAGGATACGATAACTCTGTCTCTATATACGTGAGAAAATTCAAGTGGGGAAAATCTGTTTTGGCATATGTCATAGGAGCAAAAATTGTCCTTGGCATAGGTATGTTATGCTGTGACAATACCAGATGAGTTTTTCTTTTATCATCACACAGGGCAATGCATCGGCTGGAATTATAAACCCGGATACCCTGTTGTTCCAGATAATGGGCAAGTAAAATATCCTTATCCCAGAAAATAACAAAATCCGGCTTCTGTTCCATTTCATCTTTTCCAAGGTCCACGAAAAGGTCAGAATTTTCCCGTATGACAAGGTGGGTTCCCTGTTTTTTTGACGCACGGATAAAAAATTCCGACAACTCATCAAATTTTTTCGTATGCAAAAAGCCGTTGACTACCAGCCAGCCTCTCATCCGTTTCCTTCCTCCAGATAATTCTCAAATTGTTCCTTTGTCATTAAAATCTGTCTCGCCTTTGTCCCCTCTTCCGGACCTACGACACCGGCATCGGCAAGCTGGTCCATAATACGGGCGGCACGATTAAAGCCGATACGAAACATCCTCTGTAAAAGACCAATGGAGGCCTTGTCCTTTTCAATAATAAACATACCGGCTTCGACAAATAATTCGTCGTTCTCCGAATCCCCGCCAGGTGTCGCGTTTCCATTTTGAGCCCCCGCTACCGGAGCGGATTCAATATGCGCCGTGACCTCTTCATTATAGGCTGGGCCACTTCCGCTATTTTTCAAAAAGCTGACGACACCGTCTCTTTCTTCGTCCGACACAAAGGCTCCCTGCACACGAATTGGTTTCGGAAGATTTTGCGGTGCAAAAAGCATGTCTCCATTTCCCAACAGTTTTTCTGCCCCGGCAGAATCAATAATCGTACGGGAATCCACCGCCGAGGATACCGAAAGGGCAATTCGGGATGGAATATTGGCTTTAATCAAACCGGTAATAACATTAACCGATGGCCTCTGGGTTGCTAAAACAAGATGAATACCGGCCGCACGTGCCAGCTGCGCCAGACGGCACACGGAATCTTCCACCTCTCCCGGTGCTACCATCATCAAATCGGCAAACTCGTCTACAATAATAACAATCTGTGGCAGCTTTTGGTATTCCGGATCGTCGGTCTTGGATAATTTTCCAATTTTCGCATTATAGGATTTAATATCCCTGACACCAGTCTCGGCAAACTTCTGATAACGTCCGGTCATTTCGGCAACCGCCCAGCCAAGTGCCGCCGATGCCTTTTTCGGATCCTTTACTACCGGAATCATCAAATGCGGAATATCCTCGTAGGCAGTTAATTCCACCATTTTCGGATCCACCATAATCAATTTTACTTCATTTGGATCTGCCTTATAAATAATGCTCATAATCAGTGTGTTAATCAACACGGATTTACCCGAACCTGTGGCTCCCGCAATCAGCAGATGAGGCATTTTGGCAATATCTGTTACAATCGTTTTTCCACTGATATCCTTACCAACCGCAAAAGTAACCTTTGATTTTGCTTTCGTAAACTCGTTACTTTCCAAGAGCTCTCTTAGGGTAATCATGGTCCGGTCCGGATTCGGAACTTCAATACCTACCGCAGCCTTTCCCGGAATCGGCGCCTCGATACGGATGTCGGAGGCTGCCAGACTAAGTTTGATGTCGTCTGACAGACTGGTAATCCGGCTTACCTTCACACCCTGTTCCGGAATCAGTTCATACCGGGTTACACTAGGTCCCAGACTGATATCCCCCATTTTCACACGCACCCCAAAGCTCTCCAGCGTCTCCTGCAGTTTCAGAGCAGTGTTTCTAAGTTCATCATTGTTCATGCCTTTTTTGCCGGCCTTCGGCTGATTTAACAAATCCAGAGGAGGAAACTGGTACGGTATTTCCTGCACTGCCGCCTTGGCTAAATCCTCCTGTACCTTCGCCATCTCTTTTTCGTCTTCTTTTGTAATTTTAACTTTTTCTGTCTTTTTAACTTCTCCGTCAGCTTCCGGCATGCCCGTCATATCCATAGGGGCAGAATCCATGACAAGAGGTGTTACAGAATCCGATACTGCCTTTTCCGCCAGCTTTGCTGTCGATTTTTCTACAGTCTTTTTCCTGCCAAATTTCTGTTTCAGCTCCTCTTTATAAATCGGTTCCTCCGATTCCCTGACGCTTCCGTCACGGATAATCGTAATCTCATCCAGATTTTGCGATGGTGTTCTCTCCTCTGTTTTTTCCGGTTCTGTTTTCTCCGGCTTTTTCTCCACCCGTTTTTCTTTTTTCTTTTTTGGTTCCGGCTCAAACCGATATGTATTCATTCGTCTTTCCGGCACGGAACCGGAAACAGTGTCCTCATACTCGACGTAATCTTTTCTTTCCTCCCTATCGGCATATAGCTGACGCAGAGAAGAAAAGAGAAGTTTTTTACTAATCAGCATGAAAAAGACAATAAGCAGTGCCAAAATTACAATTAAAGCTCCGCCCCGTCCTAACCATTTCGCCAGTTCAAAGGAAAGGAGACCACCAAAAAATCCGCCCCCTCCACGGTTTTCACCACAGACCGTATAAATCTCCCATACATTTATAACAGCGTCATTTACAACCCACTGAAATAAGCCGCACAGACTCCAGTATAACCCGACACTAAACCAGATTTTATAATGAAGGGACCGATTCCTCGGATTGGAAATATACAACCCCGCTGCAACAATTAAATAAAGTGGAAACACATAGGCAAGTGCCCCTAAAAGTCCAAACAATATACTGGCAAGTCCCTCTCCCAGCACACCGCACATGTGAAACAGGCTCATAAAGGCAAGAATACCAAACACAAGAATAACAAGAAAAGTAATCTCCCTTGTCAGTGGATTTTCTCTGACGGGAGATTGTTTCCTTTTGTTTGTACCGGCTGCCTTTGCTGCGCTTGTGTTTTTTTTCGTTCCACGGTTTTTCACCGTGCTTTTTCTATTTTGACTGGTCGATTTTTTACGATTTGTTTTCTTTTTTGCCGCCATAATAACTCCTTCATTTCTATCTTTACTCCTATTATACTACGAAATAAAGTCTGGCGCAAGGATTTTCTCGAACAGACGTTTTACTTTTCTATGAGAGCATTTAACTTATCATAGGCGCGGTTGATGCCGCCCACTTCCTGTATCAACCCGTTTACCACCGCCTCTTTCCCCACCAGAACAGTCCCCAAATCCCTCGATAGCATACTGGTATTCATCATCAGCTCCTCCAGCTTCTTTTTATCCGCCTGACTGTGACTGGAAATAAAGTTTAAAATCCTGTCTTGTATCTGTTGAAACTGACTGTATGTCTGGGGCGTTCCCAGTACCATACCGCTCATACGAACCGGGTGGATAATCATCGTGGCTGACGGCACGATAAAGGAATAATCCGTTGCCACCGCTAACGGTACTCCAATGGAATGACTGTCACCGATAATTAAGGATACAGTGGGCTTACTTAAGGTGGCAATCATCTCTGCCAGTGCCAGACCACAGGAAACATCCCCACCTACCGTGTTAATCAAAAATAAAATCCCTTTTATCTTTTCATCCTGTTCCGATTTTGCCAGTAATGGCAGTAGATGCTCGTATTTTGTTGTTTTTGAATTCTGGGACAGACAATCATGTCCCTCGATTTCTCCGATAATAGAAATAATCTGAATACCATGGCTTTCTACCATACCATATTCTTTAATTTCTTCCTTCTCCATACCTGTATCCTTTCCTTTCCAGCACCATCGTGCTAACACAAGTATGGACAGAAGATATTTTTTTATGCAAAATAGATATCCGGACGGCGGTCCTTTCTGGTAGGAAATTCCTCCACATAGCGAAGGCGGCTGTCTCTGTCTATCTCTATATAACGGTTTCGCTCTCCCTCCACCTCTGACAGTCGTTTTCCCTCCGGTGAAAATGTGACAGAACTTTTTTCGTATTTTATTCCGTTCCCCTCACCGATACGGTTGATACCCACGACATAGCACTGCATCTCAATGGCTCTGGCCTGTAACAGGGTGTACCAGTGTTCCATTCGGGCCTTCGGCCAGTTGGCAATGAGAAAGACAACGTCTGTAGCTTCCGGCAGACTCTGAAACACTTCCGGAAATCGTAAATCATAGCAGATAAAAAGACCACAGGTAAAGTCTTCAAAGGAAAAATGGCAAAGCTTTTTCCCTCCCGCATAAAACCGGTTTTCTCCTCCGTAAGTAAAGGGATGTATCTTTTCATAGTCTGCTGACACCCGACCTTCCTTATCCAGAAAACAGAAATGGTTTCTCCCTTTTTTTTCTTCCTCTGTCACATAGCCAAATCCGATAGCTATATGAATTTTTTTTGCAAGGTCAGAAAAAAAACGGATGCTTTCCCCTTTCTTATCCCGGATATTTTCTACGTCCATGGAAAATCCCGTCAGGGTCATCTCCGGAAATAAAATGACATCTGCTTTCTGCTCTGATGCCTCTTTTATCATAGAAAGACACTGCTCTTTATTTTCTTCCTTTTGCTCCCAGATAATATCCATATCCGTCATTGCTACTTTCATAACTTCCTCTTTTCTATTGGCACGATGGTGTCATCGTGTTAACTAAAAATTAAAATCCCTGTAATCTTCCTCGGTAAAACGATGATAAATCATATGACAGCCCTCATCACTGATGCAATACCGGAAATTGTCGGGCTTTCCATTTTCAAAATACAATAAATAATCAAATTCGCCATGCTCCGTTTTTTTTACACAGACGGTATCTGAATACCGGTAGAACAACTGAATAATTTCCTCTATTGTACAACCGTGTCGTTCGATTGTCCTTATAAATTCACAGATAAATTCGTTGTCATCCAGATTTCCATGTACATAATCTACTCCCTTGGGCGGTATGGCAAAGCAGAATCTTTCCCCTGCGTTGGATATTTCAATTTGACCCAAGCTGTCCTCTGCCGTTTCTACAAATTTTTGTAATGTCTTTTTCATTTTTGTAATATCAAAATCACAGGCTAAAAAATGCTGTAGGGAACTAAGAGGATAATAAAGGCGGACCGTCTCGCTCCGATATCCTAACTTTATCTGTTCCTCCTTTAAAACATCAATAATATTGTTTTCCAGTTTTGAATAATCCATAATACACCCTCTTTGGAACAAAGTACCGCAATCCCTTAGGATTGCGGTACTTTCAATGTTTAACCTAATTCAAATAAAATATACTTCTTTAGAACTTGCCATTGTCCGCTGCTTCCTGAATGGAAACGGCCACTGCTACAGTCATACCTACCATTGGGTTATTTCCTGCACCAATCAGACCCATCATCTCAACGTGGGCCGGTACGGAAGAAGAGCCGGCAAACTGTGCATCACTGTGCATACGTCCCAGTGTATCTGTCATACCGTAGGAAGCTGGGCCAGCTGCCATATTATCCGGGTGAAGAGTACGTCCGGTACCACCACCGGAGGCAACGGAGAAGTATTTCTTACCCTGCTCTAAACATTCTTTTTTGTATGTACCTGCTACCGGATGCTGGAAACGGGTCGGGTTCGTAGAGTTACCGGTAATGGACACATCTACACCCTCTTTGTGCATAATCGCAACACCTTCCTGAACATCATTGGCACCATAACAGTTTACCTTGGAGCGAAGTCCATCGGAATAAGCCTTGCGGGAAACCTCTTTTACCGTATTGGTATATGGATCATACTCTGTTTCCACAAAGGTAAAACCGTTAATACGGGAAATAATCTGCGCCGCATCTTTTCCCAGACCATTCAGAATAACACGAAGTGGTTTTTTGCGAACCTTATTTGCCTTCTCTGCGATTCCAATCGCACCCTCTGCTGCAGCAAAGGACTCATGTCCGGCAAGGAAGCAGAAACACTCTGTCTCTTCCTCTAAGAGCATTTTACCCAGATTACCATGACCTAA
Source organism: Lachnospiraceae bacterium (assembly GCA_022510615.1). Taxonomy (GTDB): domain Bacteria; phylum Bacillota; class Clostridia; order Lachnospirales; family Lachnospiraceae; genus Eubacterium_F. The sequence goes on along the minus strand of JAFLTC010000011.1, from coordinate 42,441 downwards.
ACCTACCTTACGGGTATCGGCAACAGAACCCGGAATACAAAATGCCTGTAATCCCTCTCCGATTGCTGCTGCTGCATCGGCTGCTCTTTTACATCCTTTTTTAATTGCAATCGCTGCACCTACGGTATAAGCCCAGCATGCATTTTCAAAACAAATTGGCTGAATACCTTTAATCTGGTCATATACATTCAGACCGGCATCTTTGGTAATCTTCTCTGCCTCTTCGATAGAGGAGATACCATATTCAGCTAATACGCCATTGATTTTATCAATTCTTCTTTCATATGATTCAAATAATGCCATTATCTCGTTCCTCCTCTATTTATTTAATCTCTTCATCGGTTCTAGGGTCAATGATTTTTACTGCATCCTCTACACGGCCATACTGTCCGCATGCCTTTTCGTATGCAGTATTCGGGTCATCACCTTTTTTGATGAAGTCTGTCATTTTACCAAGGCTTACAAATTTGTAACCGATAATCAAATCATCCTTATCCAAAGCGATACCGGTTACATATCCCTCTGCCATTTCAAGATAACGAGGTCCCTTTTTCAGAGTACCATACATCGTACCAACCTGGGAACGAAGACCTTTACCAAGGTCCTCAAGGCCCGCACCTACCGGAAGTCCGTCCTCGGAAAAAGCACTCTGGGTTCTTCCGTATACAATCTGCAGGAATAATTCTCTCATAGCAGTGTTAATGGCATCACATACAAGGTCTGTATTCAATGCCTCCATTACGGTACGTCCCGGAAGAATTTCAGCAGCCATTGCGGCAGAGTGAGTCATTCCCGAACATCCGATGGTCTCAATCAGTGCCTCCTGAATAATACCCTCTTTCACATTCAGGGACAATTTACAAGCTCCCTGCTGAGGCGCACACCAGCCTACACCATGAGTAAAACCGGAAATATCTTTAACTTCTTTTGCCTTTACCCATTTTGCTTCCTCTGGAATCGGTGCACAACCATGGTTGACACCCTGAGCAACCGGGCACATGTTTTCTACTTCTTGTGAATAAATCATGTCGTAACTCCTTTCAGAAATTTGTTCATATCTTTGAAAATAATACAATATTTTCCCCATATTGTCAATGATTGTCGCATGGGTTTTCCGCATTCTTACTGCTTCTCTGCCACCTCGCCCTGCTTTTTATAAATACTGTCTGACGGCACATAGCCCCGCACCATGGAAAGCGGATAAATATTCGTATTTGCTCCAATCACGGAACCGGGATTTAAAATGCTCCCACACCCCACTTCCACATAATCGCCCAGAATGGCTCCCATCTTTTTCAGATTCGTCTTTACCTTTTCCTCTCCGACACGGATTTCAACAAGAGACTTATCGGATTTTACGTTTGAAGTAATGGAGCCGGCTCCCATATGGGATTTGTAGCCGAGAATCGAGTCCCCCACATAATTGTAGTGAGGCACCTGGACATAATCAAATAAAATCACATTTTTCAACTCTGTTGAATTTCCCACTACCGCATGCTTTCCCACAATAGCGTTGCCACGGATAAAGGCGCAGTGCCGGATTTCTGCCTCCTCATCAATAATAGCCGGACCATGGATACTGGCAGTAGGTGCCACCGTGGCAGATTTCGCTATCCATATATTTTCCCCTCGCTTTTCGTAGCGGTCGGAAGGAAGGGTTTCCCCCAGACTCACAATAAAATTCTGAATTCGCGGAAGCACCTCATAGGGATATGTAACTCCCGCAAAAATATCACCGGCAATCGTATTTTTCGTATCAAATAATGAATTGATGGCTATTTCCTTCATAAATATATTTCCTCCTCACTATTAAGTATTCATATCCTTACGGGATAGAACCCTTTCATTCCCTTTTTTCTTACTTTTCACGCTCTTTTTCTTCTCCTTATAATGCACCTTTGCCAGCTGATAATAGGAATTTAAACGTCCCCTGTTATCCTCTGCCTTCACCTGATTTACTAACTGACTTACAAAGCCCGTCAGTTTCTTCATATACTCATCCTCTGATATCTCTCCCTCTGCCACACCGGTGAGCCCCTTTTCCCAGCTGGCTGTCAGCTTCGGTGACAGCATGGCCGGCATGGAATAGCGCACAATACCACAGACCAGTTCCCCCTTCAAAGTAGGCGTAATAATCTGGGTTTTCTTATTCAGGTTTAAATAATGAATATTAACAAGCTTTTTCAATATTTCCGCCCGGGTAGCACTGGTGCCGATTCCACTCCCCTTAATCTGAGCTCTGAGTTCTTCATCCTCAATGAGCTGCCCCGCATTTTCCATGGCAAGAATCATGGAACCGGAATTATATCTCTTTGGCGGTGAAGTTTCTCCTTCTTTTACCTCACATCCCCGGAAAGAAACCGGCATATCTTTCTTCAACCTATCAAGAATTTCCTTTAAGTCATCATTATTCTGTAACTCCGACTCCTCACCGTTTTCCTCCTCCCCACCGGAAACTGCCTCGCCTGTCTTTTTCTTACCGGCAAAGGAAAACTGTGATACAGGAAGAAATCCCTCCTCCAGCAGTATCTTGGCAGAGGTAAAAAAATGCTCCTCTCCCGCCTTTACGGACACATTTAGCTTCTGGTACACCGCCGACGGATAAAAAATGCTCAAAAAACGCCGCACAATCACCTCATACATTTTCGCCTGGGTAGGTGCCAGTGACTGCAGGGCAGAAAGTCCTTGTCCCGTCGGAATAATGGCATAGTGGTCGGTAATTTGCTTATCGTTTACATACCTTGTCTTTTCCAGTCCCTTATAGGTCTGATTTTCCGAGATATAGGATAAATATGGTGCTGCCTGTTCATAGCCCTGCAGCCCCCTTAAATTTTTTCCAATCTCCTTTGCCACGGCACTGGAAAGTACACGGGCATCGGTTCTCGGATACGTTACCAGCTTCTTTTCATACAATTCCTGTACGATAGCCAGTGTTTCATCCGGACTGATTTTAAATAATTTTGAAGATAAATTCTGCAGTTCTGCCAGATTAAAAAGTAACGGCGGATTTTTCCTCTCTCTCTTTTTTTCCACCGATTCAATGACAGATACTGCCGGCTCCGGCTGAGTCATGGAATCAATTAAAGCCAGAGCATTTTCCTTTTCCTTAAATCCGTTCTCCTTATATAAGGCCGGCGAGGCAAAATATTTTGAGCCCTCTACCGCCTTCCATTCTCCCTGAAACTGCTTCCCCTCCAGTTCAAAGGTCCCAAGCACCCGGTAAAACGGTGTTTTGACAAAGTTGCGAATTTCCCATTCCCTTGTTACAACCATTCCTAAAACACAGGTCATTACACGACCTACGGAAACCGACGTCCATTTTTCATTCTGAAAATTATTGTTCAGCCAGTAACCGTATTTCAGAGAAAGGGCACGGGAAAAATTAATTCCCATCAAATAATCTTCTCTGGCACGCAAATAAGCAGAATCACTGAGATTATCGTATTCTGCCAATGGCTTTGCCTCTCTTATTCCCCGCTTAATTTCATCTTCGGTCTGGGAGTCAATCCATACCCGGAGTTTTTTCTTCTTATCCGGCACCTTCGCCATCTGGTCCACCAGACGATATATGTACTCTCCCTCACGTCCCGAGTCGGTGCATACATAAATCGTATCCACATCCTCACGGTTCAGAAGTCCGCTCACAATATTAAATTGCTTTTTTACATTGGGAATGACTTCATACCGGAAGGTTTCAGGTAAAAACGGAAGTGTCTCAAAGGCCCATTTTTTCAGGGTCTCATCATACACTTCCGGGTAGCTCATCGTTACCAGATGACCGACACACCAGGTCACAATGGTATCTTCCGATTCTAAATATCCGTCACCCCTTCTCGCATCTACCTTTAAAATTCTGGCAAATTCCTGTGCCACACTGGGCTTCTCTGCGATAAAAAGGCGTTTTGACATATGGTACTCCTAACTAGAATCCTAATTCTTCCCCCACCAATATTACTTTAATTCGATTTTTCACACTGCTTCTTCGAGTAATTACAATTTGGCTGCAAATACAATCCTCTGCAAAACAATCCCCGCAGCGTCCGGTTTTTGCACAAGGGGTATCCCGATTTAAGCGGATGGCATTTGGCGGGGAGGCAATATTTTTCACCCGGTCCACAGCCTCTGCCACATTGGAAGCCACCTTATTCATACCGGCAATAATCAAAACATTTTTCGGCCCGTAGCACAAAAAGCTGACCCGGTTAGCAAAACCGTCAATGTTGACTAATTCCCCGTCCAATGTAATGGCATTGGTACTCATGAGGAAATAGTCTGCATTTACCATATTGGCCTTCATGGCCTTTTCTTCTTCCGGCGTTTTTACTGCCATGCGATCATATATGATACATTCACTCTGCTTTAAGTAATCCATGACACCGGTTTCACTTAAGGTCATGGACCCGCCCCATGCCACGGACACACCTTTAGTCAGAAACTTTTCTTTGACAAGATTAAGAGCATCCTCTTTTGTGGCTGCATAATAGCCTTCCATCTGGCGAAGCTTCAGTTTTTCAATCATTTTACCGGCTAATATCTCATAATGTTTTGCTTTACTTTCTAGCATAACAACCTCCATTCCGAAGCATCAGCATGACTTTTCACGCTATCACTCCTATCAATATAACGGATATTTGTCCGTCAATGTCTTTACAATCGCCTTCGCCTTTTCCTTATTTGCCTCATGGTCATCAATCAGCATGGCAATCGCCTCGGCAATCTGGTCCATATCCCCTGTATTCATACCGCGGCTTGTCACGGCCGCTGTTCCCAGACGGACTCCGCTTGTCACAAACGGTGACTGTGGATCATTCGGAATCGTATTTTTATTGGCAGTGATATTGGCCTCATCTAACCATGCTTCTACTTCTTTTCCGGTAAGCCCTTTATCCACAAGGTCCACTAACATCAAGTGATTGTCCGTTCCACCGGAAACAATGTTAATGCCACGATTGAGAAGCCCCTTGCAGAGTGCCTGTGCGTTGTCAATAATATTTTTTCCGTATTCCTTAAAGCTGTCATCCAAAGCCTCTTTAAAACAGACTGCCTTGGCTGCAATGACATGCATCAGCGGACCACCCTGGGTTCCCGGGAAAATGGATTTGTTCAATTTGTACTCGCCAGCAAATTCTTCAGAAGAAAGAATCATACCACCACGAGGTCCCCTCAGGGTTTTGTGTGTTGTCGTCGTAACAACATGGGCATACGGTATCGGGCTCTCGTGATAGCCGGAAGCTACAAGACCGGCTATATGAGCCATATCTACCATGAGAAAAGCCCCTACCTCATCCGCAATCTCACGGAATCTCTTAAAATCAATTTTACGGCAGTAAGCACTGGCTCCGGCAATAATCATTTTCGGCTTACATTCTTTGGCAATGCGCTCCACCTCATCATAATCAATAAAACCGGTATCATCTACCCCATACGGTACAATATTGTAATAGGTACCGGATATATTCGCCGGACTTCCATGGGAGAGATGTCCGCCGTGGTCAAGATTCATACCCATTACCGTTTCTCCCGGTTTTACAAGGGCAAAAAACACTGCCATATTTGCCTGGGCACCGGAATGTGGCTGAACATTTACATAGGTACAGCCAAAAAGCTTTTTCGCACGCTCCCTTGCCAATTCCTCCACCATATCCACAAACTGACAGCCACCGTAGTAGCGTTTGCCCGGATATCCTTCCGCATATTTATTGGTCAAAGTACTTCCCATGGCAGCCATCACCGCCTTGCTCACAAAGTTCTCGGACGCAATTAACTCAATATGGTCATTCTGGCGACCGGTTTCCAGTTCCATTGCCTTGGCTAACTCCGGGTCAGCCTTTTTTACCTCATCAAAAGAATACATAATTATACTAGCTCCTTTCCGATATCTGTTCTCATATATTTATTTTCAAAATGTATTAGCTCCACTGCCTCATAGGCATTTTTTCTTGCCTCTTTTAAACTGGCACCCTTTGCCGTCACACCAAGGACACGCCCGCCATTGGTAACGATGCCCTCTTCGGTCTGTTTTGTTCCGGCATGGAAGACATAATAGTCTTCTTTTCCCTCAAAGTTTTCAAATCCGGTAATGAGTTTTCCCTTTTCATAATGTTCCGGATATCCGTCCGATGCTAATACGACACAGACGGCTGCGTTATCTTCAAACTGCAGATCCACCGTATCTAATTTCCCGTCGATGCAGGCATTCATTACCTCAATCACATCATTCTTCATACGGGGAAGTACAACTTGAGCCTCCGGGTCACCAAATCTGGCATTGTATTCCAGTACCTTAGGACCGTCCTCTGTCAGCATCAGTCCCACAAACAGAATTCCGACAAAATCCCGTCCCTCTGCCTTCATGGCATCCATTGTCGGCTGATATATTTTCTCCTCACAGAATTTTTTGACATCCTCGGTATAAAAAGGAGTGGGAGAAAAGGTTCCCATACCGCCGGTATTTAATCCCTTATCCCCATCCTTGGCACGTTTGTGGTCCTGGGCGCTGGTCATCGGTTTAATATGAGTTCCGTCACAATAACAGAGCACCGATACTTCCGGTCCCGTTATAAATTCTTCAATAACTATGGTATTACCGGCATCTCCGAATTGCTTATCTAACATCAATGTCCTGACACCGGTCTTTGCCTCCTCTAACGTATTACAAATCAGTACTCCCTTTCCCAGAGCCAGTCCATCTGCCTTCAATACGATTGGCATTTTAGCCGTTTCCAGATAAGCAAGTGCTTCCTCCGGATTTGTAAAGTTCTCATAAGCGGCTGTGGGAATACCGTATTTTTTCATTAAATCCTTGGAAAATGCCTTGGACCCTTCGATAATCGCCGCATTTTTTCTCGGTCCGAAAACACGAAGCCCTCTCTTTTCAAATACATCTACTACACCGCCCACCAACGGGTCATCCATCCCGATAATGGTCAGTCCTATTTCATTTTTCTCCGCAAAATCCGCCAGCTTTTCAAATTCCATGGCGCCAATATCCACACATTCTGCAATCTGCCCGATACCGGCATTTCCCGGTGCACAATAAATTTTATTGACCTGGCTGCTCTTCGCCACACTGGCAACAATGGCATGTTCACGTCCACCGCTTCCTACAATCAGAACTTTCAAAACAAACCCTCCTGTATTCTGTATTATTTTCTCTTTACAAGATTATTCACAATCTCAATTTTATCATTGGCAATCAAATGGATTGCCTCCGGAAGAATTTTCCACTCTGCCTGTTCCATTACACGTTTTTGTAATGTTTCCGGTGTGTCCTCCTCCTGTACCTCCACTGCTTTTTGCAAAATAATCGGTCCGCTGTCTGTCCCCTCATCTACAAAATGAACGGTAGCTCCCGTTACTTTATTTCCTCTTGCCAGCACACTTTCATGTACCTTTAATCCATAATAACCGGCTCCGCAGTGGGAAGGAATCAAAGACGGATGAATATTAATCATTCGCCCGTAATAGTGCCTCACAAAATTTTCCGGCAAAATGACAAGATATCCCGCCAGCACTACCAGATTAATGGAAGCCTCTTCCAATGTCTGAATCAGGACTTCTCCAAATTCCTCCCTTGTGGCAAACTCCTTTGGCACAAGTACGGTTCCGGCAATGCCCTTTTTCGCTCCCCTCTCCAAAGCATAGGCACCCGGTTTATTACTGACGACAAGGGAAACCTTTGCATTTGTGATGGTGCCATTGTCAATACTGTCCAGTATTGCCTGTAAATTTGTACCGCCCCCGGATACTAATACCGCTACATTTAACATATGGTAATTCCTTTCTCTCCGGCTTTAATTTCACCCAGCACATATGGGGTCTCTCCGGCAGCTATAATAGCCTCCGCCGTCTTGTCCACATCTGCCTTATCGACAGCAGTAACCATACCGACACCCATGTTATAGGTATTAAACATGGCCTCTTCCTTTACATCTCCATCTCTTGCTAACATCTTAAAGATAGGAGGAATAACAAAGCTTCCCTTATTTACAACAGCGTGGGTTCCCGCCTTTAACATTCTTGGAATATTTTCATAGAAACCGCCTCCGGTAATATGGCTGCATGCCTTAATGGTCACGCCTGCCTCCTTGATACTCCGAAGGGCCTTGACATAGATTTTTGTCGGAAGCAGAAGGGTCTCCCCTAAGGTTAAGTCACTTTCCAGACTTTCATATTTATGATTTAAGGTTTTCACATTCATGGAAAACACACTGCGGACTAAGGAATAACCGTTGCTGTGAATACCGGAGGAAGCCATACCTACCAGTACATCTCCCGGCTTTAAATTTTTGCCGGTAATCATTTGCTTTTTATCCACAATTCCCACGGAAAAACCGGCAAGGTCATATTCTTCCGCCGGATAAAACCCCGGCATTTCCGCTGTCTCTCCGCCAATTAATGCAGAATCCGCCTGACGGCAGCCCTCTGCCACACCACTGACAATTTTGGCAATTTTCTCCGGCTCGTTTTTCCCACAGGCAATATAGTCTAAGAAAAATAACGGCTCTCCACCGGCACAGGCAATATCATTCACACACATGGCAACACAGTCAATACCGATTGTATCATGCTTGTCCAGAATAAATGCCAGCTTCAGCTTTGTACCAACTCCATCGGTACCGGAAACCAGTGTCGGCTCCTCCATATCCATAAATTTTTTCATGGAGAATGCACCGGAAAAGCCGCCGATATCTGTCAGAACCTCCGGGCGCATCGTAGAGGCAATATGCTCCTTCATCAATGATACGGCTTTATAGCCCGCCTCAATGTCAACTCCTGCTTTTTTGTAATCCATCTGATTGAACCTCCTGTCTGTCTACCTAATATGTATTTTACCTTGTTCCTTTTAAAATAGCAACAAGAAATCCTTTTCTTATGGAGAAAAATCTGATACAATAGTGATTAATCGGGCGTTATCCCGGTCTGACCGTCTGATACAGACGGTGATAAAAATCCCATATGGAGGTACAAAAGGATGGAAAAGAAAAAAGGTTCTCTTCTTACTTTCCGGCCGGATATTAAAGTGGTCGATGCAACAATTCGTGATGGAGGACTAGTCAATGACTTTCGTTTTACAGAAGAATTTATTCGCGATTTATATCTGGCTAATGTAAAGGCCGGTATTGATTATATGGAGTTTGGATATAAGGCATCCAAAGATATTTTTGATGTCAATGAGTTTGGTCCATGGAAGTTCTGCGACGAGGATTCGATTCGCAGCATTGTCGGAAATAATGATACTGATATGAAAATTGCAGTTATGGCAGATGTGGGACGTTGTGATTACAAACATGATATTATACCAAAATCTGAAAGTGTTATTGATTTGGTGCGTGTTGCCACTTATATCAATACGATTCCAACGGCCATTGAAATGGTTGAATACTGTAAGGAACTTGGCTATGAAGCAACGATAAACATTATGGCAATATCCAATGCCAAGGAATCAGAAATTGATGAGGCACTGGAGTTAATCGGAAACAGCAATGCCGATGGTGTTTATCTTGTTGACAGCTATGGTTCTCTTTACATGGAGCAGATTGATGAACTGGCGGATAAATATCTTGGTATGGCAGAAAAATATGATAAATATGTCGGTATTCATGCTCATAATAATCAGCAGCTTGCTTTCGCCAACACGATTGCAGCACTGACTCGGGGCGTCAGCTATCTGGATGCCACCGCAAACGGTATGGGACGTGGTGCCGGAAACTGCTCAACAGAGCAGCTGCTTGGTTTTCTGAAAAACCCAAAATACAATATAATTCCGCTTTTGAAATTTTTAGAAAAACATATTATCCCTCTAAAGAAATCCGGTACTGTATGGGGTTATAATATTCCATATCTTCTCACGGGACAGACGAACCAGCATCCCCGCACGGCAATTGCCGCCACGAAGGAAGGGCGTACGGATTTCTTGAACTTTTATCTGGAGCTGAATGATAAGGATTGATCTGTAACAATATTGTGATTGTCATTTTTGATAGTAAAATTAAGGAAAATCCACGAATCGACTCGAACGGGTAATGCTTCGCATTAAATGTTCCCGCTGATTCGTGGATTTTCCTTAATTATGGCCCACCAAAATGACATCCAGCAATATGTTACAGAATTTTGCGAAATGCCGCAGAACGTTACCGAATATAGATTCCCTTTTCTGCTTTTCGTTTAAGTATTTATTGTTTATTCCCAACCTTCTCCAAGTTGTTTTGCCAGTTCACTTTCTGGGATATATTTATATAATTCTGTAAGCCGATTTTTTACCTCATTGTCAGTTTCAATATTTAAAATATCTTTATCCCAACAGTAAAAATCTACACCATTTATTGTATAAATTATATCATATTGACTTTGATATTCACCCAGTGGAAGACTATATACACGAACATTTCCTTCGTCATAGATTGTTTTGATTAAGTTCACATCGCTTAAATATGCTCTCATTTCCTCTTTCGAAAGCCAAGGAGTAATAGCATATGTATACTTTTCATTTACATATAGGTTCCAACGATTCCCTTTAAAATGTTCCTCATGAGTATAACGGAAACTATCCTGCCCCTTTTGTACCAGCGCATTGTTAATATGCTTATTATAGAGATGAATTAGTAACACTGTAATTATAATTAAAATACCAAGTAAGAATAGTATGACTATTATAATTTTTTTCTTTTGCATTTTTATCCTCCATCTACAATATAGGTATCATGCTAACTATCCTAATAGAAACGGCAATGGGACAATATTATTATCTTATTGCATTTATCTTAACGCCGCTAAAACCCAGTGTCAACTTGACCACTATAATATAATTGTGTATTTTGTGACCATTATCCGATTGGATAGAATCTACACGCGGTCCAATGTGATGCAACTTGTATACTTCTCCAATTATTGCAATTATTATCAAACCAAATTTTCCGTCCTTCAGACTGAAAATATGAAATTTTCCCACACTCCACCTGATATTCCTGAGAGAGAAACCGGTAGGTGAAAATTCTTTTATACTCGCCCTTTAGCCGGGCTGCTATATCGATTACCCTTCTTACCTTTTCTATTTCGATCGGCTTAATCAGAAAGTTGAGGGGATAGGTCTCAAATAACTCCCTCCTCCAAATCATAATATAGATTTTGGGTACTTTGATACACTATAATTTTATGAGGTATGTCCAAATCTTCCAAACAGGTTTCCACCATAGATTGAAAGCTTTTACAAAATTCCATATCATCATCGCATATAGCAACACGAAACAAATAATCCTCCCCTTCCATCTTATACTATTATAGTCCAGATGTTGGAAGATAGCAAGAAAAACCACTTGAGTGTCGCAGTTTAGACAGCGAGTTACAGGAGACAATCAAAAAAAGAGATACCATCCAATCAGCGAAAACCTTTAACGCGAAGCGTTGCCGGTTTGAGACGATTGGATGGTATCTCTTTCTTTCAATTTCACTCTGCAACAGCCTCTATAGACTTCTGCACCTTCTCTTTCACATTCTGCAAATTCTCAATAATTTTATCCAGTTCCTGTGACGCCAGCTGTCCGTCCTCTTCTGTTGTTTCAGATATCCCTGTCTTTATTTTTTCCGACATGTCTGTCAGCTGTTTTTTCATATCGATAAAGGCTTTGTCCGCCTGAAGCTGATGCTCCTTCACCTGCTTTTCGATATCCGAATACAACTGCAAGGCCTGATTTGTTTTTTCTGTCACAAGATTTTGTGTATCCTTTTTGATACCGTCACCGCAGCCGGATAAGGTACCGACACACAGGCACAGGATAAAAAGAAATGCAAGTTTTTTTACTTTTCCATTCTGTTTCATAATTCTCTCCCTTCCGTTACTCTTTACTCCAGAGTGTTCCCTCTCTCGTATCCTTTAACACAATTCCTTCTTTGCCTAGCTGGTCGCGAATTTCGTCTGCTCTGGCAAAATTTTTCTCCTTCTTTGCCTGCTTCCGCTCCTCTATCATCCTCTCCACATAGGCAGCCAGTTCTTCATCTACTTCTTCTTTTTCAAATGCCTTTGTCAACCCAAGTGAGAGCACCTCATCAAACCGGGCCGTCAGATGGCGTTTTGTAGCGTCCTCCATCTCCTCCTTTAGCATATCATACAATACAGTAATGGCAGAAGATGTATTGATATCATTTCCCAGTGCCTCTGAAAATTTCTTTTCATACTCTCTGACTTTATCTGTCTCAATCTCTCCCTCCTCGGAAAGGTTTTGCAGCCGCTTTATCAATTTATCGTAGGTAGCTGCCACATTATCCAGACCCTCGTAGGAAAATTCTAAGGGCTTGCGGTAATGAGACGACAGACAGAACATACGGTATACCATTGGGTCGTATCCCTTTTCTTCCAGCAAAGATACTGTCAAAAATTCTCCCGAGGATTTACTCATCTTCCCGCCCTTTGTATTCAGGTGGTTGACATGGAACCAGTAATTACACCATTTATGACCGATATAGGATTCACTCTGGGCAATCTCATTCGTGTGATGCGGAAAAATATTATCGACACCGCCGCAGTGAATATCCATATATTCTCCCAGATGTTTGATACTGATGCAGGAGCACTCAATATGCCAGCCCGGATATCCAACGCCCCAGGGACTGTCCCACTTCAGCTCTTGATTGTCGAATTTTGATTTTGTAAACCAGAGAACAAAGTCGGTCTTATTTTTCTTGTTGGTATCTTCCTCCACATCCTCTCTGACGCCAACCTGGAGTTCCTCTTCTTTTTGTGCCGAGAGGACATAATACTGTTTTAGCTTTGAAGTATCAAAGTACACATTTTCCCCTGCGATATAAGCATAGCCTTTTTCCAGAAGTACTTCAATCATATGGATAAATTCTGCAATACAGTTTGTCGCCGGCTCCACCACGTCCGGTTTTTTTATGCATAGCTTTTCGCAGTCCTGCATAAAAGCATCGGTATAATATCTGGCAATATCCATAACGCTTTTATGCTCCCGCTTCGCGCCGGCTAACATCTTATCTTCACCGGTATCGCCGTCGCTTGTCAGGTGTCCCACATCGGTAATATTCATCACACGTTTTACGTCATATCCGACAAAACGCAAATATTTTTCCAGTACATCCTCCATAATATAGCTGCGTAAGTTTCCAATATGGGCATAGTGATACACCGTCGGACCACAGGTGTACATGGCTACCTTTCCCTCTTCATTTGGTATAAACTCTTCCACCTTTTTCGTCAGAGTGTTGTACAGATATGTCTTTGTCTCAATCATGGGAAATATCCTCTCTTTTATTGCAATTTTTCAATCTCTTTAAATTTTGTAATCACATCATCCACAGATAATTTATCCACAAGGAAATAGTCCATTCCATTTTTATCCACGCGGTAGAAATTCGTATCATCGTATGGCAGATACCGAACCGTCACATCTCGGTTATTCTCATGATACACAATCGTCAGCACCGGCGTTTTACTTTTTGGTTTTACAGACTCTTTTGCCTTTGAGGTAAAGGTAAGAAGATACGCTGCCGAATACGGTTTCAGAAAATCCTCCTCCTTTTCGGAGGCAATTTCATTTCCGTTCAGCGTCCACATATTGCTGCTTCCATTTTCGTCCTTCTCTTTGTCCTTTCTAGTCACCTTCAGTGTCGTATTACCATAGGTCACATCATAGCCCTTAATGTCAGTTGCCATTGTAGAATATACGCTATGGTCCATACTGGCATAGGCATCTAACTTTGTCATACTCTCCACGGTACCTTCCGTCATGGTATAGACGTTGCGGGAGCCTTTCAGACAGACATAATAATTCTCTCCCTTTTTATTACCGACATAGAGTTTCAAAGTTTTATAATCTCTGTATTTCTCCGGTATGGTTTCCTTCTCCGTACCGGAAGAGGAATCCGACTGAGACGGTGTGGCAGTCGCCTTCGGAGTATATCCCTCTTTTGCCTCATAATAGGTTACCGTAATTACTGAAGCCGGATCCTTTAAGCCATATTTGGATAAATCTGCCGCTTTATACTGAACCAGCCCCCCAAAGGACAGCGAGGTAAAGCTCTCTAATATCGTGGACCAATCCTTTACACTGGCGGCTAACGGCTCGGCATATGGTTTTGTAATATTCCAGTCTGAATACTGGTCAACTCGTTCCTCCTCATCAGCTGCTTTTGCCTCAAAATCTTTGCCATTTTTATTCTCTACAAGGAGATAGGTCATATAATTTTCTTCTATGTCCGGTAATTCATCCCTTTGAATCAGCACGTTCCGACTAATATCAAAGGTTGTATACAAGTCTTCATTAAAACAATATATTTTATCCCCGGTATCTGTCAGGCCATAGTATCCTCCCTCTACCGGAACGGCAATGCCAAGATGATATTGATAGGTTGTATCCCCAGCAGTAACGTTAATAATCATAACCGGATGATCCAAACCGTAATCGGATAATTTGGAGTCATCTTTTTCTACTGTTTTTGCTGCCTTCACCGGATTTAAGCAGTCAAAAAGCCCCGTTACTGATTCCTCATCAAGGGGAATGCTTTTATCCTCCGTCAGATGCCAGACCTCCTCTTCTTTTAAAAGAGACAACGTGGTTTTTCCCTCTTTTTGAATTTCCACTCCGGTAATCGTGCTGCTGTCAATTTCATCTACCGTAATTTCTTCCCCTGCGGTTGTTTCTGTTTCATCACCGTCTGTATCCTTTGACTTCGGAACAACAAAATACAAAACAAGACAGACAATCAACAGTGCCGAAAGTCCCAGAAGGGTAAAGAGATTCTTTTTCTTTTTTGACATCAGTTCTTCCTCCTTCGATACCAGATGACAAATCCAATGATTAACAGGGCCAGCGGAAGCAGGACAACCAGTGCTGCCGTCCAGAATACACGGTCCCCTTCCCCTATTACCACCGTCGGTTCATCTAAACTTCTGGTGGGAATCGCTAACGTAGAGGTTTCACTGCCGCTTAACCAGGTAAGGGCATTTAACAACATGGAACGGTTACCAAACTGGTTATTTGCCGTAAAATCAGCACCGGTAAAATGCTGGGAACCAAAAATAACAAGCTTTGTGGCAAATCCAGTTCCCTTTGTTTTTTCCGCATAGGAATCCGTCACTGCTACTGCCATATTAAATGGACCGGCAATATCTCCTTCCACTTTCTCCATGGAGGTTTCCTGTCTGTCAGTCCGACTGAAAGCACTATCGGATGTTTTTAACAATGGCTCTACCGTCAGGGTGCTTCTCACATCCTTTTCACTTGTCATACCGACAGCCGTCGGGATATACACTTCCTTTCCCGCCACGTCTGCCGTAATATCATGGCTCTCTATATCCGGTTTCAGAATATTTGGATAGCCGGCATTAATACATTTTTCATTATCCAAAACATATCCCTTCACCGTGTTTACACCATAAGCACTTAAAAGCTTATTATAATTTGTCATCTCCTCTGAAGTCCCGGCATTCAGAAAGAACATTGCCTTTCCACCATCTTTTAAATAATTATATAACAGCGTGTATTCTGCATCAGAAAAATCATATACCGGCCCATTGATAACTAAAATATCACAATCCGACGGTACTGCCTTCTCCGAGGAGGTTGCCAAGGTATCTGTGGTGATATTACTCTTTGATAAAATATCAGAAAATGTACTATCTAACGCCTGTTCCTCATGCCCGGAGGTTAAATATATTTTTTTTGTTTCCGTGGAAGTCACACTTTGAATCGCCGCGGTCAGCTGACCCTCGGCATCCAGCGTATTTGTCTGGCTGTAGGTCGCATAGTCTACATCCTGTATAAGCATTTCCGAATACTTCACAAGCTTTGATTGATTCGCTTTTTCATTGACCACAATAACATCATTGTCTGTAATCTCCTCATCCGTATATTCTTTCGAAAAATTCGGATAAATGACAGGGTCCTTTTTTTCTACCGTAATATGCCCCAGCTTATCATACTGGTCCACTACTTTCTCAATCTGTGCCATCTCATTTCCGTCCTGACACATATAGTACATCGTGATATCATCAGACAACTGTCCTGCCAGATTCTTCGTATCCTCTGTCAAGGTATAAATCTGGTCGCTGCTTAAATCTACTGTTATTCCCATTTTCCCCACAATGAGATTCAGAACAATGACAACGACAATGACGATTACCATTGTCAGTGTCTGAAAACCACCCATTTTAAATCTGCGGCTGGAAAATGATTTTTTTATATCATTACCTTTTTTCATGGTGCCTCCTTATATGATTCACAAATTAATTATATCGTTTCTTCTTAATTCTCTGAATCGTAATAAATACAAACAGAAAACTGACACTAATATAATACACCAGTGCACTGACATCAAAAATTCCCAGCGCAAAATTGCTGTAACGGTCTACAATCGATATACTGCTCAGAGTATTCCCTAATAAACTATCAAATTTATCAGTAAAAAGAATGTAGAGTGCAACTAACGCTGCCTCTGCCAAAATTCCAATCAACATTGTCAGCCAGCCGTTATGAATCCAGAAGTTTAATATAAAGCATACGACTAAAATCAATACGACAAGGAACCAGAAAATAAACAGGTGTCCCGAAGGAAGCAGCTCTGCCAGAGAAGACATCAGATAAGTAAATATCATAATGACACCGGATGCTACCGCTGCGATAACCTGGCTCTCTGTTAAGGAAGAGATAAAAAGCCCGATGGCAATATAAGCCGCTCCTAAGAGGAAAAAGCCCAGTGTACTTCCATAGGCAATGGCAAAGTCCACACTCTCTCCTGCCGTAGCCACGCCTCGTACCAGATGATCTAAAATCAACGGATAGATACTGACTATAACAAGAGCAATGGCAAACAGTGTAAGAAGAGCCAGATATTTTCCTGCTATAATTTTGGAAATCGAAACCGGCGAAGTATATAACAACTGATCCGTTTTCTGCCTATTTTCCTCCGCCACAATCCTCATGGTAAGGACCGGCACTAAAAGTAGAACAAAAAATAGTTCAATTCCCTGATAAATATAGGAAAAATTTGTCACACCGTCCATTAGATTAATTACCATAAAATACAGACCGGCCAAAACAAGGAAAAAGGCAATAAACACCCATCCGATCATGGAGGTAAAATAAGACCGTAATTCCTTTTTATAAATCGCTAACATCCTGTTTTTCCTCCTTTCCTTCTTTTTTTCCGCCAAACTGTCTGGTGCCTTCACCGGTCAGACGGATGAATGCCTCTTCTAAGGTCGGCTCTTTGCTGTTCATTTCCAGTATCGGACATTTCACATCCGCAAGGGCAAAAAAGACATCTTCCCTGACATCAAATTCCACCAGACTGGAAAGCTCTGCCTGATAAATACCTTCCTCTCCGGTATTAAGGACCTTAATTTTTTCGACATTTGGAACCTTTTCCAACACACTCTTTATCAAATCTTTGTTTCCTTTGACCTTTAACGTCAAATCATTGGTCTGTTCAATGTGCTTCGAAATGGCATCAGGGCGGTCAGAAACCACCAGACGTCCTTCGTTAATAATGAGAATCTGGTTACAGACAGCACTGACCTCCTGCATAATATGGGAACTAAGTAAAATAGTATGGGATTTACTAAGCTCACGAATCAACGCTCGTATCTCCAATATCTGCTTCGGGTCCAGACCTACCGTCGGCTCATCCAGAATCAAAATATCCGGGTCACCAATCATCGCTCCGGCAATTCCCACACGCTGCTTATATCCCTTTGATAAATGCTTAATGAGACGATGGGATACATCGGTTATTTTTGTCAGTCTCATTACTTTTGATAATGTTTTTTCTTTCTCTGTCTTTTTTACTTTTTTCAAATCACAGACAAAGCTTAAATATTCATAAACAAGCATATCCGGATACAACGGCGGCTGCTCCGGCAGATAGCCGATGCACTCCTTTACTTTTTCCGGTTCATCATAAATATCATATCCATTTACTTTGATGGAACCATCCGTTGCTGATATATAACCGGTAATCATATTCATCGTGGTGGACTTTCCGGCACCGTTTGGTCCCAGAAAACCAACAATCTGTCCTTTTTCTACCGTAAAACTCAGATTGTCTACAACATTACGATTGCCGTAACGTTTTACCAGATTTTTTACTTCTATCAAAATCTGACCCTCCTTTATGTGTCACTTCAGCCCAAACATGATAGTCTGGGCATTATGTATACTATACACTGTAATTGTTACCAAATTATGAACATATCGGATTTGACACTTATCGGAAAATGGAGTAGAATGAGCGAGGAAAGTCAAAAAAAGGAGAGAAAAAGGACCTATGAGTATTCATTACAAAAAAGAAGTAATCTCCCCGGAGGTTTTGCAGGATTTATATCCCCTTACCGAGGAGCAGAAGAAAAAGAAAGAAAAAAGAGATAGAGAAATCCGGTCGGTCATTACCGGGGCGTCAGATAAATTTTTAGTAATTATCGGTCCCTGTTCTGCCGACCACGAGGATTCCGTCTGTGAATATATAACACGTCTGGCAAAGGTACAGGAAAAGGTAAAGGATAAAATATTAATCGTTCCCCGTATCTATACGAACAAACCCCGGACTACCGGCGAGGGCTATATGGGTATTGTACATCAGCCGGATCCGGAAAAAGAGCCTGATTTTATGGAAGGACTTATTGCCATGCGGAAAATGCACCTTCGTGCCATTTCGGAAACCGGGCTTTTTGCCGCTGACGAAATGCTGTACCCGGAAAACTGGCCATACATCAGTGATATTTTATCCTATGTGGCAGTGGGTGCCCGCTCTGTTGAGGATCAGCAGCATCGTCTGACGGTAAGTGGAATGGATATCCCTGCCGGTATGAAAAATCCTACCAGCGGCGACTTTTCTGTTATGCTTAACTCCTGCATTGCTGCCCAGGCACCACATACCTTTTTATACCGGGGCTACGAAGTGGCAACAGACGGTAATCCCTTAGCCCATACTATCCTCCGGGGAGCTGTCAATAAACACGGGCAGTCCATTCCGAACTATCACTATGAGGATTTGGTACGGCTCCATGAAAAATATTCCCTTTTGGATTTAAAATATCCGGCCTGTATTATAGATGCGAACCATTCCAACTCCGGTAAAAAGTACTATGAGCAGCCCCGCATTGTAGACGAGGTACTTCATAGCCGGATTCTCTCCCCTGCCATTGGGGAACTGGTAAAGGGCGTTATGGTGGAAAGCTATCTGCTCCCTGGCTGTCAAAAAGTAAATGAACACGAATTTGGGAAATCCATTACCGACCCATGTCTTGGCTGGGAGGAAACGGAACGACTCTTAGACAAAATAGCCAATCATTTATAATAGCGTTTCCATAAGAGGAAGATTTCCTTTGCACTCTAACAGGCAGGCGGCTAAAAATACAAGGGTTACGGCAATATAAACAAAGCCCTTGTGTTTTGGCTGACTGTCTGTTTTTTTTGATTCCCTAATCCATGCAAAGCAAAACAGATACAAGATAAGAAAAACAATACAATGGGGAAACAGACTGGCAAAGTACAAAAAAATCCCCCGTAATCCTCTGCCGAAAATAAAAAACATAACTAAAAACCCATTGCGGATTCCCGTATAAACCGTAAAGGCAGACTGATACAACAAAAAAACCGGACTTACGGATAAGAGCCATAAAAGAAAAAAATATTTTCCATGATTCCATAGCGACTGTAAAAATCCATTTGACATTTCATAGCCTTCTCCCGACCACCCAATCATATTCTGTTCCATCTGTTCCATCAGACCGGAGAAGGAATTTTGAAATATATAATAAACCAAGGCACCGAAAAAAAAGCCAATAAGAAAAAGCAATAAAATTTTTTGTAAAAATCCTGTTTTTCTTATTTGGCTTTTCGTCTTTTCATTGTGATGAATCATTGTTTTGTCCCCCCTTTTGAATGCAGGCTGTCAGGCAGTCTATAACATCCTATGATTCAGTGGGACAAAACATGCTATCCGCTTATTATTTTCCCCGCAGAACTTTATACGCCATAATTGCAGCAATGGTTTTTCCGTCTGTAATTTCTCCAGAAGCAATCATTTCCACAAGTTCAGCTAACGTATAGCGCTCAATCTGTACAAACTCATTTTCATCCAGATGCTGCTTGGATGGTATTAGTTTTTCTGTATAATAAATTCCGATTTTTTCACTGGTGTAAGCCGCTGCCGAATGATAATCAATGAGATGATGTATTTCATCGGAGCGGTATCCGATTTCCTCTTCTAATTCTCTCGATGCACAGAGAAGAAAATCCTCGTCCCAGCTGTCGCGTCCCCCCGCCGGGATTTCCAGTAATAAATCATCAATAGCCCCTCTGTACTGGCGCACAAGAATAATTTTCCCCTCGTCATCTACCGGTACAATAGCTGCCGCTCCTTTGTGTTCAATGACATCCCATTGGGTGCGATTTCCATTTGGTACCAGCATATCATAGGTATAAAAATCCACAATTCTGCCATGATGCTCCAGCTTTTTTCCCATTATTTTAAACTTTTCCATATTGCCCTCTCTATTTCAAATCATTTAAAAATTTCTCAAGCCGATTCATTCCCTTTTCAATCTGCTCCTTTGAAATCGCATAGGAAAGACGGATATATTCCGGAAAACCAAAATCCGTACAAGGCACTACCGCCACCTGATAATCTTCTAACAGAATGTCAGCAAGTGTGGAAATATCTCCTACCTTCTCTCCTTTATAAGTCAGTCCCAATGTCTCTCCCATATCAATAAATGCATAGAAAGCTCCCTTTGGCTCCGGTGCACTGACATGAGGAAGTGCCTGAATCCGGGAATATATGTAATCTCTGCGACTGGCAAATTCCTCGATCATTTCCTTTACCTTATCCTGTGGACCGGTCAATGCCTCCAATGCTGCCTTCTGGGCAATGGAATTTGGATTCGAGGTCTGATGACTCTGGACACTGCTCATCAGTTTCGTAATTTCCTTGCTTGCTCCAGTATAGCCGATTCTCCATCCGGTCATGGCATAGCTTTTGGAAAGACCGCTGCAGGTAATCGTATGTTCATAAATATCCTGCCCCAGAGAACCAATACTGATATGTTCATCTTCCCCGTAAATCAGGTATTCATACATTTCATCCGCCACGACATAAATATCCTTTTCCACAACCACTTTGGCCAGTGCTTCCAACTCTTCCTTCGTATAAATCATTCCGGTCGGGTTATTCGGCGAATTCAAAATAAATGCCTTTGTTTTCTCATTACAGGCTGCCGCCAGCTTCTCCGGTGTAATTTTAAAATTTTCCTCCTTCGTTGTAGTGACAATAACCGGAACTCCTCCGGCCAGCTTTACAATCTCCGGATAACTCAGCCAGAACGGAGCCGGAATCACTACCTCGTCCCCCTCATTTATAATCGCCGTGAAGATATTCGTCAAAGAATGCTTTCCGCCATTGCTGATCACAATCTGGTCCGCACCATATTCCAGATGATTGAACTTCCTGAATTTATCGCTAATGGCCTTTTTCAGTGGTTCAATACCGGAGGCCGGTGTATATTTAGTAAATCCCTCTTCAATAGCATTTACAGCACATTGATTAATATTATCCGGTGTATTAAAATCCGGTTCACCGGCACCAAACCCCACAATATCAACTCCCTGTTCCCTTAATGCCTTTGCCTTTGCCGTAATCGCCAGAGTCGATGACGGTTTCACTTCGCTTGCTTTCTTTGATAGTGTTAATGACATATGAATATCCTCCTGCTATTTCATTCTTTAGTTAAGGCGTCAATCCGGGCATAGAATTCCCAAACTGACGCCTTTGTCTTTTTTATTGTATACTAAAATCTCCTATAATGCAAGTTCCTTTAATTTTTAAAGCTGTGAATCGGCGCCGGAATCCTCCCCGTCCTTGTCACAAAATCATCACAGGCAAAGGAATTTACCGGCATAATCGGTGCATATCCCAAAAGCCCTCCAAATTCCACCTGTTCGCCAACCTTTTTTCCCTGTACCGGAATCAGCCGCACTGCCGTCGTTTTCTGGTTTATCATACCAATCGCCATTTCATCCGCAATAATACCGGCTATCGTGGTCTCCTTCGTATCTCCCGGAATGGCTATCATATCCAGTCCCACCGAACAGACACAGGTCATCGCCTCCAGCTTTTCCAGTGTCAGTGCCCCTTCTGTCACCGCATCAATCATTCCCTGATCCTCACTGACCGGAATAAAAGCACCACTTAACCCGCCCACATAGGAGGAAGCCATAACACCGCCCTTTTTTACCTGGTCATTTAGCATCGCCAGTGCCGCTGTCGTACCCGGCGCTCCGGCCCGCTCCAGACCAAGGGATTCAAAGATTTCCGCAATACTGTCTCCCACTGCCGGAGTAGGGGCTAAGGATAAATCAATAATGCCAAAAGGTACACCCATCCTTCGGGACGCCTCATGGGCTACCAGCTGCCCTACCCTTGTAATTTTAAAGGCCGTCTTTTTTATCGTTTCGCATACTGTACTAAAATCTTTTCCCTTTACCTTATCCAGTGCTGTTTTAACGACACCAGGACCACTGACACCCACGTTAATCACGGCATCACCCTCCGTTACTCCGTGGAAGGCTCCTGCCATAAAAGGATTGTCATCCGGTGCATTACAAAATACTACCAGCTTGGCACAGCCGATAGAATCTCTGTCCTCTGTTAAAACAGCTGTTTCCTTGATTACCTTTCCCATCAACAGAACGGCATCCATATCCAGACCTGTCTTGGTAGAACCGACATTGACAGAACTACATACAAATTCTGTGGTAGAAAGCGCCTTGGGAATGGATAGAATGAGGTTTTTATCCGCCTCCGTCATTTTTTTCGAAACTAAAGCCGAATAGCCGCCAATAAAGTTTACTCCCACCTTTTTTGCGGCTTTATCTAAGGTTCTGGCAATCTCTACAAAATCCTCTGGGCTTTTGCAGGCCGCACCGCCCACTAAGGCAATCGGTGTGACAGAAATCCGTTTATTGACAATGGGTATACCAAATTCCGTGCTGATTTCTTCGCCGGTGGAAACAAGCTTCTCCGCCATCCTCGTAATCTTCTCAAAAATATTATGGCACAACTTACCCAAATCACTATCCATGCAGTCCAAAAGACTGATTCCCAATGTAATTGTACGCACATCCAGGTTTTCTTTCTCGATCATTTTATTGGTCTCAATGACCTCATTTATGTTTATCATGTCGTCCTCCATTTATTTAAATGCGATGCATTTTATTAAAAATCTCTTCCCGCTGCACCCGGATTACACAGCCGATACCATCGCCCAATTTTTCCAGTTCTTCTGCTATTTCTGTAAATTTTTTTTTGGCGGTATTAAAATCCGCAATCATCATCATGTTGAAAAAACCATCCACTATTGTCTGGGAAATATCCAGAATGTTAATTTTGTTGTCAGCCAGATAGGTGCATACCTTTGCAATAATTCCTACACTGTCTTTTCCTACTACGGTAATGATTGTTTTTTTCATAACTACCTCTTCCTTATCTTTATTTTATTATCAACATTTCTGTTGGTTCAAATCGATTTGCCACAAGTAGCCTGGTAGAAAGCCGGTTCCACGTCTCGCTCTGCTCCAGTTCATAGCTGACTGTCTGATAGGCAAGCTCCGGAAAATTATTTTCCTTGCTGAGGTGTCCCAACATAATGTGTTGTAATCCCGGATGCAGAAGTTCCTTAATCAGTCTGGCACAGCTGTCATTGGAAAGATGCCCTTTATCCCCCAATATACGCATTTTCAGGGAATAGGGATATTTCCCGACCTGCAAAAGGTTAATATCATGGTTTGCCTCTAATAAAAGGGAGGAACAGTCCTCCAGATTCCGTATTGTCTCATCGGAATAGCAACCCATATCCGTGGCAATTCCTATCTTCTGTTTTTCTTTTTCCAGTGTATAACAAACCGGTTCTGCCGCATCATGGGAAATGGAAAATGCCCGGATTAGCATATCATTCACTTCCACTTCTTCCTGTGGCCGGATACTGTGGAAAAGTGCGGGAGAAATATTACTCATATTTCCCTTTTCCCATATGGCATGAATCGTACCCGCTGTGGCATAAACAGGGATTGGCACCTTTCGTAAGATCGGTCCCAATCCGCTAATATGGTCAGTATGTTCATGGGTAATAAAAATTGCCTGAATCTGCTCGAAGGAAAGATTCTGGTCCCTTAATCCCTCGCTTATCTTTTTCATGCTGATTCCCACATCAATCAGTATACCCTTATCCTTTTCACCGGCATAGATGCAGTTTCCACTGCTTCCGCTGGCAATGCTGTATAGCTGCATAAACACCTCTATCTATGTAGGTCTTCCCTCGCTATTTTTATCCTTACATTCTATCTACAATCTGGTCACTGTCAATGGTAATCTGATCACGGCCATTTCGTTTTGAGTGGTACATTGCCCAGTCTGCCCTGGTCAACAAATCTCCCGGATTAGAACAAGTTACCGGATAGCTGGCAACACCCGCACTGGCACGCACGTTTACTACCTTATCGGCAAAGATTACCTCTTCCTCACGAATCCGGTCATGAACCTGCTTCACAATTTCATAGGTTTCATCCAATCCACGGTTCAAGAAGGCAATGACAAACTCCTCACCACCGTATCTGCCGGCAATTCCACCATTTTCAATGGCGCTTTCGTTCAAAAGAGCAGCCACATGACGAATCACCGCATCACCGCACTGATGTCCATAGGTATCATTAATCATCTTAAATTTATCAATATCAAAAAGGGCCAGAGAAACCGGTACTTTCTGACTAATAGCTTCAGAAAGATAGTCATTCAGCACTTCCGTCAGATGACCACGGTTATAAATCCTTGTCAGTCCGTCCCGGATTGCCATATCATTCATTTTATCATACATATGGGCACTGGAAATACCAATACTCAACTGGCTGGCAATATTCTCATAAAAGGCACGGCTATCCATAAAGGCATTTTCCTTTTTTCTACCCATCACAAGGGTTCCATACCTCTCTGTTTGTTTTTGAATCGGCAGACAGATAACCGATGGAAGTTCATTATCATCTTCCAGATAGGCAAAAAATTTGGTTGTATTTGTCGCCGTATTCCGGATATAGGTTTTCGATAGCAGAAGAAGTTCCTTCAAATCCGTTTTATGCACAGAATCCAGTATCTGACTTTCAAAGTCCTCTCCCAACGAGGTGGTCAGTGCCACAAAGCGGCCTTTCGGTTTCTCACCCGGCACTAAAAGGCTGTTATCCTCTTCCAGAACAATCATAACCATGTCCATATCCAGACGAATCTGCATGATATTCGTTACACGCTCTAACATATCCTCCCGCCCCAGCGTGGCAGTCATGGTAGAGGAAATTTCATTTTGTACCGATATTTCATCGTGGGAGCGGTTAATCTTTATATTTGCCTCCCGCAGTTCAATTTTCTGCATTCCCAGTTTTTCGTTGATGAGGTTAATCTGCTCCTGATGCTGCTTTAATACTTCATTTGCTTCATTTAATTCTGCCACCGTTCTTCTCTGGGCAAAAATCTGTTTTTCAAAGTAGATATACATTCTGGCAATAACTTCTCCCACCGACACCAGGGCAAATACAATAACTACAACTATAAAAAATTCCTGAAAACACAGAGCAATCAAATTCTGATCTGCAGATTTCTGATACATTGTTACAAACAGGGATATACTTCCATGTAAAATAGCAAAAATCCCATAGAAGGCAATTCTTTTTACGAGGTCGTCAAAAGCAAAATAAAAAATCGTTTCAATCGCAAATAAAGACAACATCACAGTAAATAGTACTCTGTCGGATGCCAATATTGCAATATAATAAAATACTCCGGCAAAGCAAAGACGGGCGATATGATAAATCATACCAGGCCACTTCTTTTCCAAAAATGGCGTCTTCATTTTGTGCGACAGCCATTCTAACACTGCCAGAATAAACAAGCCGGCGGAACCTGCAGTATTCACTACCATAATGGAATTCAAGTCCATTACATAGGCAATGATAAAATAAATAATTGCCGCAGCATATATTATTTCATGGCTATAAATAATATATTTACTACTTCTTATCTTCTTTAACTGTTCCCACATCAGCTATACCTCCCTCTGTTATTATTTTTCCCAAAAGAGTTCTATCTGGTCGCCTTCTTGCAAAGGTTCCGTAAAATCCTTGTCAACGCCATTAATCCTTGTAATTAACCTGCTGCCTCCGGCCTTTGACATATCAAAAGGATATACATCAAACACATCTACAAAAATTGGTTTTGCCTTTTTAGGCATAGTAACCGCAGTTCCATTAACAGTAACCTGTATCTGTACTGCCGGGGCTTCTGCTGGCGGAGCCTCTGCCGCCGGTGTTGTACCGGCATTATTTTCCATGGTCCCCGGAATCTTCTTCCCATCTGCTCCTAACTTTGCCGTATCAAAGGGAACCCCTTCCATCCATTCCGGAAGTGGCTTTAATGGCTGTAACAGTGGGTCTTCCTCCAGTTTTTCCTCCACTTTCTCCTCCGGAGTTTTTTTCGGTTCCTTTTTTTCTTTCACAGGCTTCGGTACTGCTGTAATCACATCTCCATCCTTTACCTTTGCTGTCATTCCCGCTTCCTGTCCGTTCAAAAGAACCATATCCTCCTTTTCCAGACCGGCAAATTCCAGTACGCCTGATACCGTATAATAATCAAAAATTTCAATTTTATCCTGATCCTGAATTTTCGTAAAGGTTCCGGCCAGCTCGCCGTTTCTCTCAATCAGCTTCGGACAAAGAACCTTCTTTCCAAAAAGCGTAATGGTCAGTTCCTCACCGCATTCCGGTATATCCGACAGGGAGAGACTCGCCGCTTCCCCTTTGGTAGACGGACGGATACTAATCTCATCATTTTCCGCCACCGACTCGTTTAAGCTGACTTCCTTACCATTCTTTTTAACCACTGCCGGCTCCCCAGTCTTTCCTTTCTCGACACGCTCGCTGCCATTGACAAAGTAGTGCAGCGCCTCGCCTCTCGCCGGAAATAAATCCGTCTGGGAAAGCCCAAAGCTTACGCAGGCATCCAGTACCGTGACTTTTCCATTATCATATAATTTTACCCTCTGTTCATTTACCAGAACATGGATAAAATTATTATTTTGCTCATAATAATTCATACAGATTCCAATCGGCGTAACTAACGTAGAATCTTTCCGAATTTTCTCCTGTAAAAACTCTACCTGAGTCAATACCTCGGCACCCCGGATTACCACACGGTTCTCCGGTAACTCTAAATATTCTGCCAGTTTTTCAGTAAAGCCTCTATGCTTTCCTCCACCGCCTACTACAAATACGGCACTGACAGTCTTTTTCCCATTTAACTCCTTAATACGGGTGGCAATATTTTTCGTTATACCATCCACTGCCTCCTCACACACCTCGGCAATGTCATCTTTGGTAACTCGGATATTTTCTCCGAAAATATTGCGGAAAGAAACGGATTTACGACGCTCACATTGCCGTTTCACACGCTCTGCCGTCTCAAAATCCGTCAGGTAGTTCTGGGCAATTGCCTCTGTTACCTCATCGCCAGCCAAAGGAATCATGCCAAAGGCGATAATACTGCCTTCTTTGACAACAGAAATATCCGATGTTCCTGCCCCCACATCTACAAGGGCAATATTTAGCAGCCGGAATTTTTCCGGAATGGCCACATTAATGGCGGCAATCGGCTCTAAGGTAAGACCTGCCACATGCAGACCGGCTTCTTCCACGGCATTGTATAATCCGTCAACTACCTCTTCCGGTAAAAAGGTGGCGATTAATTCCACCTCAATGGCGTTTGCCGTGTGCATTTTAATCATTTCCATCGGATAGCCATTCAGAAAATATTTGACAATAGAATATCCCACGCAGAAGAAATGTTTTTCCTTATCCTCTGCTTCCTTCCTTATTTCCTCATAGGCCTTTTCAATCCCCAACATATCCAGAGAACGAATATGCTCCTCTGTCACTTTCGTTTCCGTAGGGAATTCGTGGACGGCATGTATCTGCTTTGTTTTCAGAACCCGTCCCGCTGCTGCAATGTTCACATCATAAAGAGACTGGTGAATCCGGTTCTCCAGACGGCTTTTCACTTCCGCAATCGTTTTCGCCACTGTAGAAATATCATGAATTTGTCCGTCTATCACCGCTCTCGTTGTATGCTCAATAGATTCCTGAGCCACCACAACAAACCGTTCTGTACCTACCCGGTACCCAACGGTTCCTACAATACTTCTTGTACCAATATCCAGTCCAAATACATATCCTTCGTTATTATTCATAAACCCTGCCTCATTCGTTACTTATTATTTCTTTTCTTATCATACCACAAATTTTACTTTATGCCTAGTAATTCTTGCAATTGATTTTCCAGTTTTTTGAAATCCCCGTCATTATATATGACAACATCGCAGTGACGGCGCATTTCTTCCTCCCCCATCTGTTTTGCCATAATCGCCTCTGACTTTTCCCGTGTATACCCACGGGCTTCCGATAATCGTCTGATTCGGCACTCCTTTCCTGCAGTCACACACCAAATCCGATGACACAGTCTGTCACACCCGGTTTCAAACAAGATTGCTGTCTCAATGACAACGAGCGGTTCTTTTTGCCACTGCCGCAACCGTTCTTCCATGGTACGGAAAACAAAAGGGTGAATCATATCATTTAAACATTTCCTTTTTTCATCCGATCCATAAATAATATCTGCCAGCTGCTTTCTGTCTATCGTATTATCCTCTCGCAAAATTCCGGTACCAAAGGCAGTACAGATTTTTTCATAAGTGGCGCTGCCAGGTTCCATGGCTTCATGCCCGATGTCATCCGCAATTAACACCTTCGCTCCATATTTTTCTTCCAACATTCCCACAACAGTGGATTTTCCACAACCCACTCCACCGGTAATTCCGATAACCACAATCTCCTCCTGTTTTCTTACCTGGCACGATGGCGCCATCGTGCTACTTAGCCTCATACCAGTTATGCCCCTGTTTTACCTCAGCAATCAATGGCACAGAAAGGTCACAGGCATGAACCATTTCCTCTTCCAGTATTTTTGTCACCTCGGAAATTTCCTCATGATGGGTTTCAATCAACAACTCATCATGTATCTGTAAAATGAGTCGGGACCTAAAATTCCCTTCTTTTAACCGATTATTGACACGAATCATCGCAATTTTAATAATATCCGCCGCCGTTCCCTGAATCGGGGAATTCATGGCAATCCTCTCCCCAAACTGACGCTGCATAAAATTCTTCGCTTGTAATTCTGGGATTGGGCGCCTTCTGCCAAACAGGGAAGTGACATAGCCCTTTTCTTTCCCGTCCTCCACAAGCTTATCCATAAATTCTTTCACACCCGGATAGGTATTAAAATAATCTTCAATATATTGTTCTGCTTCTTTTTTTGTTATATTTAAATCCCTGGACAAACCGAACCCGCTGATTCCGTATACAATACCAAAATTGACTGCCTTGGCATTCCGCCTCTGTAAATCCGTAACCTCGTCATAAGGGGTGTGAAACACTAATGCCGCCGTGGTACGGTGAATATCTGCATTTCCCTTATAGGCCTCAATCAGTCGTTCGTCCCCGGACATATGAGCCAGCACCCTCAGCTCAATCTGAGAGTAATCGGCATCCAGAAAAACATATCCCTCTTCCGGCACAAACACCTTCCGTATCTGTCTTCCCAACTCCATCCGAATCGGGATGTTCTGCAGATTCGGCTCCGTGCTGCTGAGCCTTCCGGTGGCAGTAATATTCTGGTTAAAGGTAGTGTGAATGCGGCCATCCTTTTTGTCAATGAAACCTTCCAGCCCATCAGCATAAGTTGATTTCAGCTTTGCCAGCTGGCGGTACTCTAAAATCATCTCAATAATCGGGTCCTCGAACCGGAGTTTTTCCAGCACCTCTGCCGAGGTGGAGTAGCCGGTCTTTGTCTTTTTTCCGTAAGGCATCCGCATTTTTTCAAAGAGAATTACCCCTAACTGCTTCGGAGAATTAATATTAAATTCCTCTCCGGCACGCTCATAGATTTCCTTTTCCAGCTCTTCGATACGGCTTCCCAGATGGCTGCCGTATTCCTTCAGCGACTGGCGCTTTACTGAAATTCCCCACTTTTCCATGTCATAAAGAGTAAACACCAGGGGCATTTCCATTTCCTCAAACAAAGACAGGGATTTTATTTTCTTTAATTCCTTTTTCAGGGTGGGATAACTTAATACATTTGTCAGTGCACAGTAACAGGAATAGCGAATCATCTCCTCTTCTTTTTCGGCATAGGCTGCCTCCGGAATTTCTTTGCCAAATAACTGGTTGTAGGGAGACATCGTAATCCCGGCATAGGCACCCGCAATATCCTCCTCTGCAAAACTTTTTTGTATCGGCTGAATCAAATACGCCGCCACATTCGTATCAAAGGAATTTTCCGGTGTCGCTTTCGGAAAAAAGTCCAGCTGGCCCTTGAAATCATTTGCTACGAGTAAATGGGATTTCTCCATTAGTTCTCCCAATCTTTCTATGACAATATTTTCCGGTAATTTCTCTCCGATTTTACAAAAGCAGATGTTGTCCTTATCTGCGGCAACGGCAATTCCCAACAGTCTTCCCGCTGCCTCCGACATAAACAGAGTCATTTGCCCGGTATGATCCAGTGACATATCTTCCAACCGGCGAAATACCGTATAAATGCCAATAGGGGCTTTTTCCGGTAACCGGGACAAGAATTCTTCCCACTGAGAAAAGGAGGTAAGGGTCTGGAAGTTTTTTTCCAGCCCCTTATCAGAGCCGGCATCCCCGCCAAACCGGTTCAGAATGGATTTGATATCCAATGACTGAATCAGCCGGTATGCCTTTTCATTATACATATTTTCCAGACGGCATTGCCCCATGGAAATCCCGAGACGGCAGTCTGTCTTGATGGTCGCCAACGTCTTACTAAGTTTCGCCAGTTCAGCATTATTTTTTACTGCTTCCCTTGCCCGGTTCGGTGTAATTTCCTCCACATGGGCAAGAGCGTTTTCTACCGTCCCAAACACCGTCAGAATTTTTACTGCTGTCTTTTCTCCCACGCCCGGCACACCCGGAATATTATCCGAAGCATCCCCCATGAGTCCCTTTAAATCAATAATCTGCAAAGGGGTTACGCCGTATTTTTCAATTACCTGCGCCGTGTGATAGTCCTCCACCAATGTCTTGCCACCTTTGGTTTTCGGAATCCGGACTTTAATCGTGTCCGTGGCTAATTGCAGCAAATCCCTGTCGCCGGACACGACAGAAACCGAAAAACCTTCTTTTTCACCTTTTCTTGCCATAGTACCAAGAATGTCGTCTGCCTCAATCCCCTCTTCGGCATAAATCATAATATTCATTGCCTGCAAAACATCTTTTAAGATGGGAACCTGCTCCCGCAGTTCCTCTGGCATCGGCTTTCTCGTCCCCTTGTACTGCTCGTACATTTTATGACGGAAGGTGGGTGCTTTTTTATCAAAGGCAACCAAAATATGACTGGGTTTTTCTTCTTCCAGAATCTTAAACATAATATTCAAAAAACCATATATGGCATTGGTATGCAGACCCTCTTTGTTGGTCAAGTCAGGCACACCGTAAAACGCACGGTTAATAATACTATTTCCGTCAATTAACACCAGTTTGTTTTCCAAATTTCCCGTTTCCTTTCCTGTTACCCTAAATATACACTCTGATACCTCTGCAGAATTTTATTTTACCTTCACTTTCTTCACCTTACTATAGGCACTGTTATAGGTTTTTCCCTTTTTCACCGTATAGGAACGGACACGAACATACCATGTACTTCTCTTTTCCAGACTCCTGAGACCAAAACGGTTTCCTGCTGTAACATAGGACTGGGTTTTGCTCTTCTTAAAAGAGCGCACGGAGGATACCTGAACATAATATCCTTTACTTTCCTTTTGCGAGGACAATGTCAGTTGGAAACCTCCTTTTTTCCTTACTACTTTACGAATAGCCGGTTTTCTCGGCACAATGGTAAAATGCAGAGTTCGTTTTCCCTTGTAATTACCCTTGCCACGAATGACAATCGATGCCTTCCCGATTTCTACATTTTTCTTATAAACCACCGTATAATCACGATTTTTCTTCATTTTTACGGAACCGTTTTTCAATACCAGTCCCGCTGTCCGTTTTTTACCGGTATACCTTTTTATCTTTTTGAATCGACAGGTCACACCTTTTACCGATTTTTTCTGAATCTTGTAGGTGGCACGAACCTTTCCTTTATAATTGCCGGTACCGGTAAAAGTAATCGTTGCCTTACCAATCTTTTTATTATTTTTATAGGAAACATCAAAATCCTTACCGGATCTTAGTTTAACCTTCTGGTCCTTCACGGTAAAGTTATTCTTTATGCTCTTTCCGGTATAAGCCCTTTTCTTTGCTACCGATACCATGCTCTTTTTCAGTGCCTTTTTCGTTACCGGTACTTTTACCCGGACAATCACGGTTTTATAGACGGCACTGTCCGCTGGTACATATTTGGCACGGTAACCGGAATTCCCATATACCGGCACAATACTTGAATCCACCCAGGACCACCGCTGTGGCAGCTTAATAGAAGAAAGCTTTCTCACCGGCGAATAGACAGCACTGGCGATAACCGGTAGTGAAAACGTCGGCATAAGCTTCGGCACAAAGGTTGATGTACTGCCCGCTACATAGCCGGAATAATTTTCTGCCGTAACCTTGGCAATTAGACGATAGCCGATATCGCTTTTCGTCACTTTGTATGTTTCCGACGTGGCACCCTCAATCGGATCTGCATCATCGATGGTTGTAATGTCGTCATCGTCGTCATCTGCCAGAGTTTTTATTCTGGAAAGAGTGACAAGTCCGTCATCGTCATCCTCATCATCCTCATCCTCATCATCCTCGTCATCCTCATCGTCGTCATCGTCATCATCGTCATCATCACTGGCCTCTATATCATCCTCATCGGCGCCGCCGGTATTATCGTAAATTTCATCCAGTTCCGCAGCATCTTCCGCCACTTTTACCCGATACCACTGATAGGTCAGGGCACCCGGATCTATTGAGTCAAGCTGTGGTGTCGCCGTCAGTGTACTATCCACCTCTGGCGTTCCGGAAATTTCAACGTTACCGGATAATGACATCTTGTCTGTTTTAAATTCCCCACTGATTGCTACTTCAGATTCATTGCCTGCTTTATCTACCATATAAGCATAGATTTTGTATTCCGTCTCAGCTGCCAAGCCATTAATATGCAGAGATGTCGCTTTTTCGCCATCCACTTTTCCATAGCCGACAATGCCATAACTAGACTGCACATGTTGCTTGATTTCCGTTTTTAATTTTGCTTTACCTGCATCAGTTACGGTATCATACTCAAAATAGGCTGGTACTACCATGTAATAAAATGTCCCCGCTTCATCCGCCGTAATACTTCCCTCTGCGGTAATATCGGTGCTGGACTCATCACCACTCAACTCAGTAATCACCGGTGCCTTAGTATCCATCATAATGGTCGTGGTCTTTGGTGTCTGGTCAATTGCATTTCTGGTGGCATTGTCCTGATGGGAACGTAAATAATAGGTAATTTCGTTAGATCCATCTATCAAATTCTGGATTTCCATCTCTTCGTCCCAAACTACCCCCAGCAATCCTTCAGCCTCTGTATCTTCTTCCCTCGTTGTTCCGTCACTAATCTGATATCCCGACGGTGCATGCAACGTATAAGACCTACCGTTTTCTTCGACATATTCGATGTTGAGAATATCTTCCTCTGGCTCCACCTCTACCGGGGTGGTGTAAGCTCTTACCTCGAAGGTCGGAGCATCCTTTACTAAAGACACACTCTGACCGGAAACCGCTGTTGTTGTCTCTCTCAATACAAAATTCTGCTGTCCCACCTCCTCACTTTCAATATCGAGATACCAGTTTTGCAATTCTTCTGCATCCTCAGACAGGGAGTAGTGCTCGTCCTGAATAAATTTTTTTGTCTGTCCATAGTATTTCCACTGTCCTGCATAAGGCGTTACGGTAATACTCTCTGTTTTTGCTCTGGACACGGGAACTGTTCCCACTCCTGTAACAATCAACATAGCTGCTAAAAATATAGCTGCTGCTCTTTTCATTTTTTTACTCCTCATTTTGATCTCCTTCTTAATTAAATGTATTGTTATATATAGAATACCTTGTTTGCTCTGTTTTTTCAAGAAAATTGTTGACACTAATCAAAAAAAATGATATGATAATCTCCGTTGTGAGCGGATGTGGCGGAATTGGCAGACGCACAAGACTCAAAATCTTGCGGTGGCAACATCGTGCGGGTTCAAGTCCCGCCATCCGCAGTGGTAAATATGAAGCAGGCTATAAGAAAGAAGATATCATCCAATTGACTCGAACCGGTAACGCTCCCGCGTTAAAGGTTCTCACTGATTGGATGGTATCTTCTTGTTATAACTCTGTTTTGTGTACCGTTCTGGAAGCACTATAATGGTTGTCACTTTGGCAGTATAAGACAGGAAAACATCCACTAATCAGCGAGAGCATTTAATGCGAAGCATTACCTCTGCTCGAGTCGATTAGTGGATGTTTTCGTTAACTTTATACTATCAAAAGTGTCAACACCATCAATTATACTTCGTACTCGTACACTTTGGATATTTACTCTTTTTCCAGCTATGGTCTTTTTGCATCACGGAAGAGGACTTGAGAAAATACGTGTAAAACGGCGTTGTATTTTTATTGCTCTTATCGATAATCGGGTCATCAAAGGTCGTATCAATATGATACCATTTTCCTCCCAGTTTTACCATATTCCATGCGTGACCTCCTCCATTGGCAAAGCCTACTACAAATTTACTTTTGATTTTCAGCTTTTTCATGACCATGTCAAAGGCATGGGCATAGCCGTCACAGACCGCTAGCTTTTTTAGCAGAGCCCCTCTGGCGGTATGGGATATCTTTGGAACACGTCCGGACAAAAAACGATAATAATCATACTTCACATTTTTTATCAGCCAGTTATGAACGGCTTTCACCTTCTGGTAATTTGACATTCCTTTTTTTACCACGGATTTTACAATCTGGTTTACCCTCTGCTTCATCGTCTTTTTCAAAACTGTCACTTTATAAGTTATCTTTTTTCCGTTTACCGTGGCAGTAATCGTCGCTTTTCCCACTTTTTTTGCCTTGACTGTTCCCGACGATGAGACAGAAACAATTTTCTTTTTGCTGCTCTTCCACTTTGCCCCATATATCGTATTCAAAATAGTATTTTTATCGGAATCCCCGGGCAAAAGATACATATTCTTATTGAGAAACTGCGTCTTCTGGCTGGTGGTCACAGGAATTTCTTTTTTCTCTGCATAGGAATAAGCCTTCGAACCTTTCGGTGCCACCAGATTTGTCAATTTGTTACATTGGTACATGATGTCATTTCCAAGGATGGTAGCATTTGCCGTAAATACAACATATTTTAATGTGCTACAGTTATAAAAGGCATAGTTTTCAACCTTTTTTACTGTTCCCGGCAAAATCACTGCTTTTACCTTGGAATTTCCGTAAAACGCCCCTGCACGGATAGCGGTCACCGTAGAAGGTACAGTAACAATTGCCGACGTTCCTACGTAACGGACTAACTCCCCATCTGATATGACAAAATCATCAATTTCAGGCCGATAGCCAACATTTGTTGAAACAACCCGCCCGGATATATTCTGGAAATTCTCCGGCATTTTATCTCCCAGAATTTCTCTTAAATAGGCGGTAAGAGCTGTTTGGTCGTTCTGAATTTCATACAGGGTGGCATATTGCTCCCTCGTCACTTCAAATTCCTGATCATCCAGATAAATATAATATTTTGTCACTATCGCCGCCTGCACCGTCGGTGTGTTCACTGAATACCCGGTGGTTATACTGCTAAAAGCTAACATAACAATAAACAGACAGGCAAGCATTCGGTATTGTTTCTGTTTCACATCTACATCTCCTTTCTCACAAAGGCAGTTGACAGACTTATTTTAGCACTTTTTCCAATGCCTCCACTACAATTTCCAATATTTTAATTCTTGCATACAGCTTTGAATTTGCTTCAATAATAAACCAAGGCGCTTCCTTTGTGGAAGTCCGGACAACCATTTCATCCACTGCCTTTTCGTAGGCCTCCCACTGCTCGCGGTTTCGCCAGTCCTCATCGGTTATTTTCCACTGTTTTTCCGGTGTTTCCTGTCTCTGACGAAAACGTCTTTCCTGCTCATCCTTATCAATGTGCAGCCAGAACTTCAGAACAATAGCTCCGGACTTTACAAGATGTGCTTCCATATTGTTAATTTCGCTGTAGGCACGTTTCCACTCTGCCTCCGTGGCAAATCCCTCGATTCGCTCCACCAAGACCCTTCCGTACCATGTGCGGTCAAAAATCGTCAGGTGCCCATCCTTCGGGAATTTTTCAAAAAACCGCCATAAATAATGATGGGCCTTTTCAATATCATTAGGAGCAGAAACCGGAACTACCTCATAGCCCCTTGGGTCAATACACTGGGTAATCCGCTTAATGGCGCCACCCTTTCCTCCGGCATCCCAGCCCTCGAAAGCAAGTACCACCGGCACTCGCTGCAAATACATTTTATTGTGGAGAATGCCAAGACGCTTCTGTAAATCCTTCCGCTTCTTTTTATATTCCTCCGGCTCTAGGGAGAGGGATAAATCAATTCCCTGCAATACACCGTTTTTCAAATCCTCTGAAAATTCCTCTTCCACCAGTATTTTTTCCGGTTTTCCTGCCTCAGCTTCTGCCACGGCTGCCTCCAGACGGTTTACGACAATCGTCATGATTTTACAAATGGCAAACTTTTTTTCCATCGCCTCCACTACCGTCCATGGGGCATTGGAGGTGTCTGTCTGAATCAGCATTGTATCATATTGTTCCAAATATTTGTCATACTCTTTATTTTTTTGCCGGTCCTCTTTGCGGACACGCCACTTAGTCGCTGAGTCCTGCTCCAGTGCTTTTAATCTTTTTTTCTGTTCCTTTTTTGTAATGGCGAGAAAAAACTTTATGACAACCATGCCATCGTCCGTAAACTGCCGCTCAAACTGACGCACATCCTCCGGCGTTACCTTTCCATTCTCCAGACCCTGATACCAGCTTCGGTCAAAAATATGAATGCGCCCCTTTGCCGGTGTCTTAATAAAGTAGCGCCAGAAATAAGGATGCATTTTTTCTTCCTCATTTTCCTTTTCCATTGTGTAAACCTTAAAGCCCCTCGGGTCTAAAGGCTGAATCATTTTATTGATCATCGTTCCTTTGCCAGATGCCTCAAAACCCTCAAAAACAATCATAATCGGAATCCCCAGTTCTTTACATTTACGCTGCAGTTCTCCCATCCGGATTTCCAGATGTGCCATTCTCTCATTATAATCTGCCGGATTTACTTCTTTTTTCATATCGATTTTCTCCAGCATATAAACCCCTCCATTCTTAGCATAACGGCGCCGTTATGCGAAACACTTATGAATATTTTTTGTTTCCCCACAAGTTACATTTTCTCAGTTCAAGATATTCCTCATATGCCTGCTCCAATATCTTTTTCTCATTCGGAAATTTGAGCAAGTGATAGGCCTCGTGAAATTTATAATAGCCGGAGTCCACAAAATACTCCTCCCGCTGAGGTTTTGAAAAAAAGCTGTCGGATTTCATCAGATACCAGTGCACATCTTTGGAAACAGGACCCTCCCGCACTTCAAAACGGTAATGGCTCCTTCCCACATATTTCACAATCTCACACTTCGCTCCGGCCTCTTCAAACACCTCCCTAAGTGCTGTATCCGGAAACTCCTCTCCCGGTTCTACCGTTCCCTTAGGAAGTACCCAGCCCTCATATTTGTGTTTATAATTTTTATACAATAACAAAATCTTGCCGCGAAAAATCACTACTCCGCCACAGCTCGTTGCTTCTATCATTGCAATCCCTCCTGTGTGGAACTAAATCCAACTTAATTATACCGTATTTTACCAGTAAGCGTCAAATATCTTTTTGGCAATCGGTACGGCATAGGCACTACCGGTTCCGGCCGCCTCCACCACAATACTGACAACCAATTTTTTCTTATCCTTCTCGGCATAACCGACAAACCATGCATGGGAATCGGTAGAACCATTTTGAAATTCCGCAGAACCGGTCTTTCCTCCGGCTTTATAGTTCCCATATAAAAGTGAGGTGGCCGTTCCTTCTGTCACCGTAGCCCGCATCAATTTTTTTAACGCCTTCGCCTCCTCTGATGTGATCGGCTCCGAAAGTTTTACCGGCTCCTTTTCAGATACCACGTTGCCGGCAAAATCCTCTACACGGTCTACCAGATACGGTTTCATCAGAGTTCCCTCATT
The DNA here is from genome assembly GCA_022510615.1 of Lachnospiraceae bacterium. Lineage (GTDB taxonomy): Bacteria > Bacillota > Clostridia > Lachnospirales > Lachnospiraceae > Eubacterium_F. The sequence goes on along the minus strand of JAFLTC010000011.1, from coordinate 4,044 downwards.
GACAGCGGCGCAGACAAGCAAAGCATTCTGAAGCGGAGAGACAAGCGTATCCCCCTGTCCAATGGACGCCTGCATTAAATCTCCCTTCGAGGTGTTCCCGTCAATCGAAAAACGGGACGCCTTCTGTTCCAGTTTATCGAGTGGAATACTTTTGTTATAATAAAAAGATTCACACAGACTTTTCCATGCAGAAACATTTAGTTCACTTCCAATCCGGCAGAAAAAAACATTGCAGGATTTGGCAAAGGCACTAGTCAAATTTACCCTGCCATGTACTTCCCCGCCATAACACTGAATCCTCTCTGTACCACTGCCAATACTTCCACTGCAGCGAAACCGGAATTTATGATACGTATCATTTTCCCTCATATACTGCAAAGCTGTATACAATTTAAAGGTGGATCCCGGTGGATATAACCCCTGGGTAGCGCGGTTATACAGTGCCGAATCATCATCGCTGTCTGCCGTCAGTTTTTTCCATACCGCATCCGTGAGTTCATTTGGATTATAAGTCGGCTTACTCACCATCGCCAGTATTTTCCCTGTATCCGGTTCCATTACAACGACCGCCCCTTTCTGGCTGCCAAGAGCGTTACTGGCAGTCTGGGACAAGGTGACATTCAAGGTTGTCACAATGGAGTTTCCGGGATCCTTCTCCCCCGTCATACGGTTCATCATACCGGCAAAAGGATGGATGCCGGAGGTCAGCATCGTATATCCCTCTGACGCCTCAAGACCTGTTTTTCCATGAGAAATTCTTCCTACCGTATGGGCAAACAGACCACCATAGGGATAATTTCTCGTTTCATTTCCCTTTTTATCGGTTATGGTTTCCGCTAACACTTTGGAATTATCCGACAGGATACTTCCCTTTGTCACTCTCTTTGCCAGTAAATCCTGTCTCTTATTATATGAATTATTTAATACTTTATCCGAATCCTGTATAACAAAATACACCACATATCCTGACAGAACGAGAAATAATACCATGAAGATATACGTCACGGTTGCCATTTCCCGGTTGAGACGTTTACCTTTTTTCAGCTCTTTTTTTGCCTGAACTGCGTCGATGGTTTCTTCTGCCTGAACCTTCTTCTTTCTCAAGCTTTTCCTCCTCTCTGCCATTTAACACATACATTCCCTGAATAATACTGAATATTACAATCGTTGTCATAATGGAACTTCCGCCGTAACTGATTAACGGCAGGGTGACACCGGTGGAGGGAATGAACTTTGTTACGCCGCCAATACATAAAAACACCTGAAAAATAAATACGACACTAAGACCAAATGCAGTCAGCTTGTAAAACCGCTTTTTCATTTTCATGGCAATATTGACAAACATAATATAACTGCTGATATAGACTAAAATCAGGCAGATGGCAAAAATCACTCCCAACTCTTCCGATATGGCGGCAAAAATAAAATCGCTTTCCACCACCGGTACATTTTCCGGCAGCCCCTGCCCCAGTCCCATGCCAAACAAACCACCTGTTCCTATGGCAAAAAGACTCTGACAAATCTGATATCCCTTATCGTCGATATTTCCCCATGGGTCGCGCCATGCCGTCACTCTGGTCCGCACATGGTAAAACAGACGGTAGGCAATGATGGATGCCACCGTCCCCGCTCCCAGTCCAGCCGCCAGATATCCGATTTTCATCGTCGCCACATACAGCACTACCAGATAGGTGACGAAGTAAATAAGCGCTCCACCCAGATCCCTTTCCAATACAAGTATAATAACATGGACCGCCGCCACTGCCGTAATGGCTACTACATGCTTAAATTTCGTCGTCTTTGACAAAAGTGCTGCCATGAAAAACACATAAATAATTTTAACAAATTCCGATGGCTGCATGGCAAAACCGCCTATGGAGATCCAGTTTCTCGCCCCATAACGCTCCACACCGACAACAAATACCAATAAAAGCATGAGAATTCCCACCAGTGCATACTGCCAGCCGAGCTTTTCCCAGATTGTAAACCTCTCAATAAAAAGAGGCACTAACAGGCATACACCCATAGCGATGGCGGCCATCACAAGCTGGCGGATGGCATAGGCATATTCCAGCCGTCCTAACATAATAAATCCAATCATCATGCACATCATCATATTATTAAAGACCAGCTTAGACAGTCCCTTATAAAATATCTGATATATTTTAACAAAGACGAGATAGAAAGCCAGTTCCAGTCCGAATAATGCCAGATATTTGATATCCTGCTTGATCATGATTAAAAGAGCGCTACAGATCAGATGAATCAGAACCGTCAAGGTTCTCTGCGCACGAAATACACCATCCGTTCCCTCTTTTGTTCTTCTGGCAAAGGCACGAAAACAATAAAAGGTATAGATAGCAAACAGTATAATGATAATATATCTGGATAGTTCTGCAATTAAAAGTTCCATTCTCGGATTACCTTTCTCACTTCATCTTCCTTTTCCCATGTGAAATCCAGTCTTTTCACATCGGCATGACTTGTCGCTTTTACAGGTTTCTTTGCATATATTGTATTGTAACAGTATTTACAATGATTTACCACCACAAATTCATCCCCCTTCGGGGTGATAAGCGTAAGACGGTCTTTTCCCTGTCCGCACTGTCCCAGCGTACGTTTCACACAGCTTTCCGTTACCATAACCGGAATTCTCCCATAGAGGCGGACAGGTGACGGATGAATTCCGAGAGATGCGTACACTGCCCGCGCCTGTCTGTTTTCCATATAAAAATTTTCGTCCCCATACCACAGGGCGTCTTTCCACCATTTTCTGGCATATAAAAGCATGGCAGGACTGTTTATAATAACCGCTGCCATAGACAGGTTTTGAAACACCTTGCCCTTCGTCTCCCACTCTCTTTCAAAACACGCTCGTCCCTGTCCCCTAAGCACTCTGGGAAAAGAGATGGCGCAGTCTTTTTCCCGTAAAATTTCGGCAGCTTCTTTCCAGTCCCCTGATGGAATATCCTCCAGCTTTAAATGAAACACCACTTGTGTCTTTACACTGGAAACGGCTGCCTTCAGCTGGTTTACAGAGGCTACACTGATAAAGGACAGCTCCTTTTCTTCTTCCGGCTGTTCCCGTGAAAAGACCGGCTGCGCTCCCGCTATCCGCCTTGGCACCGCCGCTTTCTCCCACATATGGATGGCCTGACGCCTTAGTTTTTTGAGTCCGCCTAACGGAAGAAAAGTATCCGGCGGTATGTTGACAGAGAGGGATTCGAACCGGTAACCAGTATCTCCCAGCCTGGCAAGGCGCATCTTTATGTCCTTTGCCGTGACCGGATAATTCTTTGCCCTCTCCAAAACATCTCCTGTAGCACATACGGAAACTCCATTTCCGGTTATCGTAAAACGCACCGGCTGATTTATCTCCCCTTCCAGCCTTCCCTGTAACGGATAAGCATGGAAGGATTCTTTTATTTGTTTTTCAATCCGTGTCAACAGTGCCGCATTTTTTGTCCGGTATATCCTTTGCTCCGGGTAAATATGACTTCTTTTTTTTACTCTCGTCACTACTTTCTCCCCCGCCCTTTTTCCCTCTTTTACTGTATACTCATAGGCCTGACTGTCATCCTCATTCCGAAATTCCAAAACATCCTGTGGATAAATCTCTTCCAACGCCAGAAATTCCGCCGTCCCGCCGGTGGCACGGATAACCCTGCCTGCCAGTGTTCCAAAATGTCCGTTTTTCTTTGGGTAAACAACATTTTCCTTTTTCTTTTCAAAGAGAAAACTGTCGGAAAAACCGCCCCGGTTATATAAATCCTGACTGCGCCGGTAATCTTTCCACAGGCAGCTGTCTTTATCTTCTACCAGCTCTAAAAAACATTCTCTCCCCTCTTCCAGATAGTAATCCGTATAATGACGGTACAAATATGCCATATAGGCACTGTACTCTTTCTTCTTCATCCTCCCCTCTATCTTAAAGGAATCAATTCCCGCCTCCACAAGTTCAGGAATAAAGGGCAGGGTACAAATATCCTTTGTACTCAGAAAATGTCCCTCTCCCAGGCTACTTCGATAGGGCAGCCTGCAAGG
>JAFLTC010000109.1 GCA_022510615.1 Lachnospiraceae bacterium | reverse complement strand
AGAACTGGAGTCGGCAGAAGAAAAACCAAGAACCTGGCCCCCCAGATTCAACATTGCTGCCTCAAAACTTAAACGGGTACGGGTACTGGGTTCATAAAAACAGGTAGCCAGCTTTTTGCCCTGGCACACATCGGAAAAATTTTCCGGGTTTTTAATAATGGTCTCTGCCAGTGAGAGTAAATCGGCGGTTTCCTCCACTGATAAATCCAGAGCATTCATCAGATGTCTCATGGTCCCTCCTTCTGCCATGTTAGTATGGCTCTTTTTTGGATATTATTTTACATCATTTCTAAGGGAAAGACAACTGCCAAAATGCAGAACTTCCCATCTTTTGACTTCCTGACTAAAAATATATTTGCAATACAGGCAAAAAGCAAGTATACTATAATTCGGAAAAATAGTTACATTGAAAAAATTTACATTACTGGGTGAATCGCAGTCGCAGTAATGTGATAACACGAGGAGGAACTGTATGGTAACATTATATGAAGGCGGCGCCTATCTGGTAAACGGCCGGGACTTAATTCCCGACGGAGCCGATGCGCTGGCTGCAGTGGAAAGTAAAACCGGAAGTAAGACAACAAAGAAAG
>JAFLTC010000108.1 GCA_022510615.1 Lachnospiraceae bacterium | reverse complement strand
TGCCAGTTTCCTAAATTATTCTGGTTTAACTGTAAAAATAATAAATTGGAAAATATATATGCGATAAACCATGAGCATTTGGACACACTGATGTGCGACAATAACCGGTTAAAGGTAATTGATCTGCACCATGTAGAACCCCGGCTTATCAGCTGTACAAATAATCCTAATGTTGAAGTGTGGCTGTATGGACCGGAATCAGGTGAAGAATCGTATACATTTGATAAAACAGCAAAGATTCATTATACAGATTGAATTAATTTTTGCATTATGACAGTTGCCGTTTCGCATTAGAAAATCAGAAAAATCTACTAATCAGCGAAAGCATTTAATGCGAAGCATTATCCGCTTGAGTTGATTAGTAGATTTTTTTGATTGTTTAGAATTTGAATATGGCAACCTTTCTTTAACACGAAGGTGAATACTTTACTTCATTAGCATGAAGGTAAAGAATTCACTTCGCTAACACGAAGTGAACAGGTTATAACCAAGCACCAAGCAGGCAATAATAATGGACAGGGCGAGAAGCCCGTTTCGCAAAAAGAGCATAATGCACATTCCGATGCCAATCCAAAAGAGTATGAAGCCGAGT
>JAFLTC010000107.1 GCA_022510615.1 Lachnospiraceae bacterium | reverse complement strand
TATTGAGACACCTATTCTGACCAACTTTTATCTGGCGGAGGGTGAAAAAAACGGCATAGGAACACAGCAATCGCATACTCGTTTTGAGATTCTAACAAAAACACTGGAAGAAAATTCTGATATGACCATCCCTGAGGTACGGGATGCACTTGACAGTGTCAGTAAGGATAATTTCAACGAGTATGAGTCCACGGAATGGAGTATTGTTTTTGACCAATCGGCGTTGACAGCAATCTACTATCACAGAGAGGATTATGCAACCGGTTATTCTTTTAAACTTTAGAATACAAGTATTGGGAACAGCAGAGGAGTCAATATGAAAGAAGTAGTTTTATCAGGGAAAAACATAACAAAGGCTTTTGGTGAAAATACAGTTCTGCATGGTATCAATCTTGATATATACGCCGGAGATTTTACTGTGATAATGGGCTCATCCGGTTCGGGGAAATCTACTCTTCTCTATGCTCTTAGTGGAATGGACCGTCCAAACAGCGGTCAGGTGCTTTATCAGAAACAGGATATTGCGAATGCCTCCGAAAAAGAACTGACGAGGCTTCGGGCGGAGAATTTCGGCTTTGTATTCCAGCGCACC
>JAFLTC010000106.1 GCA_022510615.1 Lachnospiraceae bacterium | reverse complement strand
AAGGCGGTTTTGATTTTGCCATGCAGCTTTCCGCTTATCCGGTTGGAGGCCGGGTCTGCGTGATCGGAGAACATTTGCTGGTGGAGGAGGCCGACGAGGTACTTTTGGTTTTCTGCTCCGGGACTACATATCGCATGAAGGACGTAGAGGCAGAAATAGACGCCAAAATACAAAAGGCGGCTGAAAAGTCCTTTGAGGAACTGTTTGCGGCCCATACGGAGGACTATAAAAAGCTCTTTGACAGGGTGGAATTTTCATTGGGAGATCTGTCTGCCTATGACGCTCTGCCTACCGATGAAAGGATCAGGCGCGCGGCGAAAGGCAGCGTGGATGTGGGACTCTCCAAGATGTACTTTGATTTCGGACGGTACCTGCTGATCGCATGCAGCAGGGAGGGCACTCTGCCTGCCACGCTGCAGGGTATCTGGAACAAGGATATGCTGCCGCCCTGGGACAGCAAATATACCATCAATATCAATACCCAGATGAATTACTGGCCGGCTGAGAACTGTAATTTATCGGAATGCCATATGCCCCTCTTTGAGCAGATCAAGAATATGGTGAAAAAGGGCCGGGAGACGGCTGAGCGCATGTATG
>JAFLTC010000105.1 GCA_022510615.1 Lachnospiraceae bacterium | reverse complement strand
AGGAGCAGACTGCCCAGGATCATCATCTGCTTGTGTAAATGAGTTGTTCGTTCTATCATGATTTCCCTTATTTCTGCGCTGAACCTTGCGCATAACAATTGTAAAAATGAGTCCTTTTTGGTTGCATCTTTTAAAAAAGATTATCATAATTCGGGAAAAAAATCCATTTATTTTCTACAAATGTTTTTTTCAGAATTTTGAAAAAAATAAGCTGGTAAAGAAGAGTGGGATGTGTTATACTTATCAAGTAAACGCTATGTCAGATCTTTAGCAGCGTATCTTTAAGCAGATATGGTTCATCGGTAGAACGCTAGCTTCCCAAGCTGGAAAGGCGGGTTCGACTCCCGTTATCTGCTTTTGAAACCGGAAATGCGACATACTGCATTCCCGGTTTTTTGTAAGCAGCTGTATATTTCAGGTACTTTTTCCGGAGTTTCGGCATAAAATATTCATGACTGGTAATACTGTGAGTGTCAGATTTTTGCCGGCAGGCAACAGGAATGACTTTTAACGGTAAGTGGCAGGAAACTCTTGACAATGGCCAGCTATGTCACTATACTGTTAGTTGTTAGTGAAATTTTATAATATTCCTCGATAG
>JAFLTC010000104.1 GCA_022510615.1 Lachnospiraceae bacterium | reverse complement strand
AGTTGACACAGAGTCTGCCATCCTCTGAGGACGCATTTACCACATAGCCGCCCGGACACATGCAAAAAGAATAGACTCCTCTTCCGTCACTTGTTTTGGCAGCAACTTTATAAGATGCCGCAGGCAGTATCTTAGGATAATTTTCTCCGTACTGACCGGTATTGATCGCATTCTGTCTGTGTTCCACCCGAAAACCTACCGCAAAGGGCTTGGCTTCCATAGGAACATTCTTTTCATAGAGCATGGAAAAGGTATCTCTGGCACTGTGTCCGATAGCCAGTATCACGGCCTCTGTGGGCAGCAATCTTTCGCCATTTATCATAACACCGCTTATACTGCCGCTTTTAATTACAAGTTCCGTCATCTTACTTTCAAACCATACCTGTCCGCCCAGCTTGATTATTTCCCGACGCAGGTTTGTTACAACCGTTTGTAGGATATCCGTTCCGATATGGGGTTTGCTCTCGTATAAGATTTCAGAGGGCGCCCCGAATTCCACCAAAAGCTTTAGCACCTCGGTATTTCGTCCGTATTTGTCCTTCACTAAAGTATTGAGCTTTCCGTCGGAAAAAGTGCCGGCACCGCCCTCACCGAACTGC
>JAFLTC010000103.1 GCA_022510615.1 Lachnospiraceae bacterium | reverse complement strand
GGAGACGAAGCGGATGGTCGGGGCTGCTATAGAGAAAGCACCGGAAGCTTATACCGTAGGCCAGTATCTGGATATTTCCCTGATGAAGATTATCAGTATCAGCAATGACACAATGACTCAGGGCGTGGAAACTACGAATGAGCCGATTCTTATTACGATTACGATACCGGAGAATATGAAGGGAGAGGGAAACCGGACTTTTGCCATTCTGAGAGTCCATGGAGAGGAGACCGATATCCTGGAGGACCGGGATACGGATCCGGATACCATTACCATAGAGACAGACCGTTTCTCTACTTATGTTTTAATCTATCAGGAAGAGGATAATCAGAATCAGAATGATAAAGACAAAGATAAAGACAAAGATAAAGACAACCGGCAGCCGGATGATCAGAGCAATCAGAACGGCAGTGGAAACGGCAGCCAGACGGATGACAGCAACAGCAATAATGGAGCCGGACAGAATGCAAATACCACAAATACTGCAAGTGGGCAGAACGCAGCGGCAAAGACAGGGGATATGTCTCATGTGGAGATTTATGCAACTCTTGCAATGATTGCGGGATTGGCATGCATCGTGCTATGTCTTAGAAGACGTGA
>JAFLTC010000102.1 GCA_022510615.1 Lachnospiraceae bacterium | reverse complement strand
ATGTGGTTATCTTTGGCGCTATGTGGTTTTTCCTCATGCGGCCCCAGAAGAAAGAGCAGAAAAGACTGGCAGCTATGGTTGCTTCTCTGGAAACGGGGGACTGTGTACTCACAACTTCCGGTTTTATAGGAATTGTCATCGATATCAACGACGATACGATTATCGTAGAATTCGGCAACAATAAAAACTGTCGTATTCCCATGGAAAAAAGCGCAATCAGCCGTGTGGAGAAGCCCGGCGAGGCATAAGCCCTTTGCGGACAACAGTGAAAAAGGTTCCGAGCCCATGTGCAAGTCCATGCGGCTTCGGGACTTTTTGCAATTGATAAGGAGGAAAAAATGAATTTACAGATTACCTGTATTCCCGGTGACGGTATCGGACCGGAAATCGTAACGGAAGCAAAAAAAATACTGGTTAAGGCCGGTGAAAAGTTTGGTTTCACACCGGTTTTTACAGATGTTTTAATGGGAGGCGCATCCATAGATGTACATGGAATACCTCTGACAGAGGAGGCTGTTGCTACGGCAAAAGCGGCGGAGGCAGTGTTGATGGGTTCCATTGGCGGTAACACCACGACCTCTCCCTGGTATAAACTGCCTCCTG
>JAFLTC010000101.1 GCA_022510615.1 Lachnospiraceae bacterium | reverse complement strand
TGTTTTTTACGGCAGTAAGTATGTTTGAACTGATCAATGGCGGTGTTTCGGCTTTTTCGGCCGCGCTTGCGGGTTCTCTTCTCGGATTTATGATTTTCAACTATCATCCGGCGAGGGTCTTTATGGGCGACACCGGTTCGCTTGCGCTGGGCGGTGCGATGGCAGCTTGTGCGCTTGTTTTAAAACATCAGTTCCTGCTTGTATCCGCCGGTCTTCTTTTTGTGATCGAGACACTCTCTGTGATGCTGCAGATCGGATACTTTAAACTTACAAAAGGGAAAAGGCTTTTTAAAATGGCGCCGATTCATCATCATTTTGAGCAGCTCGGCTATACGGAGATAAAAGTAACATACGCATTCTGGCTGTTTACATTTCTTTGCTGCATCATCACCTATATTGCGGTAGCAATGTAATACAGGCCGGGGAAAGCCCCGCAGGGATAAGGGAGGTTTATCTTGAAAGCGGAATTCAGAAAATATCAATTTGATTATATTCTTCTGTACTACATACTTGCGCTGCTTGGCTTCGGTACGCTGATGGTGGCAAGCGCAAGCTATGTAAAATCCAGCTATCTGAGTTCGTCATCGGACGCATATACGATCATGATCCACCAGTTTAC
>JAFLTC010000100.1 GCA_022510615.1 Lachnospiraceae bacterium | reverse complement strand
AGTTCAGAACCTTACAATCGTAAGAGTTGACGCCGATAAGAACCTGATTCTTGTCAAGGGTGCTGTACCCGGCCCGAAGAAAGCCTTGGTAACCATTAAAGAGACAACTAAGGTTGAGGCGAAATAGTGACCTGAGTCACAGATGAAAGGAGGACCATTCAGATGGCAAACGTATCTGTTTATAATATGAAAGGTAAAGAAGTCGGCAAGCTGGAATTAAACGATGCGGTATTCGGTGTTGAGATCAATGAACACTTAGTACACATGGCAGTTGTCCAGACACTTGCCAATAAACGTCAGGGAACACAGAAGGCTAAGACACGTTCCGAGGTTTCCGGTGGCGGCAGAAAGCCCTGGAGACAGAAGGGAACAGGTCATGCAAGACAGGGTTCCACAAGAGCACCCCAGTGGAAAGGCGGCGGCGTTGTGTTTGCTCCCGTTCCGAGAGATTACTCTTTTAAGTTGAACAAGAAAGAGAAGAGAGCGGCGCTCAAGTCTGTTCTGACAAGCAGAGTGCAGGAGAACAAGCTGATCGTCTTAGACGAGTTAAAGCTTGATGAGATCAAGACAAAGAAATTCAAAGAGGTTATGGATAACCTTAAAGTAGAGAAGGCAATGGTAG
>JAFLTC010000010.1:59705-71593 GCA_022510615.1 Lachnospiraceae bacterium | reverse complement strand
TACAGAGTAAAAAGGTTCTTGGAACAAAGGTTCCAGAAAAAAAGGTTCTTGGAACCTTAGGACTTGCAATGAAAGCCGGAGATGTGGTAAGCGGTGAATTTATGACAGAGAAAGCCATCCGTGACGGAATGGCATATCTGGTCATCGTGGCGGAGGATGCCTCTGCTAACACAAAGAAGAAATTTTCCAATTCCTGTGCTTACTATAAAGTGCCCTATAAGGAATTTGGCGACAAGAATATGTTGGGAAACGCTATTGGCAAGGAATTTCGTGCATCGTTAGCAATTACGGATTCCGGATTTGCCACATCAATCGGAAAGAATTTAGAGCTGGAGGTAACAAAGTATGGCAAAAATGAAAATATATGAAATTGCGCGAAGTATGCAGCAACAGGATAAGAACATAAAAAGTACCGATTTGGTTAAACTGTTAAATGATAATGGATTTGAGGTCAAAGGAGCAAATAGTAATATTGAAGATGAAGCGATTGCTTTTTTGATGAAATCCTTTATGCAGAAAAAAGCAGCACCGGCCAAAGGGGAAAAGGCTCCGGTGCCAAAGGAAGAAAAGAAAACCGCACCGGTACAAAAAGAGGAAACAAAGCGGGAGGAAAAGGCAGCACCGAAAAAGGCAGCGAAACCTTCTGAACCGGTGGAACGGGAAAAGCCGGCACCGGTAGAGAAAAAATCGGTAAAAAGTGAACGCCGGAATGACCGGCCGAAATCGGGAGCCGGAAAGGACAGCCATGGCGGCTACAATAATAACAATGCTCCGAAAAATGACAGACGGGGTGATAGAAGACGTGGCGGTAATGGTGGCGATCGTGTATTTGAGCGGTTTGAAAAGGCCCAGAGCGGTTTTGACGGCATTAAGCAGGAGCAGAAGAACTCCCGTCAGAGAAATAACAGAAAGAAAGATGACAGAAATAAGACCGGTGGATACCGCAAGAGCAGTAAAGAGGAAATGAGCAGAATTCGCTCTAAGAAGGACCCGAACAGAAAGGGTGCTTTCATTAAGCCGGAACCGGTAAAACAGGAGCCACAGGAGGAAATCAAGCAGATTACCGTACCGGAATCTCTGACGATTCGCGAGCTGGCGGAAAAAATGAAAATGCCGGCGGCAGCCTTAGTAAAGAAGTTGTTTTTACAGGGGCAGATGGTATCCCTGAATCAGGATATTACCTTTGAGGAGGCAGAGGAAATTGCCATTGGCTTTGACATTCTCGTAGAAAAAGAAGAAAAAATTGATATGGTTGCGGAACTGTTAAAGGAAGAGGAAGAGGACGAGAGCAAAATGAAGAAACGTCCGCCTGTAGTCTGTGTTATGGGACACGTTGATCACGGTAAAACATCTCTTTTGGATGCCATCCGTCAGTCCGATGTCACGGAGCATGAGGCAGGAGGAATTACTCAGCATATCGGTGCCTATGTGGTACGCATTAATGGGGAGAAAATTACCTTCTTAGATACCCCGGGACATGAGGCATTTACTTCCATGCGAATGAGAGGAGCCCAGTCTACGGATATTGCTGTTTTAGTAGTTGCCGCAGATGACGGTGTAATGCCGCAGACAGTGGAGGCTATCAACCATGCAAAGGCGGCCGGTGTTGAAATTATCGTGGCAGTAAACAAAATTGATAAAGAGGGCGCCAATATTGAGCGTGTCAAACAGGAGCTTTCCGAGTACGAACTGATTCCGGAGGATTGGGGTGGCAGTACCATCTTTTGTCCGGTATCGGCACATACGAAGGAGGGTATTGAAAACCTGCTGGAAATGATTGTACTTACTTCTGAGGTGCTGGAACTGAAAGCAAATCCGAAACGCCGTGCCCGCGGAATCGTCATCGAGGCGCGCCTGGACAAAGGCCGTGGTCCGGTGGCAACCGTGCTGGTGCAGAAGGGAACATTGAATATCGGCGATCATATTGCTGTGGGTACCGCTTACGGTAAGGTTCGTGCGATGCTAGACCATAAGGGAGAAAGAGTAAAACAGGCGAAACCTTCTACGCCTGTAGAAATACTTGGTCTCAATGGTGTACCGGATGCCGGAGAAGTATTTATGGCAACAGAAAACGATAAGGATGCAAAACAGATTGCCCAGGCCTATATCGACCAGAGCAAGGATAAGCTGTTGGAGGAAACCAAGGCGAAGAAGCTTTCGCTGGACGGACTCTTCAGTCAGATTCAGGCTGGTAATGTAAAAGATTTGAACCTGATTATCAAGGCTGATGTACAGGGTTCTGTAGAGGCTGTGAAGCAGAGTCTTGTGAAACTCAGCAATGAAGAAGTAGCAGTCCGTGTCATCCACGGAGGTGTCGGTGCCATTAATGAGTCCGATGTCAATCTGGCAAGTGCTTCCAACGCTATTATTATCGGATTTAATATTCGTCTTGATAATGCGGCAAAGGAGACGGCAGAAAGTGAAAATGTGGATGTTCGTCTGTACCGTGTCATTTATGATGCGATAGAAGATATTGAAGCAGCTATGAAGGGTATGCTGGAGCCAATTTACGAAGAACAGGTAATCGCCCATGTAGAAGTACGTCAGACCTTCAAGGCATCCGGTGTTGGTACGATTGCCGGTTCTTATGTCTTAGACGGAAAGGTAGAGCGTGGCTGTAAAGCCCGCATCAGCCGTGACGGTGAGCAGATTTTTGAGGGCGACCTTGCCAGCCTGAAGCGCTTCAAGGACGATGTGAAAGAAGTGGCTGCCGGCTATGAATGCGGTCTTGTCTTTGACGGTTTCAATGATCTTCAGGAAGCAGACCAGATCGAGTGTTATAAAATGGTAGAGGTTCCAAGATAATAAGCTTTGGAATGGAGATTAATATGAAAAAAAACAGTGTAAAAAATATTCGAATCAATAGCGAAGTCCAGCGTGAAATGAGCCAGATAATACGAGAGGATTTAAAGGATCCAAGAATTCATCCCATGACTTCTGTTATGGCGGTGGAGGTGACACCGGATTTGAAATATGCTAAAATTTTTGTCAGTGTACTGGGAGATGATGCGGCGAAGGAAAAGACCATGGAAGGGCTGAAAAAAAGTGCTTCCTATGCCCGTCATCAGCTGGCAGGGCGGATGAATCTTCGCAACACGCCGGAGCTTACCTTTGTGCTGGATAACTCCATTGAATACGGAGTGGCGATGGCAAAGAGAATTGATGAGGTAAACAAGGTTGAATAAAGGGGAAGAAATGATGAATCAGTTAATGAATGCAGTGGAAAAGGCGGATACGATTGCCATTGGGGGCCACACGAGACCGGATGGTGATTGTATTGGTTCCTGTATGGGACTTTATAGTTACATAACAACTGTTTATCCGAACAAAAAAGTCAGTGTATATCTGGAAGAATTTCCGGAGTCCTTTTCCTATTTGTCCGCAGAGGAGGCATTTTTACCGAAGGCGGAAGTTTATGATTTATTTATATCCTTAGACTGTGGAGATGCCGAGCGTCTGGGGGATGCCGGAGAGGTTATGGAAAAGGCAAAGTTTGTCTTTAATGTAGACCATCATATTACCAATACAAAATTTGGAGATGAGAACGATGTAAGACCGGATGCCAGTTCCACCTGCCAGATTCTGTATACTCTGATGGAAGATGAAAAAATTCCTTATGAAACTGCCTGTGCCCTGTATACGGGAATTATATATGATACCGGTGTTTTTAAGCACTCCAATACAACGGCGGAGACGATGCAGATAGCCGGCAGGCTTATGGATAAGGGGATTCCATTTGGAAAAATCATTGATGGAAGCTTTTATATGAAATCCTATAAGCAGCTTCAGATTATGGGAAGATGTCTGCTGGAAAGTGTCCGAATTCTGAATAACAGATGTGTTTTTTCTGTTGTGACAAAAAGCGTCATGGATTTTTATGAGGCGAAGCCCTCGGATTTGGATGGTGTCATTGACGAGATGAGAACCACAGAAGGCATTGAGGTGGCAATTCTTCTGAGTGAAAGAGAGTCGGGAAGCTTTAAAGTCAGTATGCGCTCCAATGATATTGTAGATGTCAGTAAGATTGCGAAATATTTCGGTGGCGGCGGACATGTCCGGGCTGCCGGATGCACCATAGAGGGAAGTCCTTTTGATGCCATTAACAATCTGACAGAGCATATTGAAAAGCAATTAGATTAGGATGAACTATAAATGGATGGAATACTGAATATCTATAAGGAAAAAGGATACACCTCCCATGATGTAGTGGCAAGACTGAGGGGGATTTTGAAAGTAAAAAAAATCGGTCATACCGGCACTCTGGACCCGGATGCCGTGGGTGTGTTGCCGATTTGCGTAGGAAAGGCGACAAAGGTCTGCGACTTACTGACCTCACAGGATAAAACCTATCTGGCCAAGGTGCGCTTAGGAATCACGACCGATACCCTGGATATGAGCGGGACGGTGCAAAAAAGCCGGCCGGTTTCCGTGACCTCAGAGCAGCTTGAGTCAGCCCTTAAAGCCTTTACCGGAGAAATCAGTCAGATTCCTCCTATGTATTCAGCGATTAAAGTCAATGGGAAAAAACTTTATGAGCTGGCGAGAAAGGGAGAGGTTATCGATAGAAAACCAAGAACCGTGACCATATATGAAATCAAGCTTATGGATGATTACCTGACAAAAGATGAATTCACGATTTTAGTCACCTGCTCCAAAGGAACCTATATCCGTACTCTCTGTGCCGATATCGGAGAGATGCTCGGTTGCGGAGCTATCGTCAAGGATCTGGAGCGAATCCGTGTAGGAGATTTTCATATGGAGCATTCCATGACGTTAGGTATGGTGGAAAGATTTTGTGAAAAGTCATCGCCGGAGAAGCTATTAAAGCCCATTGATTCTTTGTTTGAACAATATGCAGCCTGCCGGGTATCCGGGGAGGGTCTGCACTTTCTGGCAAACGGAAATCCGGTGGCACCTTCTTTTTGTGATTATGCCGCGGGCGAAGGAGAGACTGTGCGGATGTATGACGAACAGGGGGAGTTTTATGCCCTGTATCAGTATTCCGGTAAGAATAAAAGGTACAAAGTAGTAAAAATGTTTCATGGATAGAGGAATCGGACAGGATGAAAATAATTACGGATTTAAATTTTCAACTCAATAATACAGCCGTCTGCATTGGAAAATTTGATGGAATCCACAGAGGTCACCGTCTGCTTTTAGAAAAGGCAGAGCAGTCAGGACTTTCCACTGTTATGTTTACTTTTCTTTTCCCGGATATCCGGAGTATATACAGTAAATTTGAAAAGCGGATGCTGGCAGAAAAGCTGGGTGTGGATATCTTTATTGAAATTCCGGTAAATAAGGAATTTTTTGAGCTTCAGGCAGAGTCCTTTATGGAAGATATTCTCGTGAAAAGATGCGGTGCGAAAAACATCATAGTGGGAGAGGATTTTTGTTTTGGCCATCAGCGGAGGGGAAATGTCCGGATGCTGGAAGAAAGTGCTTCCCGCTACGATTTTCAGGTGTTTGTGTTTGAAAAGCTGAAAGCGGAAGGGGAAATTATCAGCAGTACGAGAATCCGTGAAAAAATTTCAGAGGGGAAAATGTCTGAGGTCAATGAGTTACTTGGAACTCCTTATTTTATTTACGGAAAGGTACAGCAGGGGAATCAAATCGGACGCACCATATCCGTACCGACAGCCAATATAGTACCGGAGCCGCATAAGGTACTGCCTCCCTTTGGTGTATATGCCATACTGGCAGAGACGGACAATAAGCAGTACAGGGGAGTGGGAAATCTGGGCATTAAGCCTACGATACCGGGAGAAAATCCGGTGGGCTTAGAGGTATGGCTCTTTGACTATGAAGGAGACCTTTACGGAAAGGAGATTACCATATCCCTCATGGCTTTTCAGAGACCGGAGAAAAAATTTGACTCTGTGGAGTCGTTAAAGCAGCAGATTATGAAGGATACGGCCTGTGCGAAAGAAATACTTTCCGGGCCAGACAGGTGATGCCTTCTTTCATCTGTTTCTCATCCAGATTGGCAAAACCAAGTAAATAAGTAGGATGATAACCGGCAGGCACGTTTGCATAATATTCCCGAAGGGAACGCAGACGGATGCCGTTTTTCTTTGCCCGCTCATCCAGTTCTTCTTCCGACAGAGGACCATGATAGTGAAGAAGAATATAGAGCCCGGCATGATCCCCGGTAATATCCAGAGTCCCGCATGGAAACATCTCCGTCAGATATTCTATCATTTTATCATGTTTTCCTTTATATATTTTTCTCATCCGGTTTAGGTGCTTTTCAAAATAACCATCCCGGATAAAATCCGTCATAATAGCCTGCCCCATACGGGAAACTGGACAGGCATAGCCGCTAAGGTATCGACGGTAGCGCTCCATAAGAAGAGGAGGTAGCACCATGTATCCCATACGAATGGCAGGGGAGATGGCCTTGGAAAAGGTTCCGATGTAAATCACCTTTTCTCTGCTGTCAAGACTTTGCAGAGCGGGAATCGGCTTTCCCTTGTAGCGGAATTCGCTGTCGTGGTCATCCTCAATGATATAGCGGTTTTCCCTTTCAGAGGCCCAGAGCAAAAGCTTCTGGCGCCTGGAAATGGGCATAATACTGCCAAGAGGAAACTGGTGTGTCGGGGTCACATAGCAGATGTCCGCCTCTGTTTTTTCCAGACGGTCCACATCAAAAGCGTTGTCCTTCAGCGGAATATCCAAGACCCGGTAGCCGCCGGCACAGAGAACCTGACGGGCACGAAGATAGCCGGGATCCTCCATGGCAATCACCGGCCTTCTCTCAAAAAGGACACAGAGCATTTGCAGAAGATGATCCAGTCCTGCTCCCACCACAATATTTTCCGGCGTACAGTTGACGCCGCGGGAACCGTGAAGATAATCCGAAATTACCTGCCTGAGTTCCGGATCTCCGAAAGAATCCCCCATTAGAAAATTATCCGGATTATCCAGCTGGTTTTTTCCTATGGATTTCCAGACAGAATAGGGAAAATGAGTTGTGTCAATGGCATCCGGATTAAAGTCATAAAAAATAGAGGGAGACTGCTTTTTTTTGTGGTAGTCCATCCCGGTTTTCCTTTCCGATATTGGGAATTTTTGTGTATGGGTAATGGGGTTAACAAAATATCCCCGTTTTTCCTTTGCCTCAATATAGCCCTCTGCCACCAACTGGCCGTAAGCCGTATCTACCGTACTCCGGCTGACCTGCAAATAGGAAGCAAGAGAGCGGGAGGAGGGGAGCTTTTCTGGTGGGGACAGCCGTCCGGTCAGTATTTCTGCCTTAATGTATTCATATATTTGTATATACATGGGCTGACCGGAATCAGGATTCAGTGAAATCGTAATCATTATTTCCTCCGCAAATATTGTGTCAAAATAATTTTCTCCATCTTGTAATATAGTTATATTGTAGCAAAGTAGGGGCAAAATGTCTATTCATTGAAAATTTGAAAAAACATGATATAATGAAGTCAGTTTCACTTGCCTGCAAGGGTGAAGCGGATGCTTAAAAACGGAGGTTGACATGGAAAAAGTCGTTATTTTTGATATGGACGGAGTAATTTTCGACACAGAAAACCAGATTCTGAATATCTGGTGCTATCTGGCAGGAAAATATGGAATAGAGGGAATCGAAAATGTATTTTACCGGTCTATCGGTACAGATAGAGAGGAAACAAGGAAAATTGTGCTGGATAGTTACGGCCCGGATTTTCCCTATGATAAATTCCGACAGGAGTCCAGCAGGTTATTCCGGGAGAGAGCAGACAGAGAGGGTATACCGGTAAAGGCAGGTGTCAGGGAACTGCTTCCTTTCTTAAAAATAAACGGATATCGGATGGGGCTTGCCTCCTCCACAAGATATGTGGTTGTCCGTGAGGAATTAGAGGGTGCGGGGCTGTTTGATTTCTTTGAGACAGTCATCGGTGGAGATATGGTAGAACGAAGCAAGCCGGCACCGGATATTTATCTGAAGGCCTGTGAGGAGATGGGGGTGAAGCCGGAAAGTGCCTATGCCATTGAGGATTCTAAAAACGGCGTTCGTTCTGCGGCATCGGCGGGACTGAAAGTGTTTCTCATTCCCGATTTAATAGAGCCGGATGAGGAAATGAGAGAACTTGCCTATGAGGTGTATCCGGATCTGATAGAGCTTCGCCGGCAATTTTTTGCCAGCATAACGGCGTCAATTTGAACTGTTATGCCAAATAAAAAATCCCCCTAATTGGATTAGAGGGATTTTTTATTTCCTATATTTCAAAAATTATACTTCAAAGAGCATATCACCATAAGCCGGTACCGGCCAGTATTCTTTATCAACCAAATCCTCCAGTGTGTCAATCGGGGCACGAAGGTCAGCCATTGCTTTGAATACTACATCACGGAAGAACTCAGCCTGCTCTTTGCCTTCTTCCATCTCGGAGGCCTTTGCATCTACTTCTTTTAAGGCATCCAGAGCTTTCTGAGCCTGGGCAAGAAGAGAAGAGCATTTGGTCAACAGTGACTTCTGCACGGACAAGTCAGCGTCGGCACAGGCAGCGGAAATGCTGTTAATGGACTCTGCCAGGCTGGTTACATAACTGATAATGGATGGAATATACTGTTTGGAGGCCATTTTAATCATCGTCTTTGCCTCAATATTGATTGCTTTTGCATATGCCTCGTAGTTAATCTCGGCACGGGATTCTAACTCGGTACG
This sequence comes from Lachnospiraceae bacterium, assembly GCA_022510615.1. Classification (GTDB taxonomy): domain Bacteria; phylum Bacillota; class Clostridia; order Lachnospirales; family Lachnospiraceae; genus Eubacterium_F. The sequence continues at coordinate 62,925 of JAFLTC010000010.1, read as the reverse complement.
GGAGAATACATGCTGTCTCTCAAACATTTCGATGGTTTTTTCATCGGTAAGAGAAGCAGTAGCATCTACCATCGTCTTTACATTTGGCAGTCCGCGTTTTTCCGCTTCGGCAACCCAATCATCGGAATAGCCGTTTCCGTTGAAAATAATCTTCTGATGGTCTTTCAATGTTTCACAAATCAGTTCATCTACCGCCTTATCAAAGTCAGTGGCACCCTCCAGTTTGTCAGCCATCTTTTCCAGAACATCGGCAACGGTGGCATTTAATACGGTATTGGCACCGGCGATGGACATGGAAGAGGCCACCATACGGAATTCGAATTTATTTCCGGTAAAGGCAAAAGGTGAAGTTCTGTTACGGTCCGTGGCATCCTTACGAATCGGTGGAATGGTCTGGACACCGATATCCATTTTCTCACCCTTATTGCTGTGGGTAGCAGTACCGGTGGCAAGAATCTGCTCTACAATATCCTCTAACTGTTCACCGAGGAAAATGGAAATGATAGCCGGCGGCGCCTCGTTTGCACCGAGACGGTGGTCATTGCCCGGATTGGAAGCGGACATACGAAGCAATGCGGCATGGTCATCTACAGCTGCGATAACGGCAGCCAAAAACAGTAAGAACTGTTTATTATCATATGGGGCAGAACCCGGACTCAACAGATTCTTTCCGGTATCAGTAACGAGAGACCAGTTATCATGCTTACCGGAGCCGTTTACGCCGGCAAATGGTTTCTCGTGAAGAAGACATTCTAAATTGTGGCGTCTTGCCACTTTTTTCATCGTTTCCATAACTAACTGGTTGTGATCGGTGGCAATATTGGCTGTACTGTAAATCGGAGCCATCTCGTGCTGCGCCGGAGCCACCTCATTATGCTGTGTCTTGGAAAGAATACCAAGTTTCCAGAGTTCTATATTTAACTCTTTCATAAAGGAGGCCTGACGCTCCCTTATACTTCCGAAATAGTGGTCATCTAATTCCTGTCCCTTCGGAGGCATGGAACCAAACAGAGTACGACCGGTAAAGATTAAGTCGTCACGCTGTAAATACTGGTCACGGTCAATCAGGAAATATTCCTGCTCAGGACCGACAGAGCAGCTTACATTCTGAACCTCTTCATCGCCAAACAGTCTCAGTACCCGGACAGCCTGCTTGCTGATTGCTTCCATGGAACGGAGGAGTGGAGTTTTTTTATCCAGCGCTTCACCGGTGTAGGAGCAGAATGCTGTTGGGATACAGAGTACGGTACCAATGGCATCCTCACGAAGAAAAGCCGGTGAAGTACAATCCCAGGCAGTATATCCTCTTGCTTCAAATGTAGCGCGAAGACCACCGGACGGGAATGAGGAAGCATCCGGTTCACCCTTAACCAACTCTTTTCCGGAGAACTCTAAAACCGCTCTGGCATTAGAATCCGGACTTAAAAATGAGTCGTGCTTTTCAGCTGTGACTCCAGTCATAGGCTGGAACCAGTGTGTATAATGGGTAGCACCGTTATTCAGTGCCCATTCCTTCATCGCATGTGCGACTACGTTTGCGACGTCACGGGTTAATTCATCCCCGTTTTCCATTGTGCTTTTCAGAGCAGCATAGGTTTTCTTTGGAAGATATTCCTGCATCACTTCATCATTGAAAACTTTTGTTCCGAAAACATCTTCAATTACATTTTTCTGCATAGTTAAATCCATCCTTCCCAATTTTTTAGAATTTACTTGGACGTGATAAAAATAGAAAAAGGCGCCCTCATGTAGAGAACACCTTCGTCCTTGCTCAAATATGCTACGTGTATACCATAGCACTTCTTTTCAGAAATGTAAAGCATTTTTTTGAAAAAATTGAATGAGCCTGCCTTACGCTCCGCAGCCAAAGGTTTCCATCCACCAATTCAACACAACCTTTATTGTATCAGAAAAGACAGATTTTTCAATGCTTTCTGAAGGGAAAACCGTTTCTTTTTTATAGAGCTTCCCATTTACGTAGAATGAAACCGTTCCGATTCCGGTGTTTTCCCGGATAGGTGCATAGAGCTTTGACGGGAGGTCATACTTTACCGTAATGGCATCAAAGCGGCTGAAAAGAGTACGGGGAGCAGACAGCTGTTTACAGGACACAAAGTCCTTTTTTCCCTCCTCCACCGGGATGCGGGTGTCAGCAAGGTTTTGGAGAGGGAATTCTGAGAGAGAATAATGGGAAAAGCCATAGTTCATAAGCTCCCTTGTATCCATCCATTTATAACTTTTATTGGGCGGCCAGCCACTGGCGAGAACACAGCTTGTCAGTGTAATCTGATTTCTTCTTGCCGCACCCACAAAGCAATAGCCGGCGTTTCCGGTAAAGCCGGTTTTGATTCCAAGAGCTCCATCATAATAGGAAAGAAAGGCATCCTTATTTGACAGAGAATAGGAATGTTTGCCACTCAAATCAGTAAAACGGTGAGATTTCGTCTGGACTAATGAACAAAAGCTTTTATTCCTGACGGCATAGGCGGCAAGATGGCACATATCCTTTGCCGTGCTGTAATGCTCCTTAGAATCCAGTCCGTTGGGTGTGACAAAATGAGTCGAAGTCAATCCCAGTGCCTTTGCCTTTGTGTTCATAAGATCTGCAAAGCCATTCACAGAGCCCGCCATATGTTCTGCGATGGCAACGGCGGTATCATTGTGGGATTCTAACATAAGGGAATACAATAAGTCTTTCATATGAAAGCGGTAGCCCTTTCTCATTCCAAGATGGACCTTGGGCATAGAAGCAGCATAGGAACTTACCGTAACCGTATCGTTAAGCTTTCCGGATTCCAGCACTAAGAGGGCGGTCATAATTTTTGTTGTACTTGCCATAGCCGCTTTTTTCTTATCTTCCTTGCCGTACAAAACACGTCCGGAGGAGGCATCTGCCACACAGGCGTACCGGGCGTGTAAAGAGAGCGACGGCGGCGCTGTGGCAGTAGCCGGTATATGTATCTGGGGTTCCGGCAGGCGGGCAGTGGGAGTTTTCTTTGGCGAACCCTTTGGCATAAAAAAAATTCCGGCTGCCACTAACAGGATAAAAAGGAGAAAACAGTGTATTTTGTTTCGTTTCATAACAGCCCCTTGAGTATTCGTTATAACAATATATGAAACAATGAATGGACATAATATTCAAAACTCCATTTTTCCACGTCTGTCAGACAACAAGCGTTAAAGATTAATCTTTAAAAAATATTTTATTAATTAAAGGAGG
>JAFLTC010000010.1:0-59695 GCA_022510615.1 Lachnospiraceae bacterium | reverse complement strand
ACAAGGCAATTATCCTATTCTTTTTTTGTGAAAAAAACAAAAATAATAGTTGCCATTTGTGGGGAAAAGATATACAATTATAATCGGATAAAATTTGAGTTTTACATAAAATAACTAATCAAAAATGGAGGGCTGCAAATGAGTAACACAGCTAAAATGTCAGCAAGAGAGCGCATTGAAAACCTTGTTGACGCAAACAGTTTTGTTGAGATTGGCGGACTGATTACAAAGAGAAATACCGATTTCAACATGCAGGAAAAAGCAGTGCCGGCCGATGGCGTAATTACCGGTTACGGTATCGTGGATTCAAATCTGGTATATATTTATAGCCAGGACGTAAAAGCGATGAATGGCTCTGTTGGCGAGATGCATGCAAAGAAAATTGCCGCTATTTATGAGATGGCTCTAAAAGCGGGGGCACCGGTCATCGGTTTGATTGACTGTGCCGGAATCCGTGTACAGGAGGCAGTGGATGCCCTGGCGGGATTCGGTGAAATTTATATGGCGAAGGTAAAGGCCTCCGGCGTAATTCCTCAGATTAGTGCTATTTTAGGTTCCTGTGGCGGCGGCGTGGCAATTTCATCCAAATTCAGTGATATTACATTAATGGATGCAGAAAACGGACGCCTGTTTGTCAACTCCCCGAATGCGGTGGAGGGAAACCGTGTAGAAAAATGCGACACCGCAGCAGCGGCTTTTCAGGCTGAGGCGGGTAATGTAGATATTGTGTGTCAGAATGAAGCGGAGGTACTCACAAACATCCGTACTCTCGTTTCCATGCTTCCGGCCAATGCAGGGGCAGCGGCAGCAGTCGACACCTCCGATGACAGTAATCGTGTACTGACAGGTTTTGACGGGTATGCTACCGATGCGAAAGAGGCTCTGACACAGATTGCAGACGACACAAAGTTTATTGAGTTGAAGGCAGAATATGGGAAAGAAATGATCACTGGACTTTTGTCCTTAGACGGCGTGACCGTCGGTGCAATCGCCAATGCGGATGAGGGTGTTCTTTCCACTGCCGGATGTAAAAAGGCAGAGCAGTTTACTTATTTCTGTGATGCTTTCGGACTTCCGATTGTGACACTGACAAATGTAGCGGAATATGCTTCCTCTATGGAAGAGGAAAAGACAATATCCCAGGCTGTGGCAGATATGACCTATGCCTTTGCCAGTGCGGATGTACCGAGAATCAATGTGATTACCGGAAAGGCTTATGGCAGTGCCTATGTGGCGATGAATTCTAAGCATATAGGAGCGGATCTTGTTCTTGCCTTAGAGGGAGCGAAGGTCGGTGTTATGGATGCCAAGACCGCGGCTCAGATTATGTATGAGGATGAAATCGCAAAAGCAGCAGATACAAAAGCAGCTCTGGAGGAAAAGGCAGAGGAGTTTGATAAAGTTCAGTGTGACGCTAAAGTGGCTGCCGGCAGAGGATATGTTGATAATATAATTGAGGGCGGGGAAGTACGCAAGCACTTAATTTATGCAATGCAGATGTTCGGAATGAGGTGATGAGATGTTTTTACAGGATGTATCAGAAGTAACCATTCCGGAGGCACTTGTTCATACCGGTATCAGTATGGGAATCGTATTTACCGTTCTGATTTTGATTTCTTTCATTATTTTTCTTCTGAAGTTTGTGCCGGTGTTACTAAGCGGCGAGAAGAAAAAGAAAGCAGCCAGCAGCGGGGCAGCACCGGTGAAGACGGCGGAAACCCCAGGTAAAGCACCGGTAAGCACATCGTCAGTAGATAACAGTCAGATTGTGGCAGTTATTGCAGCGGCGATTGCCGCCCAGATGGAGGAGGAAACCGGTGTCAAGACAGCAGCGGATGGATTGGTGATTCGTTCAATAAAAAAACGTACATTTTCAAATTAATCGAAGGAGGATATCGAAATGAAAAATTATACAATTACAGTAAATGGTACAGTATATGATGTAGCGGTGGAGGAAAAATCAGGCAGTGGTTCTGCTCCGGCAGCGGCACCGAGTCCTGCCCCGGCGGCAGCCCCAGCTCCGAAAGCGGCTCCTGCTCCGGCACCAGCGAAAGCACCGGCAGGCGGCACTGCAGGCTCTGTGCAGGTAACAGCACCGATGCCTGGTAAAATTTTGTCCGTGAAAGCAAGTGTAGGACAGGAAGTAAAGAAAGGTGAAGTTATCCTCCTTCTGGAAGCCATGAAAATGGAAAATGAAGTGGTTGCTCCACAGGACGGTAAAGTAGCCAGCATTAATGTAAACTCCGGTGCAATGGTTGAATCCGGCGATGTATTAGCTACGATGGATTAATTCAATCAATAAAAAAGACCGGAGGTAATTAAGATGGAAGTATTACAAAATCTTATTAACCAGACAGCGTTTTTTAACGGAACCATGGACTGGCGCAGTTATGTGATGATTTTAGTTGCCTTTCTCTTTCTGTATCTGGCAATTAAAAAAGGATATGAGCCGTTACTGTTGATTCCGATTGCCATGGGTATGCTGTTGGTTAATATTTATCCAAATATTATTCAGGAAGGCGGTTTATTGCATTATTTCTTTATGCTGGATGAGTGGAGTATTCTGCCGTCCCTGATTTTCCTTGGCGTTGGTGCCATGACGGACTTTGGTCCGCTGATTGCCAACCCGAAGAGCTTCCTTTTGGGAGCAGCGGCACAGTTTGGTATCTTTTCTGCCTATCTGTTAGCCATCGTGATGGGCTTCAACGGGAAAGAGGCAGCGGCGATTTCCATTATCGGTGGAGCGGACGGTCCTACTTCAATTTTCCTTGCCGGAAAGCTGGGACAGGGACATCTGATGGGTTCCATAGCCGTGGCAGCCTATTCCTATATGTCACTGGTGCCGATTATCCAGCCGCCGATTATGAAACTGCTCACTACAAAGAAGGAGCGTGCCATTAAAATGGAGCAGCTTCGTCCGGTATCCAAGTTGGAGCGTATTCTGTTCCCGATTGTCGTTACTACGGTGGTATGTCTGATTCTTCCGAGCACGGCTCCGCTGATTGGTATGCTCATGCTCGGTAATGTGTTTAAGGAGTCCGGCGTAGTAAAACAGCTGGCGGAAACGGCATCCAATGCGATGATGTATATTGTCGTTATCCTGCTGGGTACTTCCGTAGGAGCGAAAACAAGTGGTGCGGAATTTCTTGTTCCGGCCACACTGAAAATCGTTGTATTGGGACTGGCAGCTTTTGCTGTTGGTACGGCGACCGGTGTGTTGTTTGGAAAACTGATGTGTATTGTGACGAGGGGTAAGGTGAACCCGCTGATTGGTTCTGCCGGTGTATCTGCGGTGCCTATGGCGGCCAGGGTTTCCCAGAAGGTTGGTTCTGAGGCGGACCCGACCAACTTCCTTCTGATGCATGCCATGGGACCGAATGTTGCCGGAGTTATCGGTACTGCGGTGGCGGCCGGTGTATTTATGGCAATCTTTGGAGTATAGAAAGTGCAGCTGAAAAGCTAGTTTAAATAATAACAGGAGGATATAAAAATGGCAGAGATAACGAAAAAGCCAATCAAGATTACGGAAACAATCCTGCGTGATGCACACCAGTCTTTGATTGCAACCCGTATGACAACAGAACAGATGTTGCCGATTATTGATAAAATGGATCAGGTAGGCTACCATGCCGTTGAGTGCTGGGGCGGTGCTACCTTTGATGCCTCTCTTCGTTTTTTGAAGGAAGACCCATGGGAAAGACTTCGTAAATTAAGAGACGGCTTTAAAAACACAAAATTGCAGATGTTATTCCGCGGGCAGAATATTTTAGGATATAACCACTACGCGGACGATGTGGTAGAATACTTTGTACAGAAATCCCTGGCAAATGGTATCGATATCATTCGTATTTTTGACTGTCTGAATGATATCCGCAATCTGGAAACAGCAGTAAAGGCTGCCAACAAGGAAAACGGCCATGCCCAGATTGCTCTTTCCTATACGCTGGGCGATGCCTATACGATGGATTACTGGAAAGATATAGCAAAGAAAATTGAGGATATGGGTGCCAAATCCCTGTGTATTAAGGATATGGCGGGTCTTCTGACTCCGTACCAGGCTACCGAGCTTGTGACGGCACTGAAAGAATCCGTGGAGATTCCGATTGACCTTCATACCCATTACACTTCCGGTGTGGCTGCCATGACTTATATGAAAGCGGTAGAAGCAGGATGTGATATTATTGACACCGCCATGAGTCCGTTTGCACTGGGAACAAGCCAGCCGGCAACAGAGGTTATGGTGGAGACCTTCCGTGGAACTCCATACGATACCGGTCTGGATCAGAATCTGTTATCGGAAATTGCCGAATATTTCCGTCCGCTTCGCGAGGAGGCTCTGGCAAGCGGGCTTATGAATACAAAGGTACTCGGTGTAGATATTAATACACTGAGATATCAGGTGCCGGGTGGTATGCTTTCCAACCTGGTGTCCCAGTTAAAGGAAATGGGTCAGGAAGATAAGTATGAAGCCGTTCTGGCAGAGGTGCCAAGGGTAAGACAGGACTTTGGTGAGCCGCCATTGGTTACTCCGTCTTCCCAGATCGTAGGAACTCAGGCAGTGCTGAATGTCGTGGCAGGAGAGCGCTATAAGATGGTGACAAAGGAATCCAAAAAGCTCCTTGCCGGTGAGTTCGGACAGACTGTAAAACCGTTTAATTCAGAAGTTCAGAAAAAATGTATCGGCGATACGGAACCGATTACATGCCGTCCGGCGGATTTAATCGAGCCGCAGCTGAAGAAACTGGAGGCGGAAATGTCTCAGTGGAAGGAGCAGGATGAGGACATTCTTTCTTACGCTCTGTTCCCACAGGTAGCCACGGACTTCTTTAAATACCGGGAAGCACAGAAAACAAAAGTAGATGCCACACTGGCAGATAAAGAAAATCAGGTATATCCTGTATAAAAAAAGGGGCAGCTGGGAAATGCACCCCACTCCGCAAAGGAGAACTTTCCTATAAAGTAAAAAATAACATAACGGTGCCATTTTGGCGCCGTTATGTTATGTATAAGACTAACACTTCGAAATCGAGGGGAATATGAAACAGCTATTAGAGATATTGGACCAGTCCATGGATGAAAATCTGATACGGATTATTTTAAGCAATAAAAGAAAAACCGAGGCGGCACAAAAGGTAGTCATCCGTCCTTTTGAAAACAGAGGGAATCTTTGCTTTCAATTTGAAACCTACCGAAACAATCAGGTATTCCATGACAACTATTCAAAACCGGAGGCAATAAAGAAGGTGGAGGAGCTTCTCACCACAGTTTATAAGCAGATAGAAATTACGGCAGCCTCCTTTGTATGCACGGCTTTGGTCAGTAAAAAGGGAAAATCCACTATCCGTAAAAAACAGACCGAAGCTTACAAAAAACTGACTCTTACCCATAACCGGAAGAAAGCCTATATTCTGCCGGAGAGAGAGCCGGTTCCTTTTTTGGTGGAACTGGGTGTTCAGACAAAAGAAGGAAAAGTGATAGACAAAAAGCATAAAAAATTCCGTCAGATTAACCGCTTTTTAGAATTTGTCCGGGATGTTCTTCCCAGACTGGAAAAGGGAAAGCGCCTGACGATTCTAGATTTTGGCTGTGGAAAATCCTACCTTACCTTTGCCCTGTACCATTATCTGAAAATCATGGAGGGCTATGAGGTAAACATGATAGGGCTGGATTTAAAAGAGGAGGTCATAAGAAACTGTAACCGGCTGGCAGAAAAGCTTGGCTATGACGATTTAACATTTTTACAGGGCGACATCAGCTCCTACGAAGGTGTGGATACGGTGGATATGGTAGTCACCCTGCACGCCTGCGATACGGCGACGGATTTTGCTCTGGATAAGGCAGTGCGCTGGGGAGCAAAGGTCATTTTATCCGTGCCCTGCTGTCAGCATGAGATAAACCGTCAGATATCCGGTGAACTTTTACAGCCGGTCTTAAAATATGGGGTTTTAAAAGAAAAAATTGCGGCTCTTATAACGGACGGGCTACGGGCAAATCTTCTGGAGCAGAAGGGCTATGAGGTTCAGATACTGGAATTTATAGACACGGAGCATACACCGAAAAATCTTATGATACGTGCCATCAAAGGGAAGGGAAAAAAGCCTGCGGAAACGACAGCCTATCAGACTTTGTGTGACAGTATGAATCTTCACGGCACACTGGAAAAGCTGATGCAGGAGTCGGAAAATCAGAGGAGAATAACGGAATAAAGCGAATTTGTGTTCAAGAATCTGTATAAAACTGCCGATATAATAAGTGAAAGCAATGGAGTGCTTGACATAAGTAACTGTTGAAATAAGTTCCAAGGAGGGGATTATCGCAGATGCATTATTCAAGGTTTTTGAAATCAAATCCGTAAAACCCGTAAATGGAGTACTAAAAGTAAACCATTATCGGGATGAGGAAAAGAAACATTCGCCGGAGCAGTCGTTTGCTCAGGTTCTGGAAACAGAAAAGGAGAATAAACGGCGTGCCAGACGAAACACACCAAGTATCGGAAGAGAAGAACATCTCCGGCTTATGGGAGGACTGAACCAGTATGACAAAAGAGCCAGACAGTTTTGTTTCATCTTTTCCACGGAAGCTGATTACAAAGCATGAGAGAATGGAGGTACAAATGAAAACCTCAAAGTTACACCCCACGCCTTTTGCCGCGGAAGGATAACACGGCAGAGGGCGTTTTCTATTAATCTAATAAATTCGTAACTATTCTGTAATATATTACCATTTTTGTAATTTTATTTAAATATAATTGTGATGATTTCCGACAATCTTTGTGCTATATTTTACAAGGATGAGAAACCAGTATTTATTTTAGCAATATACTTGAAAATATAGGTTGACAATTTAAACTCTTTGCACTACAATAAGGTTTACAAAGTAAAATAATAGCATTATGTTGTGCGAAAGAGTTCGTATAAAAGGAGGATACGAATGAAAAAGAGAAGTTGGAGAAAAGTAATCAGCATGACAATGTTAGCCGCCTTTTTTGTGACGGGCTGTGGTACCGTCACCTCTGGGGATCATACAGAGGCAAGCGGTGCTTCCACTACGGGAAATGACGCGAAAACGGTGGGGAATTTGATAGAGAAAAATCCATCTCGGTATGGTAATTCCACGAATTATTATTTGAGTTTATCGGAGTTACACGAGGGGAATGCCTGTGATGGCGGGGACGATGGGATTGTCCAGTTTCGAAATGACGGAACGAGAGTAGGGACAGCAATAACAAAAGAGGATACGGAAATCTTATACGTGGATGATGCCGGCATATGCTATGAAAAAACTTTCTCTGATGACAAGCAGGCAATTTATTATCTTCCTATCCGGAAAGGGGAAGAGGGAGATGAACCGCTTGAGCCGGAGAAGGAAGAAATCAAGCTGGAGTCAGACCTGATACCAACTGATGCGGTAACCGGAAATTCCAAGTATATCTTATATTATAATTTTGACGGGGAATTTATCCGATATGACCGGCAGAAAAAAACAAAAGCGGTAGAGAGACCTTTTGGGAATTTGGAAGAAGAACTTGATATAGTATCTAACGATATAGGAGTACTGGGAATTTTTGAGAATGAGTATCTTATATATCATCGGACGAGCGATTTGAAAAATACCATCACTACAGTGCTGCGGAAACAAAATCTGGATACGTTGAAATGGGAAACGGTGAGTAAGCGAAAAAGTCATGCGGCTCCAATAGTGGATTCGGTGCAGTCCGGAAATTTTCTCTTTTATTGGAAACAACCTATTTCCTCTGCTTATGCAGATTTTTTCAGCGAGATTGATGCATATGATTTCCGGACAGGCGAGGACCAGGTATTGTGCACGGAGGAAGATTTGTCAGAAAAGCTGTATGAGGAAGGTCTGGCAGGAGGAAGATATGATTTTTCCCTGTACAATGTATTTTGCGAGGGTGATCGGGCGTATATACAGCTACGGTTGACTCTGAAAAACGATGAGATTTGTGAGAGCAAAGTTGTGATATTCAGTATCAGTATGGAGGACAAAACTCTTGTCTATGAAAAGGAGTTATGCGAAGCGATATGGGAAAACAGTGCATACAAACGGGGAGTATGGAAGTCTTACATAAATAGCAACGAAAAGGAAACCGGAGTTACTTACCGGCAAAATGCGGGACAGTGTGAGATGGTTGCAGACGGCAAGGCATTTTTGTTTTTGAATAAGCCGATGGATAAAATACAGTTTGCCTGTTTTGATTTGAATACCGGTAAATTGCGGAAGTTTGATAAAAAAAGTGTGGAATATGTGGAAATGCAGCGGAAAATTTATGACACACTGTACATGTACGAGGACGATAATCTGGACTTCTATATAGAGCAGAATATGGAATTGAAAGACTGGGAATACGAGAAGTAATGGCATCGGAGGGGAAACAAAAAACGCTTTGGAATGGAGAAAGAAATGAAAAAGAAAACTTGGAAAAAAGTAATGAGTATAGCACTTCTCACTGCCCTTTTTGCAACAGGCTGCGGCACCGTGACCTCCGGGGATAATAAGGAGGCAAGCGGTTCTGCCGTCAGCGGCAGTGCTGTTTGGAATCGCGTAAAAAAAGAAAGCTCCTATGTCTATAGTAACTCTACGAATTACTATCTGTTATTATCCGACATCAACGAGTATAGCGAAAAGGATGGAATTGTGCAGTATAAAAACGACGGAACGAGAGTGGGTGAGGTAAAAATTGAAGATATAGAGGAAATTCGGTATGTGGATGATACCGGAGTGTACTACACAAAGATTTGTGATAATGAGAAAGGTGATGAAGATGTGTTTCAGCTTTGTTGTCTTCCGGTGGAAAAAACGTCGGGAGAGGATAAAGCGATAGACAAGGCAAAGGAGGAAGTGCTACTGACAGACAATGAGTATGCGGAATATGCTGAAAACTCATGGTGGCAAGTGAAGGGTAATTCCCGGTATTTTGTCTATACCACATATAAAGGGAACTATGTCCGCTATGATCGGAAAACAAAGAAAAGGACAGTAGAAACTCCCTTTGGGAAGACAGAGGGAGATGTTTATTTAATGGGAATATCTGAAAACAGTGTGCTGCTATACTGCAGAGATGAGGAATTTATGCTGCGCAGACAGAACCTGGATACAATGGAATGGGAAGACATTTATAAGGATGAATCATGGATGGGGGAAAAATGGAAAGACGATGAATTGGATTCTGTGGAATCTGTTCAAAACGAGAGCTTTTTGTTCTACAACACCTATCGAACCACTGATTGGGGGACTTCGGATTTTTCTGTTCACGGTTATGATTTTCGTACAAACAGGGATAAAATACTATGCAGTGTATCCGATATCAGAACCGCTCTGGGAAAAGTGAAAAAAGAGTGGAACACAGCAGACACCGGACTCTGGGGGACAGAAATGTTCTGCCGGGGAGACCGGGTGTATTTACAACTGCAGCTGTCGGAAAATAGGAATCAAGTATATGACAGTCGATATGTGATTCTCAGCATCGGCATGGAGGAAACAACCCCTGTTTATGAAAAAGGAATCTGTGACGCCATAGAAAAAAACAGTGCCTGTCTAAGAGGAAAATGCAGCAATTATGTAGAGGGAGTAGGGATTGGAAAGGAACACCCTGCTGATTACCGGGAAAATGCGGGACAATGTCTTACTATGATTGATAACCGGGCGTTTTTGCTGTTTGACAGACCAGATCAGAAAATACAGTTTGCCTGCTTTGATCTGGATACCGGCAGGCTTTGGAATTTTAACACAAAAAGTAAGGAGTTTATCGATTTACAACGAAGCACCGGTAATGGCGATTACTGGATCGATGATTTCAAAGATGATTATGATGGCGAAATGGAAGAACGGATGTGGTATTCTCCGAGGGGATTTGATGTAACAGATTTGGAATACGAGAGGTAAGGCTATCAGAAAGGATTGGAAAGAAAATGAAGAAGAAAATCGGAAGAAGAGTAATGAGTCTGACACTGCTCACTGCCCTTTTTGTAACGGGGTGCGGTACCGTGACCTCCGGGGATAATAAAGAGGCAAGCGGTTCTGCCGTCAGTGGCAGTGCGGTGAGTGATACGAAAACGTCAGAGGATTCGGTGAAGGCAGCCTCATCCGGGTTTGGTAATTCCACCAACTACTATTTTCTTTTGTCCGATTTGGGAGAGGAGACAGATGAGGACGGAATCGTACAGTTTAAAAATGACGGAACGAGAGTAGGGGTAGTAGAAGTTAAAGATATACTGCACATCTTATATGTAGACGATACCGGTGTATATTATGTAAATGAAAAAAGAACGGGTAAGGAGCAGCTTTGTTATCTGCCGGTTATCAAAGAGGCAGGAGAGGATAAACCGTTAGATAAGAAAAGGGAAGAGATACTCTTGGAAGAGGATTGGGAAGCTTCAAATAACTTTTCGTATACGGCTTTTGGGGATTTAAAGGTTGATTCCGGGTATATATTTTATACGAATCCCAAAAATGAATATGTGCGCTATAACAGGGAGACAAAGAAAAAAACGAAAGAAGCTCCTTTTGGCAAGGTAAGAGGCGAGGATGACTATGTCAGAATACTGGGACTGTTCCAAAATAGTATATATCTTGCCTACACAAATTATAAAACCATGGTGATGAAAAAGCAGAGTCTGGACACTTTGAAGTGGGAAACTGTTTATGAGGGAAATTTTACAGATGCCCTGGAGGAGGAAGGGACGAATTATATCCAGAACGGAGAGAATGTCTTTTATTTTGTAGATGACGGAAAATATAGCATTCGTGGCTATAATTTCCGCACAAATAAAGAGGAACTGCTTTGTACGGAGGAGGATATTGAAAAGGAATTAGAAAAGGCAGGATTGATGAGGGAGTCTATATGGAAGATCGGTATGTTTTGCGGGCCGGAAAATCGCCTGTACCTTCAGCTACAGATAGACGAAAAAAGAAAATCAATATATGAAACCAGGAATGTGATATTCAGTATCGGTATGGAGGATAAAACCCTTGTCTATGAAAAAGAATTGTGTGAAGCCATCTGGAAAGGTGGTGTATATGCAAAGGGAACCATGAAATATGATTATGAGGACACCTCGACTGCATACAAGGAAAACCCAGGGAGATGTATAGCGATTGTCGGAAACAGAGCATATATAATTATGAAGAAATCAAAAAATAAGATACAATTTGCCTATTATGATTTGAGTTCCGGTGAATTCAAAAAATTTGATAGAAAGAGTAAAGAATTTCTGGATATGCAGAGAGATGTTTATGCATGGACCTATCACTATTATATGGACGACGGGGATTTTTCTATGGACTATTATCCGAATAAAGCGGATATAAACATAACGGAGTGGAAGTATGAACAATAGGAGTTGAGAAGAAGTGAAAGAAATGAAGAAGAAAATCGGAAGTAAAGTAATCAGTCTGACACTGCTCACCGCCCTTTTTATAACGGGCTGTGGCACCGTGACCTCCGGGGATAGTACAGAGGCAAGAGGCAATACTGTCAGCGGCAGTGCGGTGCATGAAGCCGGGACGGTGGAGAAGAAAGAAGAACCCTCGTATTTTGGTAATTCTTCGAATTATTACCTGATATTGTCCGAGTTCGTGTACGAATTGAGCGGGCATAACAAGGATGGAATTGTGCAGTTTAGAAATGACGGAACGAAGGTGGGGGTAGTAGAAATTAAAAATATAGAGAGAATTTGTTATGTAGACGATGACGGCGTGTACTATACAAAGAGCCATGGTGATATGTGTCAGCTCTGCTATCTGCCGGTCATAAAGGAGGCAGGAGAGGATAAGCCGTTAGAGAAGAAAAAGGAAGAGGTGCTTTTAGAGGAGGATTGGAGTGACCCGGAGGAATTTTATTGTGAGGATGAAATTGTGGATTTGAAGGTCAATTCCGAGTATTTCTTCTATACGAATCCGAAACAGGAATATGTGCGGTATAACCGGAAGACAAAGAAAAAAACAGTAGAATCGCCTCTCGGGAAAACATCGTGGGAAGATGTTACTGTGTTAGGAACTTTTGGAAACAAGGTGCTGCTTGGCTGTAGTAATGATGAAAAATCCATACTATGCAGCCAGAATCTGGATACGATGAAATGGGAAATCCTTCATGAAGAAAAATCATGGATAACATTTGAGACTGAATATAACCGTGCCATTACTCAGAATGGGGAGGTCCTCTTTTATGCTACTGCTTATCCGGGGTATGCCGACAATCTTCCGGACATTCGGGGCTATGACTCCCGCGCAAACCGGGAAGAATTGCTTTGCACAGGAGCGGAAATAGAAAAGGGGTTAAAAAAGGAGGGGCTTGTAGAAGATAAAAACAGCGAGTTTAACTTTATCATCGGTGATGCGTTCTGCGGACCGGAAAACCGTCTGTATCTTCAGCTGCAGGTAATAGAGGAAAACGACACAATATATGAAACCCGCCATGTCATATTCAGCATCGGCATGGAAGAAAAAACGCTTGTTTATGAAAAAGAGCTGTGCGAAGCTATCTGGCAAAACAGTGTATATGAAAGAGCACTCTGGAAAAACCATTTGGACATAAACTGTAAAACATCCCCGATTACGTACCGGCAAAATGCGGGGCAATGTATAACGATTATCGGTGACAGAGCGATTTTAATCCTGAGTCAGCCGGAGGATAAGTCACAGTTTGCCTATTTTGATTTGACTGAGGGTAAATTCCAAAAATTCAGTCGAAAAAGTAAAGAGTTTTTAGAAATGCAGCGGTGTGAAGACCCCTTGACATATTATTGGTACCGATGGACAAAGGGGGGAATATCACTGTATCATTTCCCGAAGCAAGCGGATATGACGGACTGGAAGTATGAAAAGTAAGGGGAGAAAGTTAAGAGGAGAAGGTATGAAAAAGAAAATCGGGAGAAAAGTAATCAGCCTGACACTGCTCGCCACCCTTTTCCTGAAGGGCTGTGGCACCGTAATTTCCGGAGATAATACAGAGGCAAGTGGTTCCGCTGTCAGCGGTAGTTCGACAGATGTCACGCAAGTGTCCGCAGAGGGGACTTCCTATTATAGTAATTCTACAAATTATTATATATCCAGCCAAGATGTATATGGCAGGTATGGTAAAAATGCCTATGACGGAATGGTACAATTTCAAAATGACGGAAAGAAAATAGGAGAATATAAAATTAAAGATTTCGACGAAATTTATCATGTAGATGATACCGGTGTGTATTTCTTAAAATGGCAGAGGAACGGAAATATAGAAGACCTCTGGTATGTGCCTGTTGTAAAGGGTGAAAATGGGGATGAGCCGTTAGAAATGAAAAAGGCAGAGCTTCTCATAGAGGATATGGAGGATGCTCTCTATGATTTTTATTGGAATCGTGGCAGATATTTCTGGTTTTTTAACAGCGATGGAGATTTTATTCAATACGACAGGAAAACAAAGGAAATGACAGTGGATAAGAAATGCCCTTCAGAGGATGACTGGTATGTTGGAACTTTTGGGGATGATGCGATTGTGGAGGGTGATAATGGATTGTTCCGGAAAGACCTGAATACAGGAAAATGGAAAAAGATATGCGGAAGAGAAATAATTTCAAAATATACGGGAAATCGAAACTGTCTTATTTATGAAAAAATGAATGAAGATGATGAAAGTATGCTGGATGCCAATACAGAGGTGTGGATGTTTGATTCCCGTACCAATGCCGACATACTGCTTTGCACCTCTAAGGATATGGAAAAGAAGCTGACTGAGGCAGGGGTGCTGAAAAGTAAAGAATTAGACTATTTGTCTATTGTTGGAATGTGGTGTGAGGAAGATTCGGTTTATATAGAGGCACAGTTAAATGAGAGAAAGGGAAAGCTTTACCAGGCCCGGTTTGTTATGTTCCGCGTGGATATGGAGAAGCAAATGCCGGTCTATGAAAAGAAGCTGACAGAGCTTATCTGGGAAAACAGCACGGCTCTGGATTCGGTATGGAGAAATTATAATAAGAAAGGGGATAAAGACATCCCCATTGCTTATCGGGAAAATGCCGGGCGATGCTTTTCCATTGTTAGCGGCAAGGCGTTTTTGATGCTGGCACGGCCAAAGAAGAAAGACTTCGAATGGGCTTGTGTGGATTTGTCAGGCGAAAATTTCCGTCTTATAAAAGAAACCAGTGCCGAATTTTATGAGTTACAAAAAAACGAGTACCCTTTATATGATTCCGACAGAGATTTAGATATGGTACACTATTTCAAAAACATGGATATTGATGGTAAATAGTGAGGTGGTGGATTTTCCCTTATTTACACTATAAAAGCCTGTCGCCCCAAATGGCAACTACCAAAAATCTCCGGCATACTAATAGTGTCGTCGGTGTCTGGCGAATAGCATTAAAAATATAGCTGGCAGCCAATCAGTGAGAACCTTTAACGCGGGAGCGTTACCGGTTTGAGTCGATTGGATGCCAGCTTTTATTTTAAAATTCACTTGACACCAGCGCACTTCTACGCTATACTACCACCTGTAAAGAAAAAACCTTTACAGGTGGTGATTTGTTTTGGAAAAAGAAAAATCTCTCACAGAATTAGAGGAGATTGTGGAATTATCCTATCTCTACGATTTTTATGGGGCATTGTTAAAGGAAAACCACCGTCTTATATTTGAGGACTATGTGCTGAATGATTTATCCCTTGGTGAGATTGCGAGGGAATGGCAGATTACGAGACAGGGTGTCTATGATATTGTGCGCCGTTGTCGTCTGCGGCTGAAGGAGTACGAGGAAAAACTCCAGTTAGTCCACAAATTTCAGCTGACAAAAGAAAAACTGCAACGGATTGAAAAAATTGCAGGGGAGAGCGAAGATGAAAAGTCTGCCGGGGCGATACAGAAGCTGGCAGAGGAGATATATGATATGATATGATGAGGAAAGGCGGAGGCTTATGGCATTTGATAATCTGACAGAAAAATTGCAGAATGTATTCAAAGGTCTGAGAAGTAAGGGCAGACTGACAGAAGCCGATGTCAAAGCGGCATTAAAGGAAGTAAAAATGGCACTTTTGGAGGCTGATGTAAACTTCCGTGTCGTAAAGACCTTTATTAAGGCGGTACAGGAGCGTGCCACCGGCGAGGATGTGTTAAATAGTCTGACGCCGGGGCAGACCGTTATCAAATATGTAAATGAAGAGATGGTCAAGATGATGGGGGAAACTACAGAAGAGATTGACCTTCTTCCGGGAAATGAGATTACCGTTATTATGATGTGCGGTCTGCAGGGTGCCGGTAAAACTACCACCACCGCCAAGATAGCCGGAAAGTTAAAGCAAAAGGGAAAGCGTCCCCTTTTGGTGGCCTGTGATGTATATCGTCCGGCAGCCATTGAACAGCTGCAGATCAATGGCGATAAGCAGGAGGTGCCGGTATTTTCCATGGGAACGAACCACAATCCTGTGGATATTGCAAAGGCAGGACTGGAGCATGCGAAAAGCAATGGTAATAATGTAGTCATACTGGATACCGCCGGACGTCTTCATGTAGATGAGGACATGATGGCGGAGCTGGAAAATATAAAGAAAAATGTGGAAGTTCACCAAACCATTTTAGTCGTGGACTCCATGACCGGTCAGGATGCTGTCAATGTGGCATCGACCTTTGATGAACGTCTTCAGATCAACGGAGTTGTTCTCACAAAGCTGGACGGCGATACGAGAGGCGGTGCCGCTCTCTCAATCCGTGCCGTGACCGGAAGACCGATTTACTATGTCGGTATGGGAGAAAAGCTTTCGGATTTAGAGCAGTTTTATCCCGACCGCATGGCTTCCCGTATTCTCGGCATGGGAGATGTGCTGACGCTGATTGAAAAGGCGGAGGCGGAGATTGACGAAGAAAAAGCCGCCCAGATGGCGAAGAAAATCAAGAAGGCGGAATTTGACTTCAATGATTTTTTGGAACAGATGCAGCAGATGAAAAAAATGGGAGGGCTCTCCAGTATTCTCAGTATGCTTCCGGGCATGGGACTTCCGTCCAATCTGGATATTGACGATGATGCCCTAAAGGGAACGGAAGCCATTATTTACTCCATGACCTTGGAGGAACGCACGAATCCGTCCATTATTAATCCCTCCAGAAAACGCCGCATTGCCGACGGTGCCGGGGTGGATATCAGTGAGGTAAACCGCCTGATTAAGCAGTTTGAGCAGAGCCGCAAGATGATGAAGCAGATGTCCGGTATGATGTCCGGAAAGGGCAGAAGAAAAGGCGGCGGCTTTAAATTTCCCTTTGGCGGAATGTAATTATGCTTTCCAAAGGAGTATTCCTTTTTGGATATAGAATAGAATCTGTCAGGATAGATGAAGGAGGTGAAAGACGTGGCAGTAAAAATCAGATTGAAGAGATTAGGTCAGAAAAAGTCACCGTTTTATAGAATTGTAGTTGCTGACGAAAGATCACCAAGAGATGGTAAAAACATTGCCGAAATCGGTACTTATGACCCAAATCAGGAACCAAGTGTAATTAAGGTAGACGAGGAAGCAGCGAAGAAATGGCTGGCAAACGGTGCACAGCCTACCGATACGGTTGCTCGTTTATTCAAACAGGCAGGTATTGAAAAATAATGCGTGATGGACAAGAATGGAGGCTAGTATGAAAGAATTAGTAGAAGTGATTGCTAGTGCATTAGTAGACAGTCCGGAAGAGGTTGTCGTTACCGAAACAGAAGACGACAAAGAGATTGTGCTGAGTCTTAAAGTTGCGCCTGCTGATATGGGAAAGGTAATCGGTAAACAGGGAAGAATTGCGAAAGCCATTCGTACTGTTGTCCGTGCCGCTGGCTCAAAGGGCGATAAAAAAATTATAGTAGACATTCAGTGACAACAAAGGCAGCTTTTGCTGCATGAATACCCTGCAAGATTTCTTGCAGGGTATTTGCAAATAAAGAGTTTGCAAATAAAGAGTTTGCAAATAAAGAGCAGTTTCAGGGAGGTGCGAAGATGGAAGATATGCTTCGAATCGGTGTGGTGACAACAACCCATGGCCTTAAGGGAGAGGTTAAGGTGTTTCCCACCACAGATGATGTGAAACGGTTTCAAAAATGCGATGAAGTGATTTTGGTGACAAAACAGGGAAATCTCACTTTACATGTGGAGCGTGTAAAGTTTTTTAAGAATATAGTGATTGTGAAATTTAAGGAATATAATGACATCAATGAGGTGGAGGGCTTTCGTAAATGTGATTTAATGGTGACAAGAGAAAATGCCCTGCCGTTAAAGGAAGGGGAGTATTATCTCTGTGACGTTGTCGGGGCGACGGTGGTAGAGGAAAACGGAAAAAAAATCGGCACTGTTACTGAAGTAATGGAAACTGGGGCAAACAATGTTTTTGTCATACAGACAGCAGATGGAAAAGAGGTGCTGTTTCCGGTTATTCCGGACTGTATTAAAAAAGTGGATGTAAAAGAAAAGCTTGTGACCGCCCATGTGATGAAAGGACTGATGGAATGAAATATTATGTCATGTCGTTATTCCCGGAAATGATAGAAGAGGGAATGAACACCAGCATTCTCGGACGGGCAAGAAAAGAGGGGAAAATTGATCTGAAGGCAGTGAATATACGGGATTATACACTGGATAAGCATCAGAAGGTGGATGATTACCCTTATGGTGGAGGGGCAGGTATGGTGCTGGAGGCAGAGCCGGTGTACCGCTGTTATGAGGCGATTTGCAGTGAGATAGGGAAAGTGCCCCGGGTCGTTTATCTGACGCCTCAGGGCGAAGTTTTTTCCCAAAACATGGCAAAAGAATTTGCGAAAGAGGAAGAAATTGTATTTTTGTGCGGTCACTATGAGGGAATTGATGAGCGGGTATTAGAGGAAATTGTTACCGATTATGTGTCTGTGGGAGACTATGTGCTCACTGGGGGTGAGCTGCCGGCCATGGTACTGATGGATGCCATTTCCAGGCTGGTGCCCGGTGTGCTGAGCAACGAAGATTCGGCCGAAAATGAGAGCTTTTCCGATGGATTGTTAGAATATCCCCAGTATACAAGACCGCCGGAAATATTAGGGCGAAAGGTACCGGATGTTTTACTGTCCGGACACCATGAAAATATACGGAAATGGCGGCAGGAACAGTCGGAAAACCGCACGAGGGAAAGACGACCGGATTTATATGAAAGCTGGCGAAAGGAAAACTTGCTTTTTAAACCGTAAAACGATATAATAGAATAGAATGATGATGAGGAAAAAAGGAGGGGCCGTCATGAGTCGCTATGCCCGATGCGAGAGAGATACAAGAGAAACCGAAATTGTTGTGGAGTTAAATCTGGATGGGACCGGCGAATATGATATCGATACCGGCATCGGGTTTTTTGACCATATGCTGGAGGGCTTTGCCAGACACGGGTTATTTGATTTGGCAGTATCTGTTCACGGCGATACCCATGTGGATGCTCACCATACGGTAGAGGACACCGGCATCGTGATTGGTCAGGCCTTTGAACAGGCACTGGGAGAAAAAGGGGGAATTGCCCGTTTCGGTCATTTCGTACTTCCGATGGATGATGCGCTGGTGCTTTGTGCTCTGGATTTTTCGGGAAGACCATATTTTGCCTTTGAGGCGGATTTGAAGGCAGAAAAATTAGGCACGATGGAGACGGAAGTGGTAAAGGAATTTTTTATGGGACTGGCAAACGGTGCCCGGATGAACTTACATATCAGACAGTTGGCAGGAGAAAATACCCACCACATCGTGGAGGCGATGTTTAAGGCTGTGGCGAAGTCCATGGATATGGCTTCCCAGGAGGACAGTCGAATAGACGGGGTATTATCCACAAAAGGTGTTTTGTAAAAAATGCAGATAGGAGAATAAACGTGTCATATAAAAAAATAATTCCTTTTATCAATGGGGAAAATGAACTGGCGGCAAATATTATCAAGCAGGCGCAGCAGTACTGTTTTGCCGGGGCGGATGAATTGTTTCTGTACAACTACTCAAAAATAGAAGGGGAGCGGGAGGAATTTCTTGCCACCCTGAAAGAAGTGGGGAGAAAAATTGACATTCCCTTTATGGCAGGTATGTATGCCGGACGTTTTGAGGATGTGAAAAAAGCATTTTACACCGGTGCGGACCGGGTCGTAATTAAGTATGAAATCTGTCCCAATGAGAATATAATAAAAGAGGCAGTGGGACGCTTTGGCAGTGACAAAATACTGATTGAAGTAGACGAAGAACTTTCTTATGAAAAAATTGCTTTTCCGGTAGACACATTACTCTTAAAACATGTGGACACCGGTGAACCCTTAAATAAAAAGCTGTTATCCTGCGGAAAAAATGTCATTATCCGTGACAGTCTTCTCAGAAATGATTTAGAGGATTTGCTGAGGCTGCCGGCGGTAAGCGGCGTGGCTACCAATTACTTTGAAAATAAAGATTTATTTAAAATCAAGAGAAAAATGAAGGAAGCGGGTGTTGAGGTCAATGTCTTTGAAACGTCGATTCCCTTTTCGGAATTTAAGACGGATGAAAGGGGCTTGATTCCCTGCATCGCCCAGGATTACCGTACCGGCGAGGTGCTGATGATGGCCTATATGAATGAGGAGTCGTATCAGGCCACCTGCGAAACAGGGAAAATGACATACTACAGCCGGAGCCGTGAACAACTCTGGTGCAAGGGGGAAACCTCCGGTCACTACCAGTATGTCATGGAACTGGCGCTGGACTGTGACAACGATACGATTCTTGCCAAGGTTCATCAGGTGGGAGCGGCGTGCCACACAGGAGAGCGCAGCTGCTTTTTCAAGGAACTGGCAAAAAAAGACTATAACGATACGAATCCTCTTACTATTCTGGAAGAAGACTTTAAGACGATATTGGAGCGAAAACAGAATCCGAAGGAGGGTTCCTATACAAATTACCTCTTTACAAAGGGCTTAGATAAGATTTTGAAAAAATGTGGAGAGGAGGCCTCGGAAATTATCATTGCGGCGAAAAATCCTGAGGCTGAGGAATTAAAGTATGAAATTGCCGATTTTCTCTATCATATGATGGTACTTATGGCAGAATGTGGTCTGACATGGGAAGATGTGATAAAGGAACTGGCAAATCGTAGATAATACTATATATTAGAAAGGAAGGATAAAGTATGGCAGTATGGAGTGCATTTGTATATTATCTGATTCGGCTAGTAATATTTACAGCGGTGGCTGCATTGGGGATTACGCTGGGAATCAAATTCCGCAGGCACAAAAACGAAAAAGCACAAGCAGTAAAATCAGAAGAATAGGTGATTTGCAATGATAGGTAGAAAACGAAAAAGGTTGGGAGACTTATTAGTCGATGCCGGTGTTGTCACAGAAGAACAGCTGGCAGAGGCACTGAAACAGCAGAGGGAACTTGGACTTCGTCTTGGTGAGACGTTAATCGAGTTAAAATTTACCGATGAAAACGAAATTACTGAGGCTCTTCACAGACAGATGGGCTTTCCGATTGCCAAGATCAGGGAAGCGAAGTTGTCACCGGAGGTCATTGCCCTTCTGCCGGAAAATATTGTGCGGAAGCACAGCGTTATACCTTTTGAACTGGACGAGGACAATCCAAATATTTTACGGGTAGCGATGTTAGACCCGTTAGATATTTTGGCCATTGACGACTTGTCCATCGTCACCAATATGCAGATTGAGGTAATGGTGGCGACTCCTTCCGACATACACTTTGCCATCGAGCGTTATTACGGCAATGAGCAGGTTGCGAAAATGGCGGAATCCTACTCTGAGGAGCGAAAGAAACAGCAGCTTGCCAGAGAGAAGGCACAGGATGAAGGAAATGATGAGGTTGATAACGCTCCGATTGTTCTCCTTGTGAATAAAATCATTGAGCAGGCAGTCAATGAGCGTGCCAGCGATATTCATATTGAGGCGTTAGAGGACGGTGTCCGTGTCCGTTTCCGAATCGACGGTGTCCTGCAGGAAATGATGCGCTATGAGGTGGAGCTTTTAAATGCTATCGTAGCCAGAATAAAGATCATCAGTGGAATGAACATATCCGAAAAGAGAGCGCCACAGGATGGACGTATGACCCAGGTGTTTAACCGTGTGGAATACGATATCCGTGTTTCCAGTCTGCCGACGGTATTCGGCGAAAAGGTTGTTATGCGTCTGGCGTCAAAATCCGCCCTGACAAGGGATAAAAGTGAACTGGGCTTTCCGGAGGAAGAACTACGGCGGTTTGAGGCCCTTGTTAAAAATCCTCACGGAATCATACTGGTAACCGGACCGACCGGAAGTGGTAAGTCCACCACCCTTTATACGGTGTTAAGTGAATTAAATTCCGGCGATGTAAATATTATTACGGTAGAGGATCCTGTGGAGGCAGACGTTGATGGTATCAATCAGGTACAGGTCAATGAGAAGGCAGGCTTAACCTTTGCCTCAGCCCTGCGCTCGATTCTGCGTCAGGACCCGGATATTATTATGATCGGTGAGATTCGAGATGAAGAGACCGCAGCCATTGCCGTTAAGGCGGCGATTACCGGACACCTTGTGGTCAGCACCCTGCATACAAACAGTGCGGCAAGTACCATTACCCGTCTGGAGGACATGGGTGTGGAACCATATCTGATAGCGGATTCCACTGTCGGTATTATTGCCCAGCGTCTGGTGAGACGGCTCTGTCCGAAATGTAAAAAACAGCATCCGCTGACTGAGGAAGATAAAGTGAGACTGCGCCTGCGAGGTGGTGCATCGCCGATCATATATGAACCGGGCGGCACCGGCTGTGCATTCTGTAACGGTACCGGCTATCGGGGGCGAATCGGTGTGTATGAAATCATGCCGGTGTCACCGGCTGTCCGTCAGGTTGTTGCCGCGGGAAAAGGAGCAGAGGAAATCCAGAGAAAGGCACTGGAGGAGGGAATGACGACTCTCCGTGTCGGTGCTGCGAAACTGGTACTGAGTGGGGTGACCTCAATTTCAGAGGTAGAGCGAATCGCGACGGAGTAGGACAAAAGAGGGAGGGCAATATGACAATTAATGAGTTGCTGTCAAAGGCGAGAGAGATGGGGGCTTCGGATCTTCATGTATCTGTGGGGATTCCACCAAAATGCCGAATCAACGGAGAACTTTGTGATTTGACGGAAGGGAAAATCATGCCGGCGGATTCCAAGGCGTTAGTGGAGCAGATGATACCGGGACGTCTGGTGGAGAAGTTCAATCAGGAAGGCGAAGTGGACTTTTCCTACACGATTAATGGTGTGGGACGTTTCCGTGTCAACATTTTTAAGCAGAGGGGAACCATGTCCTTTGTTATCCGTGTTGTCAATACGGAGATACCATCTCCGCAGTCTCTGGGACTGCCGGACTCGGTGTTGGAGCTCACTACTAAAAAAAGAGGACTGGTACTGGTGACAGGACCGACAGGAAGCGGTAAATCCACTACGTTAGCGTCCCTGATAAATATTATTAACCAGGAATATAATCGTCATATTATTACATTAGAGGATCCGATTGAGTACTTGCACAGACATGCAAAATCGATTGTAAATCAGAGGGAGGTCGGCATTGATACCCAGTCCTATGCCGGTGCACTCCGCGCCGCACTGCGAGAGGACCCGGATGTTATTCTGGTGGGAGAGATGCGAGATTTGGATACGATAGCTACGGCCATTACCGCAGCAGAAACCGGACATCTTGTGTTTTCTACCTTACATACCATTGGTGCGGTGCCGACGATAGAGAGAATTATCGATGTGTTCCCGACACATCAGCAGGCACAGATACGAATTCAGCTGGCGACATTGGTAGAGGCGATTATTTCCCAGCAGCTGATACCGACAGTGGATAAAAATAGCAGGGTAGCTGCTTTCGAGATTATGTATGCCACCAGCGCCGTGAGGAATCTGATTCGTGAGGCGAAACCTCATCAGATACCTTCTATTATACAGACCAGCAAACAGAGGGGCATGATATCCATGGATGATGCGTTGTTTGAATTATATCGGGGAAATCAGATTACGAAAGAAGATGCCTTGACGTTTGCACAGGACAAAAGCAATCTGAAAAGGCGGTTGATTTAAGAAAGGAGGAAAAACAGTGGCAAGATACAAATATCGTATCACAGACAAATACGGAAAAGAAAAACGTGGTACACTGGAATCCAATTCGGAAGAAGCTGCGATTGCCAGATTAAAAGGTGATGGCAGTGTAGTGTTGGAGATTAAGGAAACCATGGCACTGTCGGAGGCCAGCTGGAACATACAGATTGGTAATCCGGTGAAGAAAAAGGATATTACTATCTTTTGTAAACAGTTTCACAGTATACTGACTTCCGGTGTGACAGTAATCGACGGACTCAGAATGATTCAGGACCAGACAGAAAATAAAGTACTGCGCAAGGCGTTATATAATGTGCAGGTCAATGTGGAAAAAGGTGATACCCTTGCCAATGCCATGGAAATGGAAGGAAAAGTATTTCCATCCCTTCTGATTCACATGGTGGCAGCCGGAGAAGCCACCGGTAATCTGGAGATAGCCTTTGACCGAATCTGTAATCAGTTCGATAAGGATATGAAGCTGACCTCCATGGTGCGCTCGGCAATGATTTATCCTATCGTAGTTTTGATTGTGGCAGTTATCGTCATTATTGTGCTGATGACCCAGGTAATTCCGAATTTCCAGTCTGCCTTTGATTCCATGGATACGGAACTGCCGGGGCTGACGCTGATGGTTATCGCAGTCAGTGATTTTATGGTGGATAATTTTATAGCGGTAATTGGCACACTGATATTTCTTGTCTTCCTCATTTCCTTCGGGAAGAATACGGAGCCGGGGAAACAGTTTACCAGCCGTCTGGCATTGGCGATTCCGATGTTTAAAAATTTCTCCGTAAAAAACGCCGCAGCCAAGTTTTCCCTTACCATGTCCACGCTGATCATGTCCGGTGTGCCGCTGGTTGAGGCGCTGGATATTGTGGCAAATGTGGTGGAGAACCGGATTATCCGTAAGGCGATAAAGGGTTGCAAGGAAGAGGTTATGCAGGGTATTCCGATGTCAGAGCCATTGGAGGCTTCCGGTGTATTTCC
Organism: Lachnospiraceae bacterium; assembly: GCA_022510615.1. GTDB lineage: Bacteria > Bacillota > Clostridia > Lachnospirales > Lachnospiraceae > Eubacterium_F. The sequence continues at coordinate 35,661 of JAFLTC010000010.1, read as the reverse complement.
TCCTATGGTACATCACATGATGAAAATCGGAGAAGAAACCGGTACTACGGAGCAGATGTTAGATAAAATTGCGGAATACTATGAAGCGGAAGTGGAAGATGCAACGAAAGCACTTACGACGGCCATGGAGCCGGCGGTTATTATCTTGCTGGCTGTGCTGGTGGGAGGTGTAATTGGGTCCATTCTCATGCCGATGTTGAAAATTTATGAAATGGCAGGGGGCTGAAACAGAAAAATCAGGTATTTTTTGTTAAAATTGCACAAAAAACAAAAAAAAATAAGATATTCTTGCAAAATACCGGTAATTTATGTATAATGTAAGTATCCATATATTCTGCTTAGCAGAATATAAAAAATAAAAAAAAGGAGAGTAAAAATTATGAAAAAGAAACTTCAGAAGTACTTAAGTGGCGAGCACGAAGGTTTTTCTCTGGTGGAGTTAATCATCGTTATCGCAATCATGGCAATTTTGATTGGTATTGTGGCATTGGCAGTAATCCCATACCTGAACAAATCCAAGGAGAGTAAGGATTTATCCACTCTGGATACCGTGGCATCTGCATTGACAACGGCAGTGGCTCAGACAAAAATAACAGGAAGTGGTGACTTTGTATATGGCAGTGCATCTACTACTACTGATCAGAAAGTTGAAAATGCAATGAAAACGGCGCTGGGATCCTCTACACCGACTCTTGGTTCCAATGCAGCTACAGCTGCTAATGCTGAGATTCATTGTAAGTACGATGCGACCAACAATGTAATTATTGCCTATGCTGGTGCAACGGCAGGAACGGCTGTCTTAAGTGGTTATGACAACGAGACAGGATATGCTGCTAACCTTACAAAAACAGCTGGTGGAACAGCACTTGCTGTTGGTAACTAAATAACTAGAATATGAGGAGAGCCCGCTATGGCATCAGAATGCTTTATCCTTTATATTATTGTATTTTTATATGGCATTATTGTGGGAAGCTTTCTCAATGTGTGCATATACCGGATACCGAAGGAGGAAAGTATTGTCACAGTGGGTTCTCATTGTATGGCATGTGGACACCGGCTGAAATGGTGGGATTTATTCCCGGTTTTCAGTTGGTTGTTCTTAAAAGGCAGATGCCGGTATTGTAAAGCAAAGATATCGGTGCAGTATCCCTTGGTGGAACTGGCAAATGCAGTGTTGTATCTTATTATATTTGCTGTCAACGGTTGGAATATAGAGAGTGTATTGTGGTGTATCGCCACCTCGGCACTTCTTGTTCTGAGTATCATTGATTACCGGACGATGATGATTCCCACCGGGATAGATCTTGTCATACTGGGAGTTGGCATACTGCATCTGATATTGAATTTGAATAACTGGCATTATTATGTAATTGGCTTCTTTTTTGCAAGCCTTTTTCTGCTATTATGTTCTCTTTTGTTCCGACTGCTCCGAAATAAGAACGGACTGGGGATGGGGGATGTGGAACTGATGGCATGTGCCGGCTTGTGTATTGGCTGGGGGCACGCCCTTTTGGCGGTAGTCATAGGTTCTGTTCTGGGCTCCATTATTCAGGGAATTAAACTTGCCGTGACAAAGGAAGGACAGAAATTTGCTTTTGGACCATATCTGTCACTGGGAGTGTGGATTGCCATGCTTTGGGGCACTGAAATTTATGACTGGTATGTCGGTCTTGTTTTACACTAATGAAACGGCTCTTTGTTGTTTTTAGAGCGTTTTGTACAGATTATAAAATGTTGTAAAAGCAATAAAGAATTTACTACTAGGGAGGAATTCATAGATGGCAAAGAAAGTTGTTGTGGTACGTGTAGGTACCAAAACAATATATATTGTTCATATGGAAAACACGGTATCCAATCCGACGGTATATGGTTGTGTGCGTGTGCCGGTACCGGAAGGGTCGGTAAATGAAGGTCTGATTGAGAATGTTGGAGAGGTTGCCAGAAGAATTAAAAAGGCATGTACGGAAAAGGGAATTCGCACCAAAGATGTAATTTTTACAGTGGCATCTTCTAAAATTGCCAGCCGCGAAACAGAGATTCCTGTAGTAAACAAGACAAAAATATCTCAGTTAGTAATGGCAAAGGTGCCGGATTTGTTTCCGGTTGATACAGACAAATATATTTTTTCCCATGTACAGCAGGGGGGAGAACGCGAGGACGAGGAAAATGGAAAAGTATTAGACGTCCGTGTGTTTGCCGCACCGGCAGAACTGATTGATTCCTACTATACCCTTGCCGATGCTCTGGGAATGAATATTGTGGCGATAGATGCGGATGCAAATGGTGTATTCCAGGTCATGAAACGTCAGGTCAAAGAGGGCGTTTCCATGTCGCTTCAGATAACCAGAAACAATACCCTGATTAATATTATCAGTTCAGATAAGCTTTTACTGCAACGTGTTGTTCCTTATGGTGTCAATGCATTTGCCGAAGTCATGATGCAGGAGGAAGTTTTTCAGGCACCGGACTTTGAACGCGCCTATAAGATGCTCACCACTCAGAAGGTGCTGTTACACAATTTGAATATGGAAAATCCGAAGGAAGATTTTTCGTTGGGAAAAAGAATCGAAGTTACCGACAACGGCAGCTATCTGATTAGCAATATTAATCGTGTGATTGAATATTACAATTCCAGATATAAAGACCAGCCAATTACAAACATTCTTTGTACCGGACTGGGTTGTAGTGTTGCAGGTATCCACGAACTTCTCAGCAATGAACTGGGCATTCCGGTCACAACACCGAATGTCATTCAGGGAGTTCGGTTTAACCGTAAAGTTTCTATTGATGCGGCCATTCTGCAATACCTTAACTGTTTTGGCTCCGTGTTCAGTCCGGTTAAGTTTGTTCCGCGTGAGATTGCAAGAAAAGAGGCAGAAAAAGGCAGTCTCACACTTTCAGGTATTATATTTGCCGGGTGTCTGCTGATCAGTGCAATATTGGCAGGATTGTCTATTTATCAGGTAATTGTCACCGGGGATGAAAGAGACTACTGGAAATCCAGGAATGAAGCGCTGGCCCCGGTGCAGAATGAATACGATGCTCTTACAAAGATTGAAACTAATTTTGTGCTTTATAAACAGGTGGCAAATTTAGTTGATACGAATAATAATAAGTTACACTCTCTGATCAATAAGTTTTCTGCGATGTGCCCGAAGAGCTTTAAGATTCAGAGTATTCGAAGCGATGAACAGGAGGTTACCATCAGTGCAACCTCTACTGAGAGACTTCTTTCGTTGTCTGCCCTGAAGATACAATTAGAAAAAATTAAAGAAATAGACGAGGTCTGGATTGATGCAATTTCAGAATCTACAGAGGCTCTCACGAATAAAAGACAGTATTCTTACACCTTGACTTTTGTTTATGCAAATACAAAAGTTCAATCCGACGAAGAGGGGGCGCAGTAATATGAAGGGGAAATTGACAATCAATCAATGCAGAGCTATTTTGATATGTTCCGGCATCCTGATTTTAGCTTGTACCTTTTTCTTTCTTTTTCAGAGAAATTCGGATACCATACAGGCGATGGAAAACGAGACGAGGCAGTATAAGAATCAGGTGAATTATTTAAGCAGTCTCCAGATGCAGGTAAATGAAATGCAGAAAACGACACCTGCTCTTCAAACAGAGATGGATGCCTATATGAAAAAATTTTCAAACCAGATGCCACAGATTAAGGCGATTAGCTACATTGATCAGATGATGGTGAAAACCGGTGTGAAAATAACATCCATTAAGCCTGGCAAGGAGCAGAGATTTTTGGAGGCAGGGAAGTTTATTTCCGTAAATTCGGAAGGTGTTTCTCCGGATGCGGAGGCACAGCCGGTGACCGGAGGCGCCGTAAACCCGGTGGAAGCAAATCCGCAGCAGCAGGTAACGGTGGATGAAATGATAGGGAAGGCTGCTTCTTACGAGATTGAAATGAACGGTTCCATGAAACAGATTATGAAAGCGTTGGACTGGGTATCCGGCAATGACGACCATATGTCGGTGACTTCCAGCAGTTTTTCCTTTGATGCCAGTACCGGAAAATTGAGTGGTTCGGTGACAGTCAGTTTTTATGCTATGAACGGAAACGGAAGACCATATGAGGAACCGAATATTTCAGGAATTACAATAGGAACCGATAATATATTTGGAACCTTTAATGATTAAAAGAAAGATCAGATAGAAAGGTGGTGCAGGAATGAACAGGAAACAGGATGGTTTTACATTGGTGGAAGTGATTATTGCCATAATGATTCTGGCTGTTCTGGCGTTGCCGATTCTTGCTTATTTTACTAATGCGGCGGTATCTACCTCCCGGGGAAAAGATACCCAGAAGGCAGGAATGGCAGCTCAGTCCGTGATGGAGGAACTGCAGTCTTGTACCAGCTATGAACAGATTGAAGAAAAATTGGCGGTGTCCGGAAGCGCGTGGACAGTAGATTCGATTGACGAAGCGAATTATACAACAGAGCTTGCGAAAGAAGTAACGGTGGACGGAACTCCTTATCAGGTGAAAGTTAAGTTGGATTATGAAGATAAAGCTATCGGTAGCTCGAACGGAGTTTATAAAAATCTGCCTTCCACTTCAGATGTCAAGTATAATGACTATGAAGTGCCACAGCTCTCTGAGATTTATTCTCCAAATACAGTAGTAATCGCAGAGGAAATGGATCAGGCAGACGTGGCAGCCGGTAACTTCTATTATGAGGATACTTCCGTCAAGCAGGATGATATTAAAAAGTCAATGGACCGCACCCTCTGTCTCGATGTGGCAAAAATTTCAGAGGATGGAAAGACTCTTTATCAGGTAAAGGGATATTATGTATATGAATATAGCGGGAAAAATTATACCGCTGTTTTAAAAGATACAAAAATAGAAGCGGATAAGCTGACAGGTATTTATCTGTTTTACAATCTTATGCGTGAAGATATTGAGAATGAAAAAGTGCAGGTAAATCTTACCGGTGATATGGATGCCAAAAAATTGAATTTATATTTCATATGTCAGGAAACACCGACGGTGTCAAAGCCGCAGGAAGGCGAGGAAAAATATTATTTGGTTATAAGCGGTAGCGGTCATTATTTGGAACCAAAGTATTTTACAAATGGCATAGGTATAAAAGGAGCTGCCGTTTCTTCTCAGGAAACAATTGTGACCCGGAAGAAGGAAAAGCGAATTGCCAGAGCAATAGTGGATGTTTACGATATGGGAGCTGCGATTACAGATGAAAACCGTATCGTACGGGTACAGACGAAAGGAGAATGAGTATGAATCGTTTATTCTCAAAATTGAAAGGACGCAAAGAAGGTGCTTCGATGATATCGGTTATTATCGGTGTAGTATTTCTTGCGGCCATTGGACTGACGATTTTAACCGTTGCTACCCGTTATGTTGTCACAGTTTATGTAGACAGTAATTCGACAGATAACTTTTACCAGACAGAAGGTATTTTATCCGAGGTGCGAACCGGTCTTTTAGAGTATGCCGGAGAAGCCAGCAAGACCGCGTATGATAATATTTTAGACAACTATACAAAGTCAAAGTCTACGATGAAAGAAACCTTTGCCAAGGAATATCTTTCCCTGATTGCGGAAAAGTTGAAAGGAACTTCTTATGTATGGGATGAAAATAAGTTGGGAGTTTTTCAGGCTTGTGAGCTGGATCGTGTGAAGAAACTGTCGACTATTCCGGATGCAGTAACGACCGTAAGTGTCGGCGGGGTCAATCTTGACCCTGGCTTTGTTATAAATTTTGATACGACGACGGGATATTCCCTGACTCTGAAAAATCTTTTGATTGACTATACCGATGCGTCGGATTATCGCTCCCGCATTCAGGCGGATATTGTAATCCGGGTGCCGGATTATAAATTCGAAGGAGATTCCATATTAGATGCAATAAAGGATTATATTGTCATATCCGATGATGCGCTGACGGTAAGCACTAATAGTCTTGCCACTGGCACGACATTTACCGGAAATGTCTATACCGGAAATGAAGAGACAGGAATAAAGGTGGAAACCCAAAAAAAAGCGACATTTAACAGTCCGATTATTATCAGCAGAGGAAGTCTGGATATTATGACGGGCGCTAATGTATCGTTGTCCGGAGAGAGTGGAGCAGGAGATTTGTGGTTGTCAGATATTAATCTGAAGGAACAAAATTCTGGTTCCGGTTCTGCCCTTTCCACTAATTTTTCAATGAATGAAAATGCCTACATAGCCAATGATTTAAATATTTCAGACAATAATTCCATCGTATCCATTTCCGGGAAATATTATGGTTATAGCTATAATAAGGAAAATGACGCGAGTAGCAGCGAAAAGCTATTGTCTACTTATAGCAGTGCCATACTGGTCAACGGGTTAAATACTACGTTAAAGACAGATAATCTGGACAAACTAATTTTGGCAGGACGTACCTTTGTGTCTCGGAATAAGGAGAATGGCACATCGGCAGTGTCAGATATTATGATGGGTGAATCCCTGGCGGTAAAGAGTAACCAGATTGCCTATCTGCTCCCGACAGAGTATATTATGGCGGGGCACAATCCGGTAGCAGACGGAGAGAATATGACCGTGGATAAGGCAAAGCTGTTAGGAGCGGATTCAGATATTGCACAATACTTAGATCCGGATGAACCGTATACGAAAAACTATAATAATGTCCATATGTATACATATTTTTATCTGAATTTTAAAGATGCTAAAAGTGCCAATGAATATTTCCGTCACTACTATGAAGGTGAGGAGCAGGACGAAGACGGTGACACGGTTAATCATAAGGAAGACCTGGAGGAACGGGCAACGACCTATATTTCTACCACAGATGATTCGGGGATGAAACTTTCTCCAAATTTATTCCTGATAGCGGGCAACATTATTCACAACTATTATGATGCGAATGGTTCCAGTATTGTGCCGGATGCAAATAATTCGGATACGACTGCCCAATCTTATTATGATGATGCTGGTAATGTCAATGAGGCTTTATTGAAGGATGGTAATAAAATCGGAAAGGAATATGTGAGCAGACAGCTCTCCCTGTTAGCCTCCGAGACTACCACTAGTATGCGTTTATCGGGGAATGACAAGAAAGATCCTCTTGTGGCAGAACGGATTATCGACTTTGATAAAGTGAAGGCTGCCGCCCCTGTTGACAAGACTGAGTCCGGTGTGCGCATCCATGTAGAACCGAATTCGATTAACAACTATCAATTGGATGAAACCGTCGCTAAGGGGATTTATATCTACGGTGGAAATGTGACAGTAAAAGGTAACTTTACCGGACTTTTGATAGCCGGTGGGAATGTGACAGTTGAAAATGATTTTACCGGATTAATTCTGGCGGGGGGAGAAGTGACGACAGTAGGGGACCGGGATTTAAAAGCAGATGTCATTCTGACGGGAGACCTGCTAGAGGTGGTAAAAAAGGATGATGTACTTGCATCTTTCTTCCAGGGATTAAACGGAAGCGCAAAGCAGGATCCGACCAAACTGAGCGAATGTATTTCCTATCAGAACTGGGTAAAAAACGAGAATTAGAGCTTTAAAAATGTAGGAGGTGGCAAAGATGCCGGGAAAGAAAAAAACTTTCATACAAAAAGACGGTTTTTCTTTAATAGAACTGGTTATTGTCATTTCTATTATGGCAATTCTGACCGGATTAGCCGCCCTGGGCTTTGGCTATCTGCGCTCCGCGGATGCCAAGGGAGTGGCCAATGGCATAAACAGTGGCTTGTCGAACTTAAAGTCGGAAAACATGGCGAAAAGCAAAAAAACATATATGCATTTGTATGAGTTGGGGGGCAGTTACTATATTAAGTATGTTTCTGAGGACGCAGAAAGTTCTTTTTCACCGGATGATTCCGGCAAGGAAATCGGGAAGAGTACTGTGGAGGTTTCCTGTGATGGTGCAGAGATACCGGAAGAGGGCATTCGTTTTTCCGTCCAGAAGAAAGATGGTGCCTTTGGCGATGGGCCAAAACAGATTGATGTAGAAGCAAGTAACGGTTCCCATTACCGGATTATATTGATAAAGGATACCGGAAAACATTATATGGAATAAAATAAGGTGGTGATATTGTGAAAGAACTGAATAAGGAAGGATTCTCATTGGTGGAGATAATTATCGCTATCGCAATATCTTCCATCGTTATGTTGTCCGTTATTGCACTCCTTGGCTATGGTTCCCATAATATGAAACTGACTCAGGCGAAGGTAGCTCTGCAGGATCAGGCAAAGGATGCGACGAATCATATCTCCAGCTATGTGACAGAGGCGAGCAATATTGACTGGGATGATACGGACAAGATGCTGACGATAGAAAGAGATACCATTGATAACGAGAGCCAGAAGGAATCAATCGTGGGTTCAACAGAAAAGTTTTTCTACTGGTACAAAGACAAAGCTTTATATTTTGCCAGAGAAGCCGAGGTTTCTGACCCGGCGGCACTGGCGGCTGCGGAACTGAAAAACCATTTATTAGCAGAGAATGTGGATGATTTTGAATGTACGGTAAATGAAAATGCAGATACCGGGAATAAGATGCTGCATATTCTGATTGACATGAGTGATGATATTTCCGAGTTTTCCTGTACAAAAGATGTTTATATGAGAAATCAGTAAGGAGGCACAGTTATGAAAGGAAATCGAAAAAGAAAGTATATCGGACTGACTTTGGGACTGACTGCTATTTGTACAGTAGGTTTTTTGGCTGTGTCAGTGACCAATGTATTCGGCCAGTTTATTCCGAAGGCACCATATGTTGCGGATGAACCGGATGGTTATTCTTCGAGTATTCAAGTTACGGATGAAGGTGGTAACCGGAAGGGTGATTATGGAACCGGAAAGACACCTATGGATGGGATACCTAAGGCTGAAGGACAAAAGGGAACGAAAGATAACCCGTTTGTGTTATTGGAGATTGTGCCAGAGCTTGCCCAGCAGCAGATGATTTACATGAATTTAAAAGAAGATGAGAAAAAACCGCTGGATGTAATGCAGATTGGAATTGATGCCTGTAATGATGGCAGAAATTTTATCAACCCACAGGATATATCCAATTATGGCCTGCATAATTCGATAGGAGAATGGTTCTGTCATTACACCTACAATGTTTATAAATTTGGTGATGATGAAAAGACTGAAGCCAAGCCTTTAGTGGAAATCGGACAGATTTATTCTCTTCAATTTTCCGATAGCGATATTAAAGCAGCCGGGGGCGACCCGGAAAAGTTTAAAAATATATACAATAATGGCAACGGCACAGTGGCTGATTTAGCAAAAGAGGTTCCGGCATTATTTGCAAACGATACTTCAAAAAGCAAAAAAGAGATACGAGATATTGCCATTGCGGATAATAGGAACTGGAAAAAGAGCAGCAGCAATTCCCACGAGATTGAAATATCTGCTGATGGCATAGCTGAGTCCGACAAAAATCTCTCCATAAGTGAGATGGTAAAAAAATATCCGGATGCCTTTGAAACAGATAAAGCCGGTAATATCCTTGATAAAGCCGGAAATGTAGTTACAGAGGAGGAATTACGGGATAGTGCCACATGGTCAGCACCTGAAGAAAAAACTCTGTGGGGTGGCTATACCCTGGAACTCAGTGAACTGGATGTGAAAGAACCGATAGCTGAGGATGCCAAGATTGCTAAACTGGCAGAAAAATATCCGAAACTGTTCAAAAGAGATAAAGATGGGAATACGATAACACAAGCAGCGATTAATGACCAGAACAACTGGACCATAAAAACCTCATCGGGCACAGTGAAAAAGACAAGCGGTTACATGGTTAATGTGGGCGTGGGAAAAGGAGACTTTTATGCTAGAGAGGTTGGTATAACTGACAGTTTTGGTTGGGCGAAATTTGTGGACGATCCGGGGAAGAATCAGTGGATTTACTGTGAAACATTACCGGATGGTGCCTTTCCAATAAGTGAAAAGGATGATTCTGCTCGTTCAAACCCATGGCAGAATCCGAAAGATTATTCGGATGAGAAGTTAGTAAATGGTTATTTTGATTGTGCAGATTTTACCTCGGGTTGTGAGATTTCCTGTGACACTTATGTATTAAAGTATAACAAATCTCTGAAATTTTACGTATATAAATGCAATAAGACGAATTATGATTTCTCCTACTACGGATTAAAAACAAACGATGTGTTAAAGCGCATGCTCTTTACCTTCCAGAGTGAAGAGGAATGTGATAATTTTAATATGAAGGTCATTGCCATGACGCCGTCAGAAATTAATGAAGCGGTAAAAAATGACACGGAGAATACTCTGGATATTATCGAGCGGGCGGATATGTTCTATGTGGGCTCCTATGATAAAAATACCGATGGTATTAAAAATATATATGAGATGTATCACAAGTTTGTCAGCAAGGACAAGAATTATACATTTTCCCCTGACGACATGAAAAGTTATTATGAAAATGATTTAGACTGGATTTCCTGTTATAAGATTTTGTATCGGTTGTGTATGAAAGAAAATCTGCCGCTGATGCTGACTCAGGGACTTGGTAAAATGGTGAATAATGGTGTGGACGGAACAAATAATACCCATATGTACGTGACGGAGGATAAAACGGCCAATCATCTCCATGCGAAGGGAACTCTGAGTAACATGGCGAAGATATATCTGCTTACAGTACAGTTTGATATGTTGGCAAAAAAAAGCGGTCCGGATGATCCTTATTACAAGAGAACCTTTTATAATGATATTTTGCCAAAATTACAGACGATTGCGCTAAATGCCGACGCGATGAAAGGGGCAGATAAAAATACGGCATCCACTACAGGCTATTATGAACGCATGCTTGTACAGGATAATGGCTGTAGTACTCTAGGAGATGCATCATTATTGACCGAGGAGGAGAAACAAAAAGAAAAAGAGACCTGTTATTATTTGTGGAATCTATGGACGTTTTACCCGTCAGATATTAAACTCAGTGATGGTCATCAAGTGATAGCGGATGTCGATACTTATTTGCGATATGGTTATGTGGAGTCCTTCTTTGATTCCAATGCCGATGTCTTCAATGACGGGGTAGCGGATCATCACAGCGGAAGTGATGGATATGACGGAAAAAATGTCGGAATCGTACATGGTGACAGTAATTCAGATACGAATCATTCCACTCTGCTTGGAAGTACGGAGTCTGACGGAATTCTGAACCGTGCTATGGATACGGCGTATCAGATTATGAATAAGCAGACGCCTACCGTAGATGCTCTGACAGTGAAAGTAGAGGAACAGAAAAAGGATTATCAGAAATTATCAGATGAACTGATTCTGGTTGATTATGACAAAAATGCCGATTATGGTAATCCGGATAAAAAGACGTTATATGTCAAGCTTACGATTTCCAATCCAAATAACGAAGATGGTATTTTACAATCACTGGAGTTAGTGGAAGATGAGGATGATAGCGATGGTATTGTGCTGACACCTAGAAAAAAGAAGAAAGATCAGAGTACGGCGCTGTCCAAAGAAAATATTAAGGATATTAATAATCAGAATCCTGTAAACGGTTACCGTGTTCCGGCAAACGGAACTCTGACCTTCTATGTGCCGTATCAGCGTTCAGACTGGATGGAAGACAAATCGATGATTCGTCTGGTTCTGCAGGGGCGTAAGTATATTACGAAGAAATCAAGCCTGGTATCTTCCTTAGGCGGTAAAACGAAACGCCTTGTAGAGATTTCAGAACGTACGTTGTTCAATCTGGAGTAAGAAAATATGCAAAAAATTCAGGAGATAAAAGACCTGTTTGCGAAAACGAAAAAAGAGCAGTGGCATGCTCTTTTTTCGCAGTATGAAGCAGATAAACGGGCAGGAGTCCAAAAGTTAATAGAGCAGTACAAAAAGAAGCTGCTTGCCCATGAAAAGGAGCAGGAGCGTCTGGAAAGGATGCTGGAGTTTGAAAAGAAGTATGGGACTGACTACACCTGCATCTGTGGCATTGACGAAGCGGGGCGGGGACCCTTTGCCGGACCGGTGGTGGCAGGTGCAGTGGTGCTTCCGGCCGGGTTAAAAATAGAGGGTCTGAATGATTCGAAACAGGTCAGTGCCAAAAAGAGAGAGGCACTTTTTGAGGAGATCAAAGAAAAGGCAGTCAGTATCGGAATCGGGATGAGTTCTCCGGCACGGATTGATGAAATCAACATTTTGCAGGCAACCTATGAGGCGATGCAGCATGCGGTGCAGGATTTGGATGTAGTGCCGGACTTATTGTTAAACGATGCGGTAACGATTCCTCAGATTCCCATTAAGCAAATCGGAATCATACAGGGAGATGGACGAAGCCTTTCCATTGCGGCAGCCAGTATTATGGCAAAAGTAACAAGGGACCGGCTGATGGAGGAGTATGCTCAGTTGTACCCGGAGTATGGATTTGAGAAAAACAAAGGATATGGCTCTTTCGAGCACAGAGAGGCTTTGAAAAAGTATGGTCCGTGTCCGATACACAGACATACGTTTATCCATAATTATGTAAAGTAAGGATTTGATGAGATGGCAGACAGAGAAGACAAAAAAACAGCGGTTGCCCTGGAGTATTCTCCGGGGGAGCAGGCACCAAAGGTAGTTGCCACCGGACGTGGGTTTCTGGCAGAGAAAATTATCGATGTAGCAAAAGAGGCAAATGTGCCGGTACACAAAGATGAGAAGCTGGCACGTTCCCTGTCGGTACTGGATATCGGTGAGTATATTCCGCCGGAATTGTATTCTATTGTGGCAGAGGTTCTGGTGTTTGTAGATAGTATGGACCGCATCCAGAGTAAAATAAAAATGGATAAGTAGAAGGGGAGCACGATGGCACCATCGTGCTAAATAGAAATCTATATGAACAAGCGTAAAACAGGTTGGGAAAAGGAACAGGCGGCGGCAGAATTTTTAGAAGGGAAGGGCTATGAAGTTCTTGAGAGAAATTACTGGTGCACCTTTTCCGAGGTGGATATTGTGGCGAGAGAGGGAGAGTACCTTTGCTTTCTTGAAATTAAATACCGGAAAAATGACCGGTATGGAGGAGGCGAAGGTACTATTTCCATGAAAAAAATCAGAAAAATATGTCAGTGTGCCAGATATTATATGAAAGAAAAAAAGATTCCCATGGATACTCCGGTACGATTTGACGTAGTATTTATAATAGGGGAACAGATTAGGCTCATAAAAAATGCTTTTTCTTATATCGGCTAGATTATGCCCGCAAGATGGCATCTTCATGCCAGATGCCGTCTTGATTTCTTTTCGTAAAGGAAGTATAATGGAAAAGGTATGGGAAATTGGCATATTGTGCGTGAGCACAGGAGGATGAGATGAGTAAACCGATACTTGCTATTGTTGGTCGTCCCAATGTTGGGAAATCGACATTATTCAATACATTAGCCGGGGAAAAAATATCCATTGTAAAAGATTATCCGGGAGTGACAAGAGACCGGATTTATGCGGACATTACATGGCTAAATCATAGCCTTTCTCTGATTGATACCGGCGGTATCGAAATGGAGAGTAAAGATAAAATGTTAATCCATATGCGGGAGCAGGCCAATATTGCCATAGATACCGCAGATGTGATTTTATTTCTTGTGGATGTAAAGCAGGGACTTGTGGATGCGGATTATAAGGTGGCAGATCTGCTGCGAAGATCCGGGAAGCCGGTTATCCTTGTCGTAAATAAAGTGGATAATTTTCAGAAATATATGCCGGATGTATATGAGTTTTATAATCTGGGGATTGGTGAGCCTTACCCGGTGTCGGCTTCCTCGAAATTAGGCATCGGTGACATGTTAGATGCGGTGCTATCGAATCTGGAAGCAGAAAAGTTAGACGATGAGGAGGATGAGCGCCCGAAAATTGCTATAGTAGGAAAGCCAAATGCCGGAAAGTCTTCCCTGATTAATAAATTACTGGGAGAAAACCGGGTGATTGTATCGGATATTGCCGGAACGACCCGTGATGCCATAGATACCCAGATTGTATATGGAGATACGGAATATGTGTTCATTGATACGGCGGGACTGCGTCGGAAGAGTAAGGTAAAGGAAGATATTGAGAGATACAGTATCATCCGAACGGTGGCCGCCATTGAGCGCTCCGATGTGGTGATTTTAATGATTGATGCCACGGAGGGAGTGACAGAGCAGGATGCGAAAATTGCCGGCATTGCCCATGACAGAGGCCGCGGGCTGATTATTGCGGTCAACAAATGGGATGCGGTGGAGAAGGATAATTCCACCGTAAAGAAGTTTACAAAAAAGGTGAGAGATGTATTGTCCTTCGTTCCCTATGCAGAAATTATTTTTATTTCCGCACTGACCGGACAGCGGACGATGAAAATATTTGATTTACTGGAAATCGTCATACAGAATCATGCCATGAGAATTCAAACGGGCGTGTTGAATGAGATACTGATGGAGGCAGTGGCGATGCAGCAGCCGCCGTCCGATAAGGGAAAGCGGTTAAAGCTTTATTATATGACCCAGGTCAGTACAAAACCGCCCACTTTTGTTTTGTTTGTCAATAAAAAGGAACTGATGCACTTTTCCTATCAGAGATATATTGAGAACCGGATTCGGGATACCTTTGGGTTTTCCGGAACACCAATCCGGATATTGATTCGCGAAAGAAAAGAAAAGGAGTAAACCATTATGACGCACGAAATATTATTTGCAGTTCTTTTTTTAGTAATTGGCTATTTTTTTGGTTGCTTTTCTACCGGATATTTTGTGGGGAAAATGAACGGCACGGATATTCGTTCCCAGGGAAGTGGGAATATTGGAACGACCAATGCCCTGCGCACCATGGGGGCAAAGGGGGGTGGAATCACCTTTGGCGGCGATTTGCTGAAGGCATTTATCCCGACTCTGGCCGTCCGTTTTATCTTTTGTCCCCATATGGGGTATTCGGCAGATATGACATATCTGATGACACTGTTTGCCGGACTTGGTGTAGTAATCGGGCATAATTTTCCGTTTTATCTTGGATTTAAGGGCGGAAAGGGGATTGCCGTATCGGCTGCCGTTATTGTGGCATCCTCTTCAGACTCCGTCGTTGGTGCGGTCATGATCGGTATCGGGCTTCTTGTCTTTATTCTTGTGGTGGCAGTGACCCGGTATGTTTCGCTGGGCTCTCTCATTGTTGTCTGGTGTTTCCCGGTTTATTCGGTTTTGAGATACCGTGACAGCTGTTATTTTCCTGTGATGATTGTGGTCAGCCTTATCTTTATCACACTTGCTTATATAAAGCACGCCGGAAACATAAAACGTTTAGTGCAGGGAACAGAGAGGAAATTGGGCGAGAAAAAAGAAAAGGAGAACGATTAGATGAAAAATGTAAGTTTTTTGGGAGCGGGAAGCTGGGGAACGGCGTTAGCCATTTTATGTGCCAATAACGGTCACAAAGTCACTCTCTGGTCTAAGGTTCAGTCGGAAATTGATATGCTCCGGGAAAATCGGGAGCATGTTGACCGCCTACCGGGAGTAAAGCTTCCGAACAGTATAGTCATTGAGGACAATATGGAGAAGGCCTGTTTAAATCAGGACATTATCGTCTGCTCTGTGGCATCTCCTTTTGTGCGCTCTACAGCGAAAGAGGCAAAGCCATATATAGAGGAAAATCAGATTATTGTCAATGTTGGAAAGGGAATCGAGGACAATACGCTGATGACTTTGTGCGAAATTTTAGAGGACGAGCTTCCCATGGCAGATGTGGCGGTCCTATCCGGTCCCAGCCATGCGGAGGAAGTATCGAAGGGAATGCCCACTACAGTTGTAGTAGGAGCGAAATCTGAAAAGACGGCTGCCTTTGTTCAGGATGTTTTTATGGGAAAATCTTTCCGTGTCTATACAAGCCCGGATATTGTAGGCATTGAGTTAGGAGGGTCGTTAAAGAACGTCATTGCGTTAGCAGCTGGAATTCTCGACGGTATGGAGTTAGGAGATAATACAAAAGCAGCCCTGATGACCCGTGGAATTGCCGAAATTTCCCGTCTGGGAATTGAGTTGGGTGGAAAGATGGAAACTTTCTGCGGCCTTTCCGGTATCGGTGATTTGATTGTTACCTGTACAAGCTCCCACAGCCGAAATCATAACTGCGGCTATCTGTTAGGAAAGGGAAAGACACTGGCAGAGGCGAAAGAGGAAATCAAGCAGGTAATCGAGGGTGTCAACTGTGCCAAGGCGGCCATGGCTCTTGCCAACAAGCATCATGTGACAATGCCGATTGTAGAACAGATTAATGCGATTCTTTTTGAAAATAAATCTGCGGAGCAGGCGGTAAAGGATTTGCTTGTCCGGGATAAGGTAAGTGAGTATAAGACTCTGACATGGTAAGTGGCAGTATTTCTTTTCGTCAAAAAAGTATTTGACTTTTTTTTCAGATGTGAGTATACTAATATCAGAATAAAAAAACCGTTGACCGAGAGTAGTAGGTATTTATCTTTGCTTTCAGAGAGTTGCCGGGCGGTGCGAGGCAATAGCGGATAAATAGTGAATGGACTTGGGAGGGCAGCTTGAACGTTGTGTGACAGCACATGACAAGTAGACGCTGACGGAAACCTGAACCGTTATCTGCAGGAGTGCATGATAGTGCATGATTGAGTGGATTACTATGTAATCAATCTGGGTGGTACCGCAGGAGAACTTTCAGAGCTCTTGTCCCTTTCCTAAACACAGGAAGAGACGAGGGCTCTTTTTTATCGTTTGCAAGTTCTCATGTGCGGAGTGGTGTGCGTTTTTCGGCTGCACCTTTTGCTCCCTCAACATAGCGCTTCAGAAATGGAGGTAAATATGACAAAACCAACTTTGGAACAAGTGAAAAAGCTGGCGGCAGGATATGACATTGTGCCGATTCAGACAGAAATTTATGCGGATGTGGTAACGCCGATACTGCTGCTGCGAAAAATTGCAAAAAGCAAAAAATTATTTTATCTGCTGGAAAGTATAGAGGGCGGAGAAAAATGGGGTAGGTATTCCTTTTTAGGATATGACCCGGTTATGCGGGTAATCTGCAAGGAAAAACAGGTCATTATAGAAGAAAAAGGAAATGAAAAAGTGGTGGAAACCGAAGATTCCCTCAGTGTCATCCGGGAGATTTTAACCCATTACAGGGCACCGAAAATAGAAGGGATGCCACCCTTTGCCGGCGGTTTTGTAGGATACTTTTCCTATGCGATGATTGCCCATGCGGAGCCAAAGCTGAAAATCAAGAGGGGTGAATTTTCCGACTATGATTTGATGCTCTTTGACAAGGTAATTGCCTATGACCATCTGAAACAAAAAATAGTCGTAGTGGCAAATGTATCGACGAAAGGGTCTCTGGCAGAAAATTATGCCAAAGCAAAGGCGGATATTAAAGGAATCATTTCCCTTATTCGTGACAACTCACCGTTAGAGGAAGAACCGGTATACGATAAGGTAAACTTTGTCTGTAATGTGACAAAAGAAGAATATGAAGAGGTCGTGGAAAAAACAAGAGAGTATATTTATGACGGCGACATTTTTCAGGCGGTAATATCCAGACGTTTTGTCAGTGATTATGAGGGAAGTCTGATTAATCCCTACCGCGTGCTGCGAACCACAAATCCTTCTCCTTACATGGTTTATATGAATATGGATGATGTGGAAATTATAAGTACCTCTCCCGAAACCCTTGTCCGCCTTCAGGATGGGCGTCTGGTTACCTTCCCGGTGGCCGGTTCCAGACCGAGGGGCCGGGATGAAAAGGAAGATGAAGAGTTGGTAAAGGACTTAATGGGAGATGCCAAAGAGCTTTCGGAGCACAATATGTTAGTGGATTTGGGAAGAAACGATTTAGGGAAAATTTCCGAGTTTGGCTCGGTAGAGGTTACGAAATATCAGATGATTCATAAATATTCTAAAATTATGCACATTTGCTCCCAGGTGGAGGGAGATATCAGAGAGGACCGGGATGCTCTGGATGCGATGAAATCCGTACTGCCGGCGGGAACTTTATCCGGCGCGCCGAAAATCCGTGCATGTGAGATTATTGATGAACTAGAAACCGAGCCGAGGGGAATCTACGGGGGAGCCTTAGGCTATATAGATTTTAGTGGAAATCTGGATACCTGCATTGCCATCCGTATGGCAGTTAAGAAAAATAACAAAGTATATGTTCAGGCGGGAGGCGGTATTGTGGCAGACAGTAAGCCGGAACTTGAATACCAGGAATCGGCAAATAAAGCGAAGGCAGTGATGCTCGCCATTGAGAATGCGAAGGAGGCGGTGATACCATGATTTTACTCATTGATAATTATGACAGTTTTTCCTACAATCTGGTTCAGCTTTTTGGAGCATTCAATCCGGATATACAGGTGATCCGAAATGACGAGATGACCGTGGAGGAGGTAGAAAAAATAAATCCTTCCCACATTATCCTATCGCCGGGACCGGGCTATCCGAAGGATGCCGGCATCTGTGAAGAGGTGGTAAAAAAGCTTCAGGGAAAGATTCCGATTCTTGGCGTCTGCCTGGGGCATCAGGGAATCTGTGAAGCGTATGGTGCCAATATCTGTCATGCCAGGCAGCTGATGCACGGCAAGCAGAGTACCGTAACCATTGATGGAACAAAGGATATTTTTAAGGGACTGCCGGAGAAAGTTGATGTGGCGAGGTATCATTCTCTGATTGCGGATGCGAAAACGATGCCGGAAGAACTGGAAATTATATCCGAGGATGAAAACCATGAGGTCATGGCGGTGAAGCACCGGGAATATGACGTATACGGGCTGCAGTTTCACCCGGAATCTATACTGACACCATTGGGAACAAAAATCATTCAGAATTTTTTGAACTTATAGAAAAAGAAAAGGAGAGATAACGATGATTCAGGAGGCAATTCACAAGGTAATTAACAAAACCGATTTAACTTATGAGGAAGCAAAGGAAGTCATGCAGGAAATTATGTCCGGGACAGCTTCCCAGGTACAGATGGCAACCTATCTGACCGCTCTTCGTATGAAGGGGGAGACCATTACAGAAATTACTGCTTCTGCCCAGACGATGAGGGATATGGCAGTGCAGTTGACACCGGGCTATGAGGTGTTAGAAATTGTCGGTACCGGCGGCGATGAGGTGGGCACTTTTAATATTTCTACCACATCGGCTTTTATTGTTGCTGCAGCGGGATATCCGGTAGCCAAGCACGGAAACCGCAGTGTGTCAAGCAAAAGCGGTGCGGCGGACGTGCTGGAAAGTCTTGGAGTAAATCTTATGATTTCCCCGGAGGCGAACCAGAAGGTAATGGATGAACAGGGCATGGCATTCCTCTTTGCCCAGAAGCATCATTCCTCTATGAAAAATGTCGGACCGGTCAGAAAGGAAATGGGCGAGCGCACCGTTTTTAATATTCTGGGGCCTCTGACGAATCCTGCCAGTGCCACCAGACAGCTACTTGGAGTGTATGACAGAGCTTTGGTGGAAAAGCTGGCACAGGTACTCAGCAATCTCGGAGTAAAACGGGGAATCTCCGTGTGCGGAAGTGACGGACTGGATGAAATCACCCTGACGGGACCGACCTATTGCTGCAAAATTGATGACGGAGTGCTGACCACGTTTGAAATGACACCGGAGCAGTTTGGACTTGAGCGATGTGAATTAAAGGATTTAATCGGCGGCACACCGGCAGAAAATGCGGAAATCACCAAAAATATTTTGATGGGAAAAGAAAAAGGACCGAAACGAGATATTGTAGCCCTGAACGCCGGCATCGGTATTTATATCTGTAAAGATAATGCCACAATGGAAGAAGGTGTGCAGGAGGCCATCCGATTGATTGACAGTGGCAAGGCCTATGAAAAGCTACAGGAATTTGTGGCGGCAACCAATAAGGAGAATGTGTAATGATACTGGATGAAATTGCAGAAAAGACAAGAGCCCGTGTGGAAAGGGCAAAACAGGAAATATCTTCGGAGGAAATGAAGCGGCTGGCAGAGAAAGAAAATGCAAAAACCGGTTTTCCCTTTGAAAAGGAACTGGCAAAGAAAAACATGTCCTTTATCTGCGAAGTGAAAAAAGCTTCCCCCTCCAAGGGTCTGATTGCCAAGGATTTTGATTATCTGAACATTGCTAAAGAGTATGAGGAGGCAGGAGCCGGTGCCATTTCCGTGCTGACGGAGCCGGATTACTTTTTAGGAGAACTCCGGTATCTGAAAGAAATCCGGAAAGAGGTATCCATTCCCCTTTTGAGGAAAGACTTTACCATCGATGAGTACATGATATATGAGGCGAAGGTGGCAGGTGCCGATATCGTACTGCTTATCTGTGCCCTGTTAAGTAAAGATGAGTTAAAGAACTACATTGATATTTGTGACAGTCTGGGACTTTCTGCATTGGTAGAGGCCCATGATGAAGAGGAAATCCGGATGGCAGTATCAGCAGGCGCCCGTATTATCGGAGTCAATAACCGGAATCTGAAGGATTTTACCGTGGATATACACAATGGCATTCGCTTGCGTAGACAGGTGCCGGAGAATTGTTTTTTTGTGGCGGAAAGCGGTATCCGGACAAGAGAGGATATTGTTGAGTTGGAAAAGGGAAAAGTTAATGCGGTATTAATCGGGGAGACCCTGATGCGAAGCGAAAATAAAAAAGCGATGCTGTCGGAACTGAAAGGAGTATCCCATGCCGAAAATTAAAATCTGTGGACTAAAAAGGAAAGAAGACATTGCCTATGTCAATCAATGGCAGCCGGATTTTATCGGCTTTGTCTTTGCCCCCAGTAAACGACAGATCACAAGGGAAAAGGCGGTTCAGTTAAAAGGGCTGCTAACGGTAGATATTCCGGTTTTAGGTGTTTTTGTGAATCAGTCTTTGGAAGAAATGGTTTCCTGTGTGGAGTCGGGAGCAGTGGACTGGATTCAGCTTCACGGAGATGAGACTGAGGTGGTTATCCGTAAGTTAAGAGAACGGGTAAAGGTTCCCATTGTAAAAGCTGTCCGGGTGAGAGAGGAAGCGGATGTCTACGAGGCGGATAAGCTGTCCTGCGATTATCTTTTGTTAGATGCCTTTTCACCGGAAGCTTACGGAGGAACGGGACAGCGTTTTTCCTGGGATATGATTCCAAAAGATATCAGACATCCTTATTTCCTTGCCGGAGGGATTGATATCTCCAATATTGAGGAGGCAAGAAAAACAAACTGCTACGCCATTGATGTAAGCGGCGGTGCAGAGACTGATGGCTGTAAGGATGCGAAAAAGATAGAAGAACTTGTCAGGGCAGCACACTCGTGCTGCTAAGAGATTGACGAAAAAAGAAAATAAACGGAGGAACGATATATGTCAAATGGAAGATTTGGTATTCATGGCGGGCAGTATATTCCGGAAACACTGATGAACGCAGTGATTGAACTGGAAAAGGCTTATGAACATTATAAAGATGACCCGGAGTTTGTAAAGGAATTTGAAGACCTGTTAGCAAATTATGCAGGGCGTCCTTCCCGGCTGTATTATGCCGCTCATATGACAGAAGATCTGGGCGGAGCAAAAATTTATCTGAAACGGGAGGATTTAAACCATACCGGTTCCCATAAGTTAAATAATGCGCTAGGACAGGCGTTACTGGCAAAGAAGATGGGAAAGAAGCGCCTGATAGCAGAGACCGGAGCCGGTCAGCATGGCGTGGCAACGGCTACCGTGGCGGCACTTCTTGGTATGGAGTGCGAAATTTATATGGGCAAGCTGGACACGGATCGTCAGGCACTGAATGTATTTCGAATGGAGCTGCTGGGGGCGAAGGTTCACCCGGTAACCAGTGGAACCCAGACATTAAAGGATGCGGTCAATGAAACGCTGCGGGAATGGACCAGGCGGATTGAGGACACTCATTATGTCATCGGCTCTGTTATGGGACCCCATCCGTTTCCTACGATAGTGCGAGATTTCCAGAGTGTGATTGGAAAGGAAATCAAGGAACAGCTTTTAGAAAAGGAGGGACGGCTTCCTGATGCCGTGTTAGCCTGTGTCGGCGGCGGCAGTAATGCCATGGGGGCCTTCTATGAATTTATTCCCCACAAGGAAGTGCAGCTTATTGGCTGCGAGGCAGCGGGACGGGGAGTCAACACGGCGGAGACGGCTGCCACCATCGGTACCGGTTCGCTGGGGGTATTCCATGGAATGAAATCCTATTTCTGCCAGGATGAATACGGACAGATAGCACCGGTGTATTCCATTTCGGCAGGTCTTGATTATCCGGGAATCGGACCGGAGCATGCCAATCTTTATGATACCGGGCGTGCCAAGTACGTTTCCATTACCGATGATGAAGCGGTAGAGGCCTTTGAGTATCTCTCAAAGATTGAGGGGATTATTCCTGCCATTGAGAGTTCCCATGCCCTGGCCTATGCCAGAAAGCTGGCTCCGACGATGAGAAGAGATAAAATTATGGTAGTCAATGTATCCGGGCGGGGAGATAAAGATGTGGCGGCAATCGCCAGATACAGGGGGGTTGAAATTTATGAATAAGATAGCAGAGGCATTTGCCGGAAAAAAAGCATTTATTCCCTTTGTCACGGCAGGGGATCCAAATCTGGAAACGACAGAAAAACTTCTTTTTGCCATGCAGGAAGCGGGAGCAGATTTAATTGAAATCGGGATTCCTTTTTCCGACCCGGTGGCAGAGGGGCCAGTCATACAGGAAGCGGATATCCGGGCATTGACTTCCGGAACGACAACAGATAAAATTTTTGATATGGTTCAGTCGATTTTTCCCCGGATGAAAGTGCCAATGGTATTTATGACCTATATCAATCCGGTTTTTGTATACGGAATTGAAAAATTTGCCAGACGAAGCAAAGAGTGTGGTGTGAGCGGCATTATTGTACCGGATGTGCCCTTTGAGGAAAAGGAGGAAATTCGAAAGACATTTGCTGAACACGATGTGACGCTGATATCCATGATAGCCCCGACATCTTCTGACCGTGTAAAGAAGATTGCAGAGGAAGCAGAGGGCTTTGTATATTGTGTGTCCTCATTAGGAGTAACCGGTGTCCGTACTGAGATTAATACCGGGATTTCCGAACTGATTGAGCAGGTAAAGGAAGTAAAAGATATTCCATGTGCCATTGGTTTTGGTATTTCTACGCCGGAGCAGGCAAAGGAAATGGCGGCGATTTCCGACGGTGCCATTGTGGGGAGTGCCATTGTCCGCATTGTGGCAGAACACGGCAGCGACAGTGTTCCTTATGTGAGAGACTATGTGCAATCCATGAAGCAGGCGGTATTGTCTCTCTAATTATCCATTTTAAGAAAAAATTTACTTTCCATTTGTCTGTATTCATGCTATACTAAATATGACAAATAGCCTGTGGGCAATAAGGAGGAAACAAAATTGAAAAAACAAGTGACGGTCATCGGTCTGCTGTTGGTTATGGCAATGGTACTGACAGGATGTTCCTGGAATGATATTAAAGCGAAATTTATTGGAGAGGATACTGCAGCGACAGGAAGTGCCGTGTCATTAACAGATTATGACCCGGATGATTATGTTACATTAGGAGAATATAAAGGTGTTGAAGTAGACTGTACGGTGTCCGATGAAGAAATTCAGGCGGAAATCGATGAGTTGATTGATGCAAATAAAACAAATAAGAAGATAAAAAAAGGAAAATGCAAAAAAGGCCAGACAGTCAATATTGATTATGTGGGTAAGTTAAACGGAAAGGCATTTGATAACGGTTCTGCCACGGATACAAATATTGAACTGGGAAAATCCGGTTATATTGATGGCTTTGACGATGGTGTTATTGGCATGAAGGTGGGACAGAAAAAGGATTTAAACCTGACTTTTCCATCCGATTACCATGAGGAATCGCTGGCTGGTAAAGATGTTGTCTTTACGGTAACCTTAAATTACATTCAGGGAAAAGAGATTACCCCGGAGTTTAATGATGCCCTTGTGAAAAAGGCGACAGAATACAAAACCACAGATGAGTTCAAGCAGAAAACAAGAGAAGAACTGTCTAATAAAAAGAAGGATAGTGCAGGAAGTACCGCTATGGATATCGCGGAAAAAAACAGTACTTTCAAGTCCATACCGGAAGAGTTAAAAGCTTCCTGTAGAAGTCAGATGGATTCCTATTACCGCTATACGGCAACCAGTTATGGATTTGCGGATTTGAATGCTTTCTTGCAGGCAAGCGGGATGTCAGAGACTGCCTATCAGACCGAGTTGTCTAATAATGCAGAAACTCTGGCGAAAACATGGCTGATGACATTTGCCATTGCAAAAAAAGAGAATATTGTCATAACGGATGAGGATATAAAGAAAGAGATTGATGCGATTGTTACCCAGAATGCTGCTGCCGGTGCAGATGAAGCAGCCCTGAGGGATCAGTTTAAAGCAATCTATGGAGATACGATTACGTTAGAAGAATACTACCGAATTCAGCTTATGAATACGCAAGTCATTGAATTATTAAGTAATAATGCAAAGATCAAAGCATAGATAATATTCGGAGGTGGATTTTATGAGTAAGATACCAAATATCGATTCAGAAATTACCTTGAAAAATTATGAGTATGAGCTCGAACTATGCCAAAAGGCCGGTGGTGATATTGAGAGGTATCGCCGCCTTTCTTTTGATGCTTACCAGCTGGAACAGCTTCGTCTTGGACTAGAGCATGGTATTGATACAGAAAAGTATACCGACCCGTCATTATCCTGGATGGAAATGGAGAATATCCGGTATACACTGGAAACCGGAGTTGATATGAAAAACTATATCAACCAGGGCTATGATAGGAGACAATGTAGCGTAATCAGAGAAGGATTGTTACAAAAGCTGGATGTGTCGGTTTATGCCAAACAGGAATTTCTGGCTCCCCAGATGAGGGAAATCCTCAAAGGAATGATGAAAGGGCTGGATGTTTCTTTGTATGCGAAGCCGTATTATGACTGGTTTCAGATGCGGGAAATTCGGAGAGGCTTAGAGGAGAAACGGGATGTTTCCCTATATGCAAAACCGGAATATAAGCATTTTACCATGCGGGCCATCCGAAAAGCTCTGGAGAAGGGGATTAATCTGGTTCCCTTTGCGGAAAAAGGCTATCAGGGAAAAGAACTGATGGAGCTGCAGCGTGCCATAGAAGCAGAAAATGATATCAGCTCATTTCTGGAAGGAGGATATGAGGCGGAGCAGATGGAACAGATTAATAATGCCTATGAGGCAGGATTGAATCTGATTCCTTATTTATCTAAAGATTTTCACGGCGCTCAGTTAGAGCAAATGGTTAAGGGATTAAAAAGTGGTCTGGATATTTCCGTTTATGCCAAAAAGGAATATAGCTGGTTTCAAATGAGGGAAATACGTTTTGGTATGGAGGATAAACTAGATGTATCCTGCTATGCAAATCCGGATTTTACGGAACGCCAGATGGCAGAGATTCGTCAGGGCTTGTTAGCCGGTGTAGATGCCTCCAAGTATGCGAAGGTTTATTATGAGCCGGAGCAGATGGAAGAGATGAGAAAAAAGATGGAGGAAGAGGATTCTTCTGCTGCAAAGGCCGCTAAGGAGGAAATGGAAAAACTTCTGGAAGCATATCCGGAGGAAGAGGAAATTTCGGAAGACGATTTTGAAATGGAAATCATAAAAGCCGAGGAGTGTGTGCGTGTTTCGCCAGATAAGATGAAGGCAGTGATAAACTTATCTGTTTTTGGCGAGGATGCAGAGCATACGGCAGGAGAGCTGGGACGGCTGCTAAAGAGAAATGGTGTTCGTCAGGGCGTCAAAAAGGGAATTTTGCAGGAAATTATAGATAAAAAGCTTTATTTAGAAGACGTAGTAGTGGCAGAGGGAAGAGAACCGGTCAATGGAGAGGACGGAAAATACCGCTATTTCTTCCGGAAGGAATTAAAGAAAAAACCGAAAATATTGGAAAATGGCAGTGTGGATTACAAAAACATGGAGTTGTTTGAAGAGGTAAAAGAAGGGCAGCTTCTTGCAGAATATGAGCCGGCGACAGCGGGAGGATATGGATTTGACGTCGCTGGAAATCTGCTTCCGCCAAAAAAAGGAAAAGAACTTTTGCCATTACGAGGCAAAGGCATTAAGATGTCCGATGACAGAAAAAAGTATACTGCCATGTTGGACGGTATTGTAGAGTGGGTGGAAGAAGGAAAAATTGAAGTCAGGAATATGTATACCGTAACCGGCAATGTGGATGTTTCCACGGGTAACATCCGTTTCCAGGGTGATGTAAACATTCAGGGCAATGTGGAGAGAGGCTTCACGGTAGAGGCGGATGGCAATGTCGTGGTAAATGGTCAATGTGACGGCGGCATTATCCGGGCCACGAAAGATATCCTTATACGAAAGGGGTGTCAGGGACAAAATGTGGGGGAACTCCATGCAGGAGGATCCATTACCGGACAGTTTATGGAGTCTGTAAAGGCAACTGCGGGAGGAGATATTACGGCAAGCTACCTTTTAAATTGTCAGGTAAAAACAGAGGGAAAACTTCTGATAGAGGGACGGCGAGGAGTCATCATTGGCGGTTATCTCTGTGCTAAACAAGGCATTCAGTGCTTTGGTTTGGGAAATGTGGCGGAGATTAAAACAACACTGGAGGTCGGCATTGATAAGGAAGATATGACGGCATATTCAGAATTAATGAAGAAAATTGCCAAAGTGGACTCCGAGATTAAGACATTAGAGGAGGCTGCGGCAAAGGGACTGGCACAAAAAGAGAGAGATGAAAAAATTATCAAGTTGTGTCAGCGTCTGACAAAGGCTTTGTATATTGAAAAGACCCACAAAAAGGATTTGTTAAAGGAGCGGGCAGAGCGGATGGAACAGATGACAAAGCAACGGAATGCCCGAATTATAGTTAGTGGAAGTGTATACCCGGGTGTGCGGGTTTATATGAATTCAGAGCCTATGATGGTTTTGGAGCAGTACCGCAATGTGCAGTTTATGAAGACCGATGAGAAAATTGAGGTGGTTCCGGCCCGCTAGACAAAAAAACGGATCATATTTGCCGGAATAGAGACGGAGGTAGAAGCATGCTGGATGAACATAAAAAAATGGTGGAATATCTCAGAGCTATTTTTGAATGTCGGGACGTAACGGAGGAGAAACACTGCCGAAGTGTGAGGCGGCTTGTGGAAATTTTGGCAGAGAGAGTCATGTATTTTTGTCCGGAATATAACCTGACGGAAGAAAAATGTGAGATGATTGCCTGTGCAGGGGCATTGCATGATGTGGGAAAAGTAGCGATGTCGGATCGTATTTTGCAAAAACCGGGACGATTAAGTTATGATGAATTTGAAATTATGAAAAACCATACAAGAAAGGGTCGGAAAATTTTTGAAAACATTATGAAAACGGTAGAAAAAGGCAGTGAAGAATACGCTTTTCTGGAATGCTGTGCCAAGGTTTGTATGTATCATCACGAAAGGTATGATGGGGACGGATATCCGGAAGGATTGAAGAGAGAAGAAATTCCCATTGAGGCACAGATTGTCAGTTTGGCAGATACCTATGATTTGTTGGTGAGCGAAAGAGTTTATAAGACAGCGGTTACGAAGGAAGAGGCCTTTGATATGATAATGGAGGGAGAATGCGGTATATTTTCCCCTAGACTTTTAGAGATTTTCCAAATGGTACGAATGGAGTTAGAGGAGGTACTGGAGGAAATGGCCGGGTAATGTCTTTTCTATAACTGTAGAATATGAAATATGGAATAAGTAAAAATCCCTCTGCATATATTTTAGCAGTAAGCTAGATGCCGGCAGTTGTCTACTATGGCGCCGTCGGGCGAACAAGGGGGATTTTTTTTCATGGACAAATATAATGTGTATCAGGACATGAGCCGGCGCACCGGTGGAGAGATTTATTTAGGTGTTGTGGGGCCGGTTAGAACGGGAAAATCAACATTTATTAAACGGTTTATGGAGTTGGTAGTGCTGCCGGAAATAACGGATGAGAATGAAAAGGCAAGGACCATTGATGAGCTTCCACAGTCGGCGACCGGGAAAATGGTAATGACGACGGAGCCTAAATTTGTACCAAAAACAGCAGCGGTGATTCATTTTCCGAATCAGGAAACCGGAAAAATTCGCTTAATTGACTGCGTGGGTTTTCTTGTTCCCGAGGCGTCAGGCCAGAAGGAGGGAGAAGCGGAGCGCCGGGTAAAAACACCATGGTCAGAGGAAGAAATACCGTTTTCGGAAGCGGCGGGAATCGGAACAAGAAAGGTAATCCGTGAGCATTCCAACATTGGTATTATTATAACGACGGACGGTTCCTTTGGCGATATTCCGGCAGAAAATTTTAAAGGGGCAGAAGAAAAGACAATTCTGGAATGTAAAAAAGCGGGAAAACCTTTTATCATTTTATTGAATACAACAGAGCCGGAATCTGAAAAGACTTTGGAGCGGGTCAGCCAGATGGAAGAACAGTATGGAAAAATAGTAATGCCGATTAATGGAAAAGAAATGAGCAGGGAGGACGCATTTACAATTATGGAGCAGATTTTATCCGATTTTCCGATTACAAGATTGAATTTTATTATGCCAAAGTGGGTTGAATTTCTGGGACTGGATAACTGGTTGAAGGCAGATTTAGTGGAGCAGTGCAGAAAGATTATATCCCGCATTCATACAATGAAGGATGTGACGGACGAAAATATCAGTATGGAAGCGCCGTACATCAAAGAAATATTTATTAAGGATAAACAGCTGGAAAATGGTGTTGTGAATTTATCGCTGGATTTTGAGGAAAATTATTATTATGAAATATTAAGTGAAATGGTGGGAACTACCATTGAGGGCGAATTTGATTTGATTGCCACTCTCAGGGAGCTGGCAGGGAAGAAAAATGAGTTTGAATCGATTGCCACGGCCTGCGACCAGGTACGGGGGAAAGGCTATGGAATTGTGCCACCGATGGAAAGTGAAATCGAGATTGCGAATCCGGAATTAATCCGCCATGGCAGTAAGTATGGCGTAAAAATTAAAGCCAGCTGTCCTTCCCTGCATCTGATACAGGCAAATATTGAAACGGAAATTGCACCAATCGTAGGAAGTGAAGAGCAGGCACAGGATTTGATTGATTATATCAGTCAGAATGGCAGTGAAAATCCGGATGGTATTTTTGATACGAATATATTTGGAAAAACGATACGACAGCTTGTGGAGGAGGGAATTAATTCCAAAGTAAACCGCCTGACAGAGGAGAGTCAAGTGAAATTGCAGGATACCATTCAGAAGGTGGTAAATGATTCCAATGGCGGTCTGGTGTGCATTATTATATAGACCTACAGGTGTAGAATGAAATAAAATCGCATTTTTGTACGAAATATTGTTGACAAACAAGAATCATATTGCTATAATTGTTACGAAATGTAATAATTTTGTAATAAATCAATGGGCATAGTAAGGAATGAAGAGGGTATAGCAATATGATGAACAAAATGAAAAGAGCTATTGCTTTGTCAATGGCAGGAGCGTTTGTAATTGGTATGTTAGTAGTTCCGGCTCAGGGGGCAATGGTTGCCACCGAGAAATCTTTAGAAGGAGCCAACGTGCTGCTTGACCAGTATTGTGATGATGTAATGGCAGGAAATGTAGTGACAAAGGTTGCTGATATTACTGGTTCGGCAGAGCAAACTGTGACACCGGCACCGACAAAACAACCGGAAGTAAAAAAGGAAGAGAGTAATTCCCATGTAGAGCTGAATCTGAATTATAGCCGTCTGGGAATTGCCAATAAAGTAGACACATATCTGAATGTCCGGAAAAAACCTTCGGAGAGTGCAAAAATTGTCGGTAAAATGACAAAGAATGCAGGATGCCATATTTATAAGATAAAAAAAGGCTGGGCAAAAATTGTGTCCGGTAATGTAAGAGGATATGTTAAGGCTTCTTATATGACGACGGATGCGAAAGCTGAGGCACTGGCTTCCAAGGTAGGACGCGAGTGTGTGGAAATTATGACGGATTCTCTTCGTGTACGTGCACTCCCGACAACTGATGCACCGATTTACTCTATCGTTTCCGAGGGAGAAGAATTTACGATTAAGAAAAATAATTTAACACTGGACTATGTGAAAAAGATTATTGAAAAAGAAAAAATTTCTAATGATTTTATTAAACGTGCCGGCGGATATGAGGCAATGCAAAATAGCCTGAGTGATTTTGTCTGCATTTATGTGGATGATGAGTATGCCTTTGTGGCAAAGGAATATGTGAAAGAGCAATATTCCTTAAAGCGTGCAGTAAAGGTTGAAACTGTGTCGGCAAGTAAATCCTCCGGGATTTCTTCCAGCCAGGCCTCCATTGTAGAGTATGCGAAGCAATTTTTAGGAAACCGCTACGTGTGGGGAGGTTCCAGTCTGACAGGTGGTACGGACTGCTCCGGCTTTACCATGAGTTTATACCGCAGATATGGTCATTATCTGCCTCATAATGCAGCAGCACAGGCAGGTGTTACAAGAAGTGTGAGTTCCCCGAAACCGGGAGATTTGTTCTTCTATAGTAATGGAAGCCGCATCAATCATGTGGCGATGTACATCGGAGGTGGCATGGTTATTCATGCCAGCAATCCAAGAGACGGAATTAAGATTTCCAATGCATATTATCGTCATCCGGTAAAAATAGGACGTGTGATGTAATAGAATATGTTTGTGTGATGTTTAATGCCTATACAAGAAATATTTGTATAGGCATTAAAAAAACTGCTCATACTATATGCAAAATGGCTTAGGAGGTTGTCATGAAGCGCAGGTATATAGTAATCAGCAGTTTTTTTGTTGCGTTTTTTTTATTGTCGGTTTTTTGCTATGGAAGTTACCGTTATTCAGAGAAGCTGGCAGAAGAGAAAAAGGAAAGTGTGAAGATAAAGCAGACCGGGGCAAAGCAAGAGCAAAAGGTAAACAGTGATACAAAATATATACTGGAAATTTATAATGAGGATACGGAAGCACTAGCAAGGGAAGAACACAATATGCCATCGGAATATAACGGCATGACGCGAAAGACGCTGGAGGACTATCTGAAGCAATGTGTTCAGGCAATGGCGGCAGATGACAAGGAGGCAGGTCTGTCGGACATGAACTTGGTTTCCTTTTCCTCAGAAGAAATTGTGATACGGAAATCGTACCGGGAGCCGGTACAGGAGAAGGGATTTTTTCTGCGGATACTGGAGGGGGAGGTTGCTATTTATGACAGGGCAGGGAAAACACTGTATGAAAAAACAGGTATTTCAGTGGAAAACATACCGGAAGAGGAAGTGAAAAAACTAAAAAAAGGGTATATTGTGGAAGATGAAAAAGACTTGTATTCCATTCTTGAAAACTTTTCCAGCTAGTGTATAATATGGGATAAAGGGAGGTACGAATGAGGGAATACAGTGATATTGTCATTATCGGAGCCGGGGCTTCCGGGCTTTTGTGTGGTGGACTGTTAGTCCATGAAGGGTTTTCCGTAACCATAATAGAAAAAAACAGCAGAGTGGGGAAAAAGCTTTCTGCCACGGGAAATGGGAGATGTAACTTTACAAATCGTAAAATGGACGTTTCCTGTTACTATGGAGATGAAAACTGGATTCAGTCTGTATTAGCACAGGTGGGAGTAAAGAGGGTTCTCAGACAGTTTGAAAGCCTGGGAATTTACGCGAGAGAAAAGGATGGCTATGTTTATCCTTATACCAATCAGGCACTGACAGTGGTAGAGGCTCTGCAGCGGTTTGCCAGAGGAAACCAGATAGAAATTTTGTTAGATTGCAAGGCACGGTCGCTAAAAAAAGAAGAAAACGGCTACCGGGTGGGCACTCATGAAGGAGAGATTTCCTGTCAATATGTAATTATGGCCTCCGGTGGAAAGGCCGGTGGTGAACTGGGTGGCAGTGGCAGCGGATATAAGTTGGCAGGCAGTCTGGGACACCATATACATACGATATATCCCGGCTTGACGGGACTTGTCAGTCCGGGAGATTTTTGGAAACAAGTGGCGGGAACAAGAATTCAGGGGCGTTTTTCCCTTTCTGTTGATCATCGGATTATAGAGGGAGAAGTCGGAGAGATACAGATTGTAAAAGATGGCGTATCCGGGATTCCGGTCTTTCAGCTGTGCCGGATGGCTGCTCTGGCACTGGCAGAGGGAAGATACGTGGAGGGGGTTATTGATTTTGTACCACCCATGGAAGAAAAAGAATTACAGGAATGGCTGATTCACTATGGCATGGAGGGACTGGTGCCGAAAAAATGGCTTGGCGTTCTCCGAAAAAATCAGGAGCCGGAAAAATGTCTGAAGGCATTCCGCTTCCCGATTATCGATACCTTTGGCATTGACAGAGCCCAGGTCAGTGCCGGCGGAGTGGATACCGGAGAAGTAGATAGCAAAACGATGGAGTCCAAATTGGCACCGGGAGTGTTTTTTACCGGGGAGATATTGGATGTGGACGGAAAATGCGGGGGGTACAATCTGCATTTTGCCTGGGCTTGTGCCAACATAGCGGCGGATGCCATAAAAAAGAAAAAAGAAGAGAAAGCGTGATTCATATGCTGCAGTTATCCCAATGTAAGGTGCCCTGTGAGAAAAATACCAGAGCATATCTCATCAAAAAGGTGGCAAGGCAATTACATATAAAACCGGAAGACATACGGGAATTTACTCTTGTAAAAAAGAGTGTAGATGCCAGAAAAAAGCCGGATATATTTTTTTCCTATACGGTTCGTTTCCAAGTGCCGGAAGAGAATCAGGTCATGAAAAAAAACAAAGGAAACAAAAATCTTACTGTAGTAGCGAGAAAAAAGAAGCTGGAAGAGAAAATCACACCTATCCGGACAAAAAAGAAAATTGTTGTCGTGGGGGCCGGACCAGCCGGACTTTTTTGTGCCTATTATCTGAGCCTGTGTGGATGCCGGCCGATGTTAATCGAGCGGGGGGCGCCCATGGAAGAGAGGACGAAGGCGGTAAAGGCATTCTGGGAAACGGGGGTGCTAAATCCAGAGAATAATGTTTCTTTTGGCGAGGGCGGTGCAGGAACCTTTTCTGACGGGAAGCTGAATACGGGAGTGAAAGATAAAAGCGGGAAAAAACAGTTTGTGCTGGAAAGCTTTGTGAAATTCGGTGCCGGGGAGGATATTCTTTACGATAGCAAACCCCATATCGGCACAGACATACTGCGGGAAGTCATTGTCAATATGCGCCGGGAAATGGAGGAGAAAGGCTGTGAGTTCCATTTTCATACAAAGCTTACCGGTTTAACCATAGAGAAGAACGTGGTGAAAATGATTCAGGTGGAAAAAGAGGGAGAAAAACGAGAAATTCCCTGTGATAAACTGATACTTGCCATTGGACACAGTGCCAGAGATACCTTTTCCATGCTTCATAAGTCGGGGCTTGCCATGTCACCGAAAGCCTTTGCCGTAGGTGTCCGGGTGCAGCATCTTCAGGAGGATATTGATCTTGCCCAGTACGGCGTAAAAAAAGAGTGTCTGCCGGTATCCAGCTATAAATGCACCGGCAAGACAAAGGATGGCAGAGGGGTGTATTCCTTTTGTATGTGTCCCGGAGGCTATGTCGTCAATGCTTCCTCAGAGCAGGGCGGTCTTGTAGTAAATGGCATGAGTAATGCAAAAAGGGATTCCGGCAATGCCAACAGTGCCATTGTGGTAACGGTGGAGCCGGAGGATTTTGGCGGCAGCGGCTGTCTGGCAGGAATTGCATTTCAAGAAAAATGGGAAAAAGAGATGTATGAGCTGTGTCAGGGGAAAATACCGGTGCAGCGTTATGACGATTTTTGTAAAGATGAGCCGACGACAGAATTTGGAAGGGTAACGCCCTGTGTAAAGGGAGATTGGCAGATGTCAAATCTCCGGAGGGCATTGCCAAAATTCATTGTAAATGGTATGATAGATGGAATGGAGCAATTCCGGAAAAAGATAGAGAACTTTGCAAAAGAAGATACACTGCTGTTAGGAATTGAGACAAGAACCTCATCGCCGGTGCGAATTGAGAGGGATGAAGATTTTGTCAGTATTTCTGCCGGAGGTATATATCCCTGCGGGGAGGGTGCCGGATATGCCGGCGGTATTATGTCCGCTGCCATGGACGGGCTTCGTGTTGCCATAAGGCTGACGGGGCAGTTAAAAGATGAGATGGACGGAAAAGAGGGAGAGCATGCGAGCACAGTTAAAAGATAAAAAGAGAATCGTATTTAAGATAGGAACCTCCACGCTGACCCATGAGGAAACCGGAGAACTGGACTTTGTGAAAATGGAAAAATTTATCCGCATCCTGACCGATTTACATAATCAGGGAAAGGAAATCGTCGTTGTATCCTCCGGTGCCATTGCGGTGGGAAGAAAGGTTCTTGGTTTTAAAGAACGTCCCACTGAGCGTTCTATGAAACAGGCCTGTGCCGCTGTGGGGCAGAGTCGTCTGATGACGGTATACCAGAAGCTGTTTTCCGAGTATAATCAGAATACGGCGCAGATTCTTATGACAAAGATTACAATCGCCAATGATACAAGCCGCCACAATGCCCAGAATACTTTCCGGGAATTGCTGGAGCTTGGTGTGATACCGATTGTCAATGAAAATGATACGGTGGCGACAGATGAAATTGACTTTGGTGATAATGACAATCTCTCTGCCATTGTCGCTGCCATTGTAAAAGCTGATTTACTAGTGTTGCTAAGCGATATAGACGGGTTATATACCGATGACCCGAATCAGAATCCGGAGGCAGAGCGTATTTCGGTTGTCGAGAAGATTACCGATGAAATGCTCGGTATGGCAAAGGGACCGACAACAGATGTCGGAACCGGAGGCATGACCTCCAAGGTGGGAGCTGCCGGTATCGCCAACGATGCCGGGGCCGATATGATGATTATTAACGGAGACGACATGGAAAACATTAACAGACTTTTTGCCGGAGAAGAAATCGGCACTTTGTTTGTGGCACATAAGACAAGCCATTTTCATTTAAAAAATTATCTGGATCGATGAGTTGGAGGAAACTATGGAACAGGCAAAAATAGACCGTATTAATGAATTGTATAAAAAGCAAAAAGCGGGGACTCTGACGGAGGAAGAAAAGGAAGAGCAGGCGGCACTGCGTGCAGAGTATATTGCCCTTGTAAGAAATAATCTTCGTACCACACTGGAGCATACCTCAATACAGGAGCCGGATGGTACGATACATAAACTTCGCAAAAAGGATACACACTGATGGGAAAAAAACAGTTACGAAGTCTTGCTCTGAAAAGGCGGGAGGAACTATCCGCAAAAAGTCGTGAGGAATGGTCTGTAAAAATTCAGGAAACAGTCCGAAGTCATCCATGGTATCAGAAAGCGGATATTGTCTTGTCCTATGCTTCTTTCCGTTCGGAGGTTTGTACCGATGAAATAAATAGCTGGGTATTAGAGGATCAGAAGAGATTGTTTCTGCCAAAGACCGATGGAAAAAAACATTGCATGGAATTTTTTCAGACAGACTTGTCTGATTTATTACCGGGGTATCAGGGGATAAGAGAGCCGGAGGAGAAAAATCCTTTTTCACAATTTACTTTTTTTGAAAGGGAAAATGTGTTAATGCTGATGCCGGGGGCTGCTTTTGACAGCGAATGCCGGCGGCTTGGCTATGGCAGCGGTTACTATGACCGGTATTTAGCGGAGCATGAAAGAGAAATCGGACACCGG
>JAFLTC010000001.1:59876-176029 GCA_022510615.1 Lachnospiraceae bacterium | reverse complement strand
TAGCGGAAATACATTTGTGGAATTTTATATAGATAATAAATGCATCTCCCTAATGAATGAAGAAAATCTCATAGGTCATTGTACTTCTCTGGAAGGTGATTACAAATTTGTGCAGAATTATTGGGTGGAAGATTTGCGGGCAGAGCATGAACGAGTAAAAGCGCTGCGAATCGGTGAAGTGACAGAAATTTTGGAGGCGTATCCTACTTATCATTATTTTCATATGCGTGATCCTGACAATAATGTAATTGAGGTAACAGGTAGTTATACGCAGCAGGATGGGGAAGAATGATGGACAGCATTATTATGAAAGCCCGGAATGAACTTGAGCTGTTAGCGGAAAATGTACCACAGGGAAAGCACATGCTTACAGCCGATATTAGAAAGTTGTCCGGCAAATTGTATAGAACTTTAGATCACCATAGTATAGAAATTGTTTTATCCCTCAGTGAAGAATTATTGGAACAGCGTAATTGGGAATCCGGAGTTATTGCCTTTGATTGGGCATATAGAGTAAAGAACCAGTATAGTGAAAACACATATTCCGTATTTTATAGTTGGTTAAAAAAATATGTGCGCGGGTGGGGTGACTGTGATGATTTTTGCACACATGCTTTTGGTGCTCTGATAAGAGGATATAAACATCTTTTTGAGGAAGTTCTCGAATGGACACAGGATGAAGATTTTTGGGTTCGCCGCGCATCAGCTGTCGTCCTTATACCTGCTATTCTTCACAATGATTATGAAGGTATGTATCCCTTTCAGATTTCAGATGCACTTTTGTTTGATAAGCATGATTTGGTTCAAAAAGGATATGGTTGGATGTTAAAATGCCTGTCCACAGTAGATTATGAAAATTTCCCCTCTTACATTACGAATCGCCCCAATTATCCTTTGTTTCAACAAATGGAGATGAACGAAACACTTTCCCGATAGCGGTCGAAAAGAGATTGTCGGGTATCTTGCCCCAAAGGCTGGCATGAATTCACGAACAAGAATAATTTAACTGTTGGTGACTCACCGACAAACTTAGGAAAGATAATTTATGAGATATCCTGATTTCTTTAGAACAGCATTGAAAGATTCGATAAATTAGGTACAATATTTTGTAAAAGATGACCGATAAGTTCCGGTTTATTGGGGAAGTCAATTGGAAGTTGAAAAATATGTTGAAATGAATGCGGCGCATCCCTTTAGGGAAGGTATTGACCATCGTTACTATTATGAAGGATACGCTGTGTATAAAATGGAAGAGTTGCAGAATGTGAGGTAGCAAATGCGAGTACTATACGGAACGACAAACCCGGCAAAATTAGAGTCGATGAAAAGAGTAACAAAATCTACGGGATTAGAAATTATTGGATTGCATGACTTGAACCAACCTTTACCTGTAGTGGATGAAAGCGGGAAAAATCCCCTTGAAAATGCAAAAATTAAAGCGGGAGCATATTATAATGCGTTTTCCATGCCGGTATTTTCCTGCGATAGCGGATTGTATTTTAACGGCGTGGAAGAGGCGTTACAGCCCGGAACACATATTAGAAGAGTCAACGGAAAAGAACTGACGGATGAAGAAATGATAGGATATTATTCCAATCTGGCAAAGAAATATAATAATCAGCTGATAGCAAGGTATCGTAATGCCATTCATTTCATTATAAATGATGATGTGAACTTTTCCAGCATGGATGAAACCTTGGCGACAGAACCTTTTATGTTGGTGAGTCAGCCTCATGCAAAACGTGTAACAGGATTTCCTTTGGACTCATTGTCGGTTGACATTTCCTCAGGACAATATTACCATGACATAGAAGAATTGGGTGTGGATAAGTCGGCTATTGAACAAGGCTTTCGGGCATTTTTTGAAAAGGTTCTTTCCTCCATATAGTTGAAATAACCTTCCATCCCTAAAGTTGTTTTCTCATCCATATATGAGGGCAGCCCTCATCATCTTCTACGTCACCGTATGGAGCATATCCCAGCTTCTGATAAAAATTACTTACCCTGCACTGGGCGTGAAGAATCGCACTATGCCCACCCTGTTTACGGATGTATTTTTCTGCCGACTCAACTACATCGGTTCCTAAATTTTTTTCCCTGTATTTCTTAACTACCGCCAGGCGTCCGATCGTATAAGCTTCCCGCTTATCATCCCGGAACACACGACAGGTTGCAATCGGCACATCATCTTCATTGTATAATACAATATGAGTGGCAGTGGTGTCTGTCTCATCAAATTCATTCTGAAATCCCTGTTCTTCCACAAAAACTTCTTTTCGTATTTTTTCTGCATCCAAGGGTAAGCCATCTGTATAAACCTTTGTGTTCATTTTTCCTCCAATTCGAACTCCTTTGAAAGTATATCCAATGCTTTCTCAAAATCATTTGCTTTGGTTAAAACATAATCGGTATTGTAGGTGGATAAAACAAAAATTCCGATATTATTTTCTGCCAGTAAAGCAGATATTTTAGAAAGGATACCAATCAAAGAAAAATCTAAAATTCCCCGTATCTTGAAAGCTTTCCAGTTATCCTCTCTTTCAGTAGTGTTATCCGGCACATTTTCAGTAATACAAACCAGAGATTTTTCTTCTTCCGTTTTCCCGATAAAGCAGTACTCATCTTCCAAATTGACCATTGAAAAATCTTTGACTTTGCATATGGAAAAATCAAATCCGATTCTTTCTATTTCCATGATTATCCTCCCTGTCAAATGTAACAACTTTATTATAACGGAATTGACTTTCTGGTGCAATAACAGTTCCGTTGTTTCCCTGCTCAAAAGATTTACAAGTTGTAACCTGCCCTGGGTTATGTTAAAATTAATCAAGGAGCAACCATGTTACAGGCTACATTTCTATGACCTGCCATTGAAATAATAACGGGAGACAAGCGATGACATTAAAAGAATTACCAATCGGGAAAAAAGCTACCATTACAACCGTCGGTGGTGACGGTGCATTACGGCAACATTTTTTAGATATGGGTGTGATTCCAAATACCGATATCGTGTTGGTAAAGTATGCTCCGTTGGGAGACCCCATGGAGTTTATGATTCATGGTTATGAGCTGACACTGCGTGTGGCCGATGCTGAAAAAATAGAGATTGAAAATATAAGAGAAGTTGCGCAGGATGATTCCATTATTGAAAAGAAGAAAATGAAAAAAAGTATTGAACATCCGGGTTTGGGCGAAGGTGGAAAATATCATGCGAAGGCGACAGAAAATCCACTGCCGGATGGCACCACTCTGACCTTTGCCCTGGCAGGGAACCAGAATAGCGGGAAGACCACGCTTTTCAATCAGCTGACAGGTGCGAACCAGCATGTAGGTAATTTTCCCGGCGTTACCGTGGACAGAAAAGACGGCGTGATTAGGGGGCATAAAAATACACTGATTACCGACTTGCCGGGTATTTATTCTATGTCACCCTACTCCAGTGAGGAAATGGTGACGCGGGCGTTTGTGATGAAGGAAAATCCGAAGGGGATTATCAACGTGGTGGATGCCTCTAATATTGAGCGGAATCTGTATTTGACCATGCAGCTGATGGAGTTGGATATTCCTATGGTGCTGGCCCTGAATATGATGGATGAAATCCGGGGAAACGGCGGCTCTATCCAAATTAATGAAATGGAAGAGATGCTGGGGATTCCGGTGGTGCCTATTTCAGCGGCAAAGAATGAAGGAATCGGCGAGCTGATTAATCACGCGCTTCATGTGGCGAAATATCAGGAGCGGCCGGGAAGAATTGATTTTTGCGGCGCAGATAAAAATGGGGGAGCCGTACATAGATGTCTTCATGCGATTATGCATCTGATTGAAGACCATGCCAAACGGGCCGGCATTCCGGTTCGCTTTGCTGCCAGCAAATTGGCGGAAGGAGATGAAAAGCTTCTCGACAGCTTAGATTTGGAGCAGAATGAAACGGAAATGTTAGAGCATATTATTTGCCAGATGGAGACAGAAAGCGGGATGGACCGTGCGGCTGCCATTGCCGATATGAGGTTCTCCTTTATTCAAGATGTATGCAATGCAACGGTTGTGAAACCAAGGGAAAGTAAAGAGCATGCACGAAGTGCCGGAATCGATAAAATATTGACAGGAAAATATACCGCTATCCCGGCTTTTATCGGAATTATGGGAATCGTGTTCTGGCTGACCTTTAACATTATCGGAGCATGGCTTCAGGAACTGCTGGAAATGGGGATTACATGGCTTTCGGATATGGTAGATGCCGCTCTTACCGCCATTGATGTCAATGAGGTGCTACATTCTCTGATTATTGACGGCATCTTTAACGGTGTCGGAAGCGTTCTAAGTTTCCTGCCGATTATTGTGACCTTGTTTTTCTTTTTATCCTTGTTAGAGGATAGCGGTTATATCGCCAGAGTGGCCTTTGTCATGGACAGGCTTTTAAGAAAAATCGGTCTTTCCGGAAGAAGCATAGTGCCGATGCTGATTGGCTTTGGCTGTACGGTTCCGGGTGTTATGGCCACAAGAACATTGCCCTCTGAGCGAGACCGAAAAATGACGATTCTTCTGACTCCGTTTATGAGCTGCTCGGCAAAGGTGCCAATTTATGGATTTTTCACGGCAGTGTTTTTCCCAAAACACGGTGCCCTCATTATGATTGGACTGTATGTGCTGGGCATTATTCTCGGTATCGTGATGGCTCTGCTTATGAAGGGGACCGCATTCAAAGGCGAGGCGGTGCCGTTTGTCATGGAGCTTCCGAATTATCGTATGCCGGGGATAAAAAATGTGGGACATCTTCTTTGGGACAAGGCAAAGGATTTTTTGCAGCGTGCCTTTACCATTATTTTTCTTGCTACCATAGTAATCTGGTTTTTGCAGACCTTTGATTTCCGGCTGAATATTGTGACGGATTCGAAGGACAGTATATTGGCGGTAGTGGCAAGCGTGATTGCACCGGTTCTTGCTCCCCTGGGGCTTGGCGACTGGAGAATTTCCACCGCCCTTATTACCGGCTTTATGGCGAAGGAAAGTGTGGTGGCCACTTTACTGGTGCTGCTTGGAACAAAGGATATGTTGGCTCAGGTCATTACCCCGTTGGCAACGGTAAGTCTGCTTGTGTTCTGTCTGCTCTATACGCCTTGTGTGGCAGCGATAGCATCCGTGAAACAGGAACTAGGAAGAAAGTGGGCGGCAGGCGTTGTGGTGGGGCAATGTGTCATTGCATGGATAGTGGCACTTGCCGTAAGATGGATTGGTTTAGCGCTGGGACTGTAGGCAGATGATATGACTGGTGTCATTTTTAAAAAGATTGGGGAAAAGTAAAATGAATCCATACGTTCAAAATCTGAACCGAATTGAGTTTTTAGTTACTTTGGCATGCTCGGGACATTGCAAGCACTGTTCAGAGGGAAGCCATCATTCTGCCGGCGAGCATATTGACGGAGACGTGGCGGCAGAAATGGTTCGCAGGACAGCAGAAAATTATAACATAGAGTCGCTTATGACATTCGGCGGCGAGCCCTTGTTATATCCGGAAGAGGTATGCAAAATCCAGGCGGCGGCACGGGATATGAACATTCCCAAGCGCCAGTTAATTACCAATGGATTTTTTAGCCGCAATGCAGAAAAAATACAGAAGGTGGCGCAGATGCTCGCGGAAAGTGGTGTGAATGCTATTTTATTGTCAGTGGATGCGTTTCATCAGGAAACGATTCCCCTTGAATCGGTAATGGTATTTGCAAAGGCGGTTCTCGCCACGGATATTCCAAGTCTTCGCGTACACCCCGCATGGCTTGTAAACGAGGCAGCAGATAATCTCTACAATCGCAAAACCCGTGAAATACTGGAGGAGTTTCGCAGCCTGGGGATTACGGCTTCTGACGGAAATGTGATTTTCCCAAGCGGCAATGCACTTAAATATTTAAAAGAATATTTTGATCCGGACGCTCCTGTTATCAATCCTTACACCGAGGACCCGAAAGATATCCGGGCAATCTGCGTTTCGCCGGATGGAGATGTTCTTGACGGGAATATTTATAAAACGGATATTTTGGAGATATTAGGAAATTATGTGCCAGCATAAAGATGATATATTGATAGAAGAAGTTGGCAGTATGAAATAATAAAAAGATAAGGAGAAGAAAAAATGGTAGAAAATATCGAAGTATTAACTCACAGCAGTATACGACTAAAGGGAGAAAAGGTAATTTATATTGACCCGTTTCGAATTAGTGAAAAAACTTCCGATGCGGATATTATTTTAATTACCCATGACCACTTTGACCATTTTTCACCGGAGGATATTGATAAAATAAAGAAGAATGATACTATCATAGTGGTTCCGGAACAAATGAAAGAACAGGCAAACAATGTTTCCTGCGGTCAGTGTATTACCGTTTTGCCGGGCATACAAAAACAGATTGATGGTATTGCAATAGAAACGGTTGCTGCCTATAATAATACCAAGTCGTTTCATTCTAAGGAAAGCGGATGGGTTGGTTATATTGTGGAGCTTGCCGGTACAAAAATTTATATTGCCGGGGATACGGATATGAATGAGGACAATCGTAAGGTAGTTTGTGATGTGGCGATGGTGCCTATTGGCGGCACCTACACGATGGACGCGAAGGAGGCAGCAGAATTTGTAAATATTCTGAAGCCGAAAGTAACAATTCCGATCCATTATGGAAGCGTAACCGGAACAAAAAAGGATGAAGAAATTTTTAAGGCAGAGGTAGATCCATCGATCGGGGTGGAAATAAAAATGCCTTAATGGTGAAATATGGAGGAGATAAGATATGGAAAACAAAGGAAAATTTAGTGCGGTAAGAATATTATCTGTAATAATAGCGATAGCAGTATTAGGTTGTCTTATTCCAGAAATTCGCAATTTTATTAAACATATAGGGTATCTTGCGAACTTTAAATATTGGGGGGCGGGATATCTTTCTTATATAACTATAATTTTAACAGATATAGCAGCCATAGCTGGGCCTGTTGCTGCGCTTGTTTTTGTTTTGATGCAAAGACATAGAATTGCTGCTTTTGCATTAGCTATTCAATATACGGTGCTTGGCATATGCAGTTTGATATGGTTAATTAACTTTTTTTTCAGATTTGGACAAGGCACCTTTTCTGCCTTTTTGCATTGGTATGGTGGAACTATTATAACGGTAATATACGATTTATTAATAGCCGTACTTTTACTACTTACCGTTTGTAAAAAAGTACCGGCCACAGTGACAGTGATTGTTTCATTTTTGGTACGTGTCATAGCAATAGTTATATTACCTTTTATAGGGTTGTTTATTTCTTCTGGTTTTGAAATGTTTGCCGCCCCGATGGTCGTGGTAACTGGAGTCCTTTGTTTGTTGATATTTGAAGAGGTGAACGAGAAAAGAATTTCTGTATTGATAGGAGACAGTCCAGATACAGATGAGTATTCAGAGAGTATCGTGATGTGTATTATTCTGTCAATAGCAAGTTTTGGCCTCTATTGGATTATCTGGCTGGCAGGTCTTGTATATAAAGTACACAAATTACATGGGGATACCCGTTCTCCTCTGACAGAAGTAATTCTGATACTGTTGATTCCTTTTTACTCCTGCTATTGGATGTATAAAAATGGAAAGCAGGTATGTGAAGATTCGAAACGTTATGGTGTTAATATACCGG
Source organism: Lachnospiraceae bacterium (assembly GCA_022510615.1). Taxonomy (GTDB): domain Bacteria; phylum Bacillota; class Clostridia; order Lachnospirales; family Lachnospiraceae; genus Eubacterium_F. Next base: position 168,376 of record JAFLTC010000001.1, on the reverse strand, counting down.
ATAAGAGTGTGGGATGTATGTTATTGGCATTTTTTGGTCTTTCGATGATTGCCTGTGCTTTAATTCAGAGTGATTTTAATATTTTAGCGCTCCAAAAAAGAAAACCAGAGCAGGTTGTCTCTCCTATAGTGACGAAGGAAGCGGAACCGACCTCTGTTACTGCGGCGTTGGAAGAATTAAAAAAAATGAAAGAAGCAAGTTTGATTACAGAAGAGGAGTATGCTCAAAAAAGAAAGGAAATTTTAGACAGACTATAAGTAAGAAAGGTTCTAAACCTTATATTTCCCTCAAAAAAGTCAAGAAGTAAATCGGCATATACGGTATAATACAATTACATCGCGATGTTTGTAACAAGTAAGAGAGGAATCGGATTATGAGTTTTTCGCCGTATAGCCACGCAGTCATTCATTATATTGAGACCCACGTAAAGGACGGAAATGTCGACTATGAAGAAATGGAAAAGCAGATAGGTTTTTCTCAGGTATATATAAGGGAGGTATTCCGAAAGCATACCGGGTGTTCTCTGGGACGTTATGTGAGAATCCGCAAAATCTGTTACTCGGCATTTGAACTTCTTCATTCGGAGGCATCCGTTATGGAAATTGCTCTGAAATATGGTTTTTCCAGTCATGAAAGCTATACAAGAGCCTTTTCCAAAATTGTGGGAATGACTCCTAGAGACTTTCGCAAAAAAAGACCCGTTGTGGGGAAAGAAGAATTAACACCGGGCATATATGGCATCGGATTCCTTGGCAAAATGGAGCAAAGGAGCGATATCAGTATGGAAAAAAAGAAGTATGCAGATGCAGGTAGTACAATTTTGTATGGAGTCCCAAAGGTGGAATGGGGTGCTTTCGGTGGTAATACCCCATGGCCCATTTGTCTAAAAGCCTGTTCGGATTATTTGGGGGAAGATGTTAGTTATGCGTATTCTATGGTGTCCACCGGGGCGGCATTTCGATTGACATGGAACACGGAAAAATGGGATATGAGCAATGTGGATATTTACCACACGTTGGAGGAGTCTGGTGAGATCTATCGAATAGGAGTTGAGGCTCTGGGCAGAGAATTTGATTTTCAGAAGAGAGATGCAACGACGGAGAAGGAAGAATTTGTTTCCTTTATTAAACGTCATTTAGATGAAGGTTATCCTTGCATTGCCCAGGGAATTATCGGACCTCCGGAACCGTGTCTCATTACCGGTTACCGAAATAACGGAAAGACTCTGCTTGGTTGGAACTTTTTTCAGGATGACCCGGATTTTGGTGCAAGTGTAAAAAAGGATGGCAGCGGATATTTTATCTGTGATAACTGGTGGGAGAATGCAGATACCCAGGGAGTTATGTGCATGGGACCGATTGCTAAGAAACCGTTTTCTCAAAAGAAAATTTTAGAAAATGCGGTTCGTGTTATGACGGGACGAAAAGAAAACGCTTATGCGAAAGGAATCTGGGCGTATGATGCATGGGAGAAAATGCTGGGAGATGACAGTAGTTTTTCGGGAAGTGGAAATACAGGGGGATTGTTTGAAAAAATGTTGTGTCAGTGGGATGCCATGAACAGCATAATTGATGGCCGGGAAAGTGCAGCGAAATATTTTGTCGACACACCGATACTGGCAAAGACATTTTCTCATACAAAGGAGATTATGTGTGAGATGCGAGAAGTACTTGGCGGCAAGGAAAATACCGAGACTCGCCTTAGTAAATTGAAAGATGCCAAAATCCGAAAGAAGACCTGCAGTTATATTCAGCTTGCCAAAGAGTCCGATGAAAAGAGCCTGCAGGAAATGAAAAAGCTACTTGGATCATAAATAGCATACGAAAATAAGTTCCTTGGAATTTGTATCGACAATAATACCAGTGCCGGTTTGTACCTGCACTGGTATTATTGCTTTCACGGATTTCCTATGGTAAAATAAATATATTATCATAAGTTATGCAGATGGGAGAGGAGAACCACCATGAACTATCGGTATTTAGGAAACACCGGACTGAAGGTAAGCGAAATTGGTTTAGGCTGCGAGGGATTTGCAGGGAATCAATGCAAAAATACAAAGCTGCTTTTGAATGCGGCACAGGAGTATGGTGTCAATTACATAGATTTATACGCCTCTAACCCTCAGGTGCGTGCCAGTGTGGGGGAGGCACTAAAAGGGCGGCGTGAAAAATTTATTCTTCAATCCCATATCTGTTCCATATGGAAAAACGGACAGTATCAGAGAAGCCGTGATATCGAAGAAGTAAAAAACGGCATGGCAGAAATGCTGGAATTACTTCAGACCGATTACATTGATGTGGGAATGATTCACTATGTGGATTCCATGGAGGACTGGAAAGTGATAGCGGAAGGTCCGGTACTGGAATATGTTAAGGAGTTAAAGGAAAAGGAAGTTATTCATCATATCGGGCTCAGCAGCCATAATCCGAGAGTGGCACTGGAGGCAGTCAGAACCGGTTGTATCGAGGTGCTGATGTTTAGTGTAAATCCGTGTTATGATTTACAACCGGCAAATGAAGATGTAAACGCTCTCTGGGATGAAAAAAATTATGAGGCACATCTGATTAATATGGATGCAGAACGTCAGGAATTATATGAGACCTGCCAGCGTATGGGAGTTGGAATTACGGTAATGAAAGTATTTGGCGGAGGGGATTTGCTGGATGCCTCTTTATCCCCGGCGGGAAAAGCACTGACAGCGAACCAGTGTCTGCATTATGCCCTGACCCGTCCGGGTGTGGCGACGGTTTTACCGGGAGCACATTCCGTTGAACAGCTAAAGGAAAGTGTGGCGTATGAAACGGCGTCCGAAGAAGAAAAAGATTATGCGCCGGCATTTGCCTCCTTCCCTAACATCAGCTGGGAGGGACACTGTATGTACTGCAGCCACTGTGCCCCTTGTTCGAAGCAGATTGACGTGGCTTCCGTGACAAAATTTTTAAACCTAGTAAAAGCACAGGGTGGTGTGCCGGAAACGGTGCGTGAACACTATGAGGTACTTTCTCACCATGCCGGGGAATGTATCCGTTGTGGTGCCTGTGAAACAAGATGCCCGTTTAAAGTATCTATTATGGAAAATATGAAACAGGCAGCAGAACTGTTTGGGAAGTAAGGAAAGAGTACCATTTAGGAATGGAGGGTAACATGAAGATAAAACAGACGATAAAGGGAATCATTGATGCGGGAATGACCTTTCTGCTATTTACCCTTATGGCATATCAGTACACCGGACAGCAGTGGCATGAAATAGCAGGAACGGCTATGTTTGTTTTGTTCATTCTGCACCATGCCCTGAATGGAATGTGGTACCGGAATATGGGAAAGGGAAACTATCCGGCCGGAAGGGTTATCCTTATGGTAGTGGATGCGCTGATGTTTGTGGATATGCTGTTACTTATGCTTAGTGGGATTGCCATGTCCCAGTATGTGTTCCGGTTTTTAGAACTGGATGTTGGTGTGGCGTTAGCAAGAGCGGTACATATGACCGCTTCCTATGCGGGATTTCTTTTTATGAGTTTCCATATCGGACTTCATTATGGTATGGTATTGAAAATGTTCAGAAAAGCTTTTTCCATTACAAAAGAAAGTGTGACCAGGGCATGGATTTTGCGTGGTCTGGCAGCTTTGCTTTCGATATATGGCATCTATGCACTTTGCAAACGTGAGTTTATGGATTACATATTTCAGAGAGTACAGTTTGCCTTTTTTGATTACAATGAACCAAAGCTGTCATTCTTTTTCGATTATGCCGCCATTATGGCACTGATGATTTTTATTGCCTATTATTTGCAGCGGCTGCTTAGTCATAAGAAAAAATAGATATACATAAAACCTCTGCTTCTGCACAGACTAACGACAGAAACGGAGGTTTTATCTATGCTCATTAAAAATGGAAAAATTCTAACTATGGCGGGACCTGCCTATGAGAATGGTTATGTCCGTGTGACAGGAAGTAAAATAACATCGGTAGGCGATATGGAAACGCTTTCAGGGGAAATCCAAGAGAAAGAAAAAGTCAGAGAAGAGATAGTGCTGGATGTGCAGGGAGCCTGGGTTATGCCCGGGCTTATTGACGCCCACTGCCATGTTGGCATTACAGAAGAAAAATGGGGCATGGTGGGAGATGACTGCAATGAAATGACAACTCCGGTTACGCCTCATTTACGGGCGCTGGATGCGGTTAACCCAATGGACCCGGCATTTCACGATGCGGTGATTGCCGGAATTACCTCGCTATTGACGGGACCGGGCAGTTCTAATGTAGTGGGTGGACAGTCTCTGTTTATGAAAGTGCAGGGGCGGTGCCTTGACAAGATGGTGGTAAAAGCACCGGCGGCGATGAAGGTAGCTTTTGGTGAAAATCCAAAAATGAATTATGGTGAAAAAAATAGTATGCCGGGTAGCCGTATGGCCATTGGCGGTATGTTGCGGGAGGAGATATATAAAGCATGCCGGTATCTTGAAAAAAAGAAAAAAGGGGATATGGCGCCATGGGATGAGGATTTTAAAATGGAGTGCTGGATCCCTGTGCTGAAAAAAGAAATTCCGTTAAAGGCGCATGCCCACCGGACCGATGACATACTGACGGCAATCCGGATTGCAAAGGAATTTGATTTGAATATGACACTGGACCATTGTACCGAGGGACATCTGATAGCGGATGAAATTGCAGAGTCCGGTTTTCCGGTTATTGTGGGACCGGATTTAACATCTCGCTCCAAAATAGAAGTAAAAAATATGAGCTTTAAGACTGCCGGAGTGTTGGAACGGGCAGGAATTAAAACGGCGATTATGACCGACCATCCTGTGTCTCTGATACGGTATCTGCCACTTTGTGCAGGGCTGAGTGTCAGGCAGGGGCTTTCTATGGAAGGAGGTCTGCGGGCTATCACGATACATGCTGCTGAAATCTGTGGTGTCTCCCATCGTGTCGGTTCTCTGGAGGCAGGCAAGGATGCCGATATTGCAATCTTTACCGGTAATCCTATGGAAACATTTACAAAGACACTATATACCATTGTAAATGGTAATGTGATATATGAAAAGGAGTGATAATTATGTCAGTTATTGCCGGGCGGAATTAGAAAAAAATTAATAGACAAAGTGCTTTGCCGGTGTTATTATTAAAGTAGTTCAAACACCCGAGAAACCGTCGATTATGGTAAATTTTAGCAACCAAAGACTGGAGGAAAACAAATGAAAAAGAAAAAACGATTGGGAGCACTATGTTTAATTGCTGCCATGATAATTTCTCTGTGCGGACAAGGAGAAATTACAAGTGCGGCAAAGAAGAAACCGGCACTTTCTAAGAAAAAGCTGACACTGAAAGTGGGACAAAGCAAAAAGCTTTCGGTGAAAAATGCAGGAAAGAAAGTCAAGAAAAAATGGAAGAGTAAAAATAAGAAAATTGCCACGGTAAGTAAAAAAGGTAAAGTAAAGGCAAAAAAAGCAGGAAAGACCTATGTTACCTGTAAGTTCAAGTATAAAGGGAAAAAATATACGAAGAAATGTAAGGTAACAGTAAAAAAGAAAAACCCGGTAGTAACAAAGGCACCAACAAAAACAACGAATCCGGGAACCTTGAAGCCGAATCAGACAACGCCACCGGCACGGACAAATAGCCCATCTGATACGACACCACCGCCGGGAGGGACGAATCCTCCATCTGGTACGACACCACCGCCGGGAGGGACGAATCCCCCATCCAGTACAACAACACCGTCGGGCGGGACGGAGGTGCCTGCTCCGACTAAGGTGCCGGGAACACCGATTCCTAGTACGGATGATGAGAAGGCGCTTTTCCTTGACTTTGAGGATGGAAAAAATCACTATGTTACAGGACGTCAGGGAGAGGAAGTTCTGACGGTAGAGGCAGGCGGCTATGACGATGCATATTGCCTGAAGGTTTCTAATCGCAAGAAAAACTGGGCAGGACCTCAGATCAATGTAACTCACAACGTACAGGATTTTACTACCTATAAGGTTGAGGCCTACGTAAAGCATACCGCAGGAGGTAACCGGACCATTAACTGTACCTGGCAGTCCACGGATTTTGCGGACAACGTAGCTTATACTACCATTAAGACGTTGTCAGTACCGACCGGAAACTGGGCAAAATTAGAGGCGACAGTAGTGGCACCGGGGGATGTAAAGGAATTATACCTCTACTTTGAAATGCAGGATTACCAGAATGATTTTTATGTAGATAATATTTCACTTACGGAAAAACATCTGGATATGGAACAGGTATTGGCAGTAGACAGTTTGAAGACTGCTTATTCGGGTCGCTTCCCGGTAGGCTGTGCCGTTTACAGTTATAATCTGAAAAATCCGGAGATTTCTGAATTCATTAAGCATCATTATAACACCGTTACCTTTGCGGACGAGTTAAAGCCGGAAAGTCTGTTAAATGAGGAAAAATCTAAAGCGGCAGAGGACGGTATGCCGGTGATTAATACGGATATCATCGATAAATGCCTGAGTCTGGCGAAGGCAAACGGATTAAAAGTCCGCTTCCATACTTTAGTCTGGCATTCCCAGACACCGGACTGGTATTTCTGTGAAAATTACACACCGGAATATGACGGAAGCGGGACGGCGAAAACCAACATTACCAATCTGGTGGATAAAAAGACGATGCTGAAACGTATCGAAAGCTATATTACCCAGATTATGACCTATACAGAAACAAAGTATCCGGGAACGGTATATGCGTATGACGTAGTAAATGAGGTTATTAGTAAAGGTTCTTCCATTACTCTCAGACCGGCAAAGGAAAGCCTGTATGGAGCCATTTTTACAGATGATGCGGGAACGGCAGATACGAATGAGGGCACACTTTACATTACGGAAGCCTTCCGCTATGCGAGAGCTGCCCAGAGAGCCTCAGGCTCCAGTGCGAAACTGTTTTATAACGATTATATCGGACTGAACTCTTCGGGAGAGAGAAAGGCTGTCGTAGAATATCTGAAGGATGCGAAAGCGGCAGGCAATATTGACGGTCTTGGCATGCAGTCCCACCAGACCAATCTGGGAGTAACGGATGGGGATAATATTAAAAACTCGATCAATTACTTTAAGGATGCCGGCTATGAGGTGCAGATAACCGAACTGGACTTTGCCAGCAAGGATAACTCCGAGTCGGGAAATCAGACTCTTGCCACAGCCTATTCTAAATTCATGCAGATTATATTAGACCGCATGGACAAAGATAGTGTACAGATTACGAATGTAACTTTCTGGAATCTGACGGATTTGGATACATGGTTGAACGATTATTACAATGACAGAAACACATATTATCCGTCATTGTTTGATGAAAATTATATGCCGAAGGCTGCCTTCTACGCATTGATAAATCTTGTAAAAGGAGAGAGCCCTGCGCCGACCCAGGCTCCGAGCCCGACACCGGGAGCAGCGACACCGACTCCGGGCGGCTCGACAAATCCGACTCCTACTCCGAGCAATCCGGTAGTGACACCGAACCCGGATGGCACAACAAGCTTAAATCTCGAGTCAGGAAATATAACAATCAGTGCTACAGGCTATACCGTAGGCGGTAGTGGGGAACAGGCAGGAAACGGTGCTTATAACATTACCGGAACGGCAAATAATACGATTTCTGTTACCGGCGGTACTCACACCATTATATTGGATAGTGTAACTACTACCCCGACCGGAGCAAGCCCGATTACATTAAGCGGCAATGCCAACGTAACACTGATATTGACAGGAACGTCTAAATTAACAGGACCGAAAAACTTTGCTGCCATTGAAGTACCTGCCGGCTGTGAATTAACGGTGGCCGGAACGGGAACAGTATTTGCCACGGGAGGTGACTCCTCCGCAGCAATCGGTGTTACCGCTACGGAAAAAGTGGCGGGAACGCTGGGAAAAATTATTATCCGCAGCGGTACCATGATTTGTATGGGCGGTTCGAATGGTGCCGGTATCGGAGATGGTCAAGTTGGTAAGGGTGGCGGCGAAATTGAAATATACGGTGGAAATATTTATGCTCAATCCAGTAGAAATGGTGCCGGCATCGGCGGTGGCGGCTCTGCTTCCAATCCGGAAAAGCTGACTGTTAAGATTTATGGTGGTATTATTACCGCCGGTGGTTCTAATTATGAGATTGGAGACGGAAAGAGTCAGACCCACTGTGAGGTATCGGTATATGGTGGTGCCTTTAAAGCAGGAAATGGTAAAACCTTGTTTGGAACAACTGTGACGACAGCAGATGAATATGACAAGGAAGAAATTGACGTCAGCTCGTTTTCCGGTATTAAGTCTGTTACCATAGATGGTAAGGACCAAGGTATATCCAGCTTCTACATTACCGATAACAAGGGGACCGTGGGGACCCCGAGCAGCAAAAATAAGTTAAGCCTGTATATGACAAAAGCGGATTCCCATGTCGTTGTGATAACCGATACGGATGGTGTAGAGCATACGACAAATATAACCAGATAGGAAAGGGTTGTCACATTTGATATTTTAAATTATTAAGAAAATCCACTAATTGGCTTGAGCAGGAGTGATGATTTGTCTCAGATGCTTTCGCTGGTTAGTGGATTTTTTTGCACAAAAAGAGAAAAAGGAAGAAAGAAAAGCCGGTAGTTGAAATCATATAAAATATTCGTTACAATAAAGACAGAGGGAACAGCAAAAACTCTGCGGCATATAATAGTATGAAAACAATTTTGCCGGAGATATATGGTCCATGGAAGAATGTAAGTACTTATATGATGTCAGCATGTCCTATGTGAATCCCGGTTGGCAGGAGCGTTACTGTGAGCTGGTGCGTGACATTGACCGACACCTGAAAAAACATCATGCCGGATATTTTAAGGGTTTGCAGCTGTACCAGACCGGACCGATGAACTATGTAGTGGTGGCAGTTTACTATGATGTGCCGGGGGTACAGGAGGAATTATCCGCAATTCTTCACTATGTGAATGAAGCGTACCGGAATACAGTGGGGCATAATGTCCGTAGAAAACAGATACTGAAATTTGACCGGGCGAAAAAACTATATTGCTAGCATAACGGTGCCGATGTGCTAAGAACAAGGAATGGGGAGAGACCGATGAAAAATATAGAGTTAATCGAAAAACTGGAACGGGAAAAAAATCTGACAGACGATGAACTGGTCCGGGTGATCGAAGGCTTAAATGAGGAAGAAAAGGAAGAGCTTTTTGCCCGGGCACGGACTGTCAGAGAAAGAGAATATGGAACCGCTGTCTATACCCGGGGATTGATTGAATTTAGTAACTACTGCAGGAATGACTGCTATTACTGCGGCATTCGAAAGAGTAATGCCAATGCCGAACGATATCGGCTGACGAAGGAGGAAATTCTTCTCTGTGCCAGGGAAGGGTACGAGCTCGGTTTTCGTACCTTTGTATTGCAGAGTGGGGAGGATATGTGGTTTACAAAGGAACGCATTGAGGAAATCATACGTCAGATTAAAAAGGAATTTCCGGACTGTGCCATTACCTTGTCTCTTGGGGAGCGAAGCAGGGAAGAATATGAATGCTGGTATGAGGCAGGAGCGGACCGGTATCTGCTGCGTCATGAAACGGCAGACGAGTACCACTACCGTAAACTGCATCCGGAAAATATGAGCCTTGCAAACCGCAAGGAATGTTTATTTATGTTGCGGAAAATCGGTTATCAGGTAGGGGCCGGCTTTATGGTGGGCTCTCCTTTTCAGACAGTGGACAACCTTGTGACAGATTTGCGTTTTTTACAGGAGCTAAAGCCTCACATGATTGGCATCGGGCCGTATCTTTCACATCAGGATACCCCCTTTGCCGGGGAGAAAAATGGCTCCTATGAAAAAACATTAGTATTGTTAGGGATATTGCGATTAATGTTCCCAAGGGTATTGCTTCCTGCCACCACGGCACTGGGAACCATTGCGCCGGATGGCAGAGAGAAGGGACTTTTAGCAGGTGCCAATGTGGTCATGCCAAATCTGTCCCCTGTCAGAGTGCGAAAGCAATACGAACTTTATGATAACAAGATATGCACCGGTGAAGAATCCGCACAGTGCCGGAACTGTCTCGGCCTCCGAGTGGAGTCGGTAGGATATGAGCTGGCAGTGGACCGGGGAGACAGCCGTATCTAAAGCCGGGAGCATTATTTGTTTTGCAAAATATGGACGTCTCCGCTGACCGTGTCGAATTCAAAATCACCTTTTTTTGCTCCCTGTTCGTCGGTGTTCCGTACGACAGTGTCCCCTCTGTTCGTCGTAGGAAAATCGCAATGGAAATCACCGGACACGGTATCGTATTCGGATTCAAAATTGGCATCTGGTGGAAGGGTCAGAGTGATGTCTCCGCTGACAGAGTCAAACTCTACTTCTTTTGGTGTGGAAGTGAATGTATACCGGAAATCACCGGATACAGTATCCCCTTCAATTTCATCGGCAAAACCGTAAAATGCAATACCGCCACTGACGGTATCAGATGTCAGTTCTTTGGTTGTCAGACCTTTCATATTGATATCGGCACTTACCGCATCCGTAGAGATATAATCCAGCTGCGAAGCAAGATTCTCTGGAATCCGGATCGTCAGTTCCTTGTTATAGTTTTTGGGAAAGAAGTTGAAAAAGAAGCCGCTTTCCCGATACTGAATGTCCAGAGTGCCGTCATGATAATAATAATGAACCTGTTCACTTTGTTTTAGGGAAGATTCGCAAGTTTCTTCAATTTCAATTGTATTTCCCTCGTAAGTGGATATGGTTACACTCCCATCTAACCAGTCTATGTCTATTTTTTTTAGATAATCGGCTGTAATGCTTCCGCTGCCCGCAGTATACCGGTCCGAGTTGGCATAGTGCTGGCCGGGGAAAAGGGAAAAGTTGAGGGAGAAAGGAAATGAATTTCCCACTAAACCCACAATCAGTACACCGATAAAAGTCAGTGCCAGAACACTGGAAACGATAAGGCGCACCCAGGCGCTTTTTTTATTTTTCATTTGTGTCACCTCATTTCATCAAGTCAAAAACAGCTTTAATAATGGAAGTAATTGCTCCGCCTATTAGGAAAATCACCCAGGTAATATACCAGGCTCCGCTGCCAAAGCTGATTACAAAATATAGTACCAGAGTAATACTCCATGTGGCACTTATAATCGATTTCATCGCCTGACGGCTGGACTCATTTTTGGATTTCCATTCCTTAAAATCCTCCATCATCGTGTCATCCTTCTTGTTATAAAGTGCCGGTTTAGACATGTGATTGTAAACGAGGATACCGGTGGCGACTGCAATGAATATAAACATCAGACAGGCGCCGATGGCATCCGGCAAATTCAGTGCATCTGTAATAATAGGTGGCAGGATGCTGAGAATATAAAGTATAACAGCAATAGATACTGCCCGGGCAGAGCGTCTTTTCCAATATAAATATGTGGATTCCCCTGCATCATTATAATTCCCGGAGGATTCCTCCTTTAGAGAGGCAAGTAGTTCGCTGACATCTCCAATGCTGGCCACGGCAATGTTATAAGCGGCTTCCTCGGTTTTGCCCTCTGCCAGTAAATCGTGATATTTATCTTTTAGATTTTGAAGAATTTCTTCCTTTACCTCCACTGATTTTTTAGACGGTGTAACTTCTCTAAATAAGTGATCCATATAAGCTCTTAATTTGTCTTCCATTTTTCACATTACCTCCTTCTCATTACTTTCATCTGCGGGTGGTTCACTTTGAATTAAAATGTCAATTAACTTTTTTGAATTATTCCATTCTTCCTTCTGAATTCGATAGGCTTCCCGTCCCTCCGGGGTTATTGTGTAATACCGGCGTCTGGCACCGGTAGTTTCATTACCCCAGTAAGAGCAGATGTAGCCTGTTTCCTCCAGCCTGCGGAAAGCGGTATAAAGAGTTGCTTCTTTTAATTCATATCCCTGGTTCGTCTTTTCCTGAATCGTTTTATTGATTTGATAACCATAACTGTCGGCAACAGATAATTGTGCCAGAATAATGGTATCGGTGTGTCCCCGAATCAAATCAGATGTAATAGACATAGGCACAAGCTCCTTTCTCAAATAGTTTAGATATATTAAAACACAATATACCTCGCCTGTCAAGGTATATTGACAGATAAATTAAAAAAGTACAGAAAAAATAAATCCTGTACTTGACAAGAAAAGCCGGGTATATTATGTTTACGCTAGCGCGATGACACCGTTATGCTAATGAAGAATAAAAAGGAGAAAGCGATGATTGCAATAATCGCCGCAATGGCAAAGAACCGGGTAATCGGCCACAATGGAAAAATCCCATGGGACATACCGGAGGACAGAGAACATTTTAAAAAGCTCACGATGGGGAATATTGTTGTGATGGGGCGGAAAACCTATGAGGAAATCGGTCATCCCCTGCCCGGACGTACCACCTATCTCGTTTCTGCCACCAAACAAGTAGAAGAAAAAAATTGTCATACGGTACAATCCCTGCGGGAAGTCGTTGAGCGAGAAAGAGGTCAGAATATTTTTATTTGCGGTGGTGTCGGTTTATATAAGGAAGCAATGAAAGTGGCGGACTGTATATATCTGACAGAGTTGGATGCAGAGGTAGAGGGAGATACCCTTTTTCCTGTCATAGAACCGGAAGTGTTCCGGTGCATCCGCAGCGAGCGAGGGAACGGAGCGTATAGTTTTCGTCTGTATGAGAGGAAGGGGTAAAGCTTTTTTATCTTTCATGGAAAACAGTTGACGGATAGGGTTTTTTTATGTTACGTTTCAAGAGAAAAAGAAAACGGAGGGATACTATTGAACGATAAACGATTTGCGGTATTAATTGATTCGGATAATATTTCTGCACGATATATTGACTGTATACTGGATGAAATGACCCGGCATGGTGTGGCGACCTACCGCCGTATTTATGGAGACTTTACCACCAATCAGATGCACCGCTGGAAAAGTGAGCTGGCGGAGCGGTCCATTACCCCGATTCAGCAGTTCCAGAATACGACGGGGAAAAATGCTACGGATTCGGCACTGATTATTGATGCCATGGATATTTTATATACGGGAAATGTAGAGGGCTTTTGCATTGTCTCCTCGGATGGGGATTTCACCAGACTGGCAAGCCGTCTGAGGGAATCCGGTATGGAGGTAATCGGCATGGGCGAGGGCAAGACGCCGAAGTCCTTTAAGGCTGCCTGCTCGGTATTTACAAACATTGAACTCTTAATTGAGGGGGATAATGAAAAAAGCAGCGAGCGGCAGGAAAAGAAAAATGTTGTAACCAAAAAGAAAATTTCCGATGCTATCGTGGAGATTATTACCACCAATGAAAACAATGGAAGGGACACGGGACTGGGCGAGATAGGAAGTGCTCTCGTAAAGAAATATTCGGACTTTGATGTGCGTAACTACGGCTACAGCTCCCTCTCCCGGTTTATTGAAGAAATTGATAATTTTGAATTAAGAAGAAATAAAACAAGCATCAGCGTCGTTCTAAAAAGTGATGCCAGAGAAATTGAGGACTTTGCGATTGAGGTTGTAAAAAAATCCGGTGTGACGGGAATCGATATTGGGCAGCTGGCTCAGAAAATATATGACCGCTACCCGAACTTTAAAGTAAAGAAATTAGGCTACTCTACCTTCCAGAAATTTGTCCACAGCATTCGGGAGATTCAGATAGAAAATCTCGGAAACAACCAGAAAAATGTGTATATGAGGCGGTAGCCGGCAAATAAAGGGGAAAGCTTATAAAAAAGGAGCTGGATTGTCTGTGGAAGACAGGATATCAAAGAAAAGGCGGACTTGTTCTCTATTCAATAAAATCATAAATCAGCGAGAAGCTTTTATTCGCAGTGCGGATACCTTGCATTGAGTCGATTTATGATTTTTTTCTTTCTGATAAAATTTCTGGAAACAGGGCAAAAAGGTTTCCATTCTACTACTATTTATGTTACAATAAACGCATAAGTGCAAATGTATTCGCACGTAAAACCAAGATTTAGGGGGAATCAACAAAATGGCAGAACAGAAGATTATGTTAGGCAATGAAGCCATTGCCAGAGGTGCCTACGAAGCGGGAGTAAAAGTATCCGCTGCCTATCCGGGGACACCTAGTACAGAAATCAGTGAAAATATTGTCAAATATAAAGAAATATATGCGGAGTGGTCGCCGAATGAAAAGGTGGCGACAGAGGTGGCTATCGGTGCATCCATGAGCGGTGTCCGTGCCATGGCATCCATGAAGCATGTAGGGCTGAATGTGGCAAGCGACCCACTCTACACCGCTTCCTATATTGGAGCAAACGGCGGTCTGATGATCGTGGTGGCAGATGACCCGGGACTTTACAGTTCCCAGAATGAACAGGATACCCGCTGTGTGGCAAGAGCAGCTCTGGTGCCGGTTTTAGAGCCATCGGACAGTCAGGAGGCGAAGGATTTTGTCAAAGAAGCGTTCCGCATCAGTGAAGAATATGACACACCGGTCATTTTGCGAACGACTACAAGACTGGCACACTCTCAGGGACCGGTTACGTTAGAGGAGCGTGTTGTTCCGGAGGATAAACCTTACGAGAGAAATCCGGGAAAAAATGTTATGATGCCGGGTAATGCGATCCGCCGTCATGTCTTTGTAGAGGAGAGGATGAACCGGCTGGAAAAAGAGGGCTGTGACTTCTCCATTAATAAAGCAGAATATAACGATACTTCCATTGGATTTATTACCAGTGGAATCCCTTATCAGTATGTAAAAGAGGTCTGTCCGGAGGCCTCCGTTCTCAAGCTTGGTATGGTTTATCCGCTGCCAAGAAAGCTGATTGAAGAATTTGCTTCCAAAGTAGATAAATTGTATATCTTCGAGGAACTGGAACCGGTTATCGAGGAGCAGGTAAAGGCATGGGGCATTCCGTGTGAAGGCAAAGAAATATTTACGAAGCAGGGTGAGTACAGTGCCAACATGCTGAGAGAAAAAGTGCTGGGACAAAAGGTGGAAGTGGATGCCTATGAAAACCTCCCGGCACGTCCTCCGATTCTGTGTCCGGGCTGTCCGCACAGGAGTACCTTCTCTGTACTGAATAAATTAAAAATTCATGCCGCCGGCGATATCGGCTGCTATACATTAGGAGCCGTGCCTCCGTTAAATGTTATCGACACTACCGTGTGTATGGGTTCCAGTATTTCCACCCTTCACGGAATGGAAATGGCAAAGGGAAAAGATTACATTAAAAACTGGGTGGCGGTTATCGGAGATTCCACCTTTATGCACACCGGTGTCAATTCCCTGATGAACATGGTGTATAACCAGGGAACAGGAACCGTCATTATCATGGATAATTCCACCACCGGAATGACGGGACATCAGGACCATGCGGCGACGGGAAAAACCTTGCAGGGAAAAGAAGTGCCGGCCATCAGCATTTATCATCTCTGTAAGTCCATGGGAATTAAAAATGTGACAGAGGTAAATGTTTTTGACATCGAGGCAATGGAAAAAACCATAAAAGAAGAAGTGGCAAAGGATGAGGTATCTGTTATTATTGCCTGTGCTCCTTGTGCCCTGTTAAAGGGATTGAAATTCCCATACAAGTGTGAAGCCGATAAGGAAGCCTGTAAAAAATGTGGTATGTGCTTAAAACCAGGCTGCCCGGCATTGACAAAAAGTGAAGATGGAACGATTTCCATTGACGATACAATGTGTAATGGCTGCGGACTTTGCGAACAGTTATGTAAGTTTGGCGCAATAAAAAAAGTGGAAGTTTAGGAGGCAGGGTATGGAAACCAAAAATATTATGATAGTTGGCGTAGGCGGTCAGGGAACGCTTTTAACAAGCCGGATTTTAGGCGGTATTATACAGGCGGCCGGTTATGATGTAAAGCTCAGCGAGGTTCACGGTATGGCACAAAGAGGGGGAAGTGTGGTTACCTTTGTGCGTTACGGTGAAAAAGTATATGAGCCGATTGTGGAAGAGGGACAGGCAGATGTGCTGATTGCCTTTGAAAAATTAGAGGCGATGCGATATGCCCACTTCTTGAAAAAAGACGGGGTACTGATTGTAAACGACCAGCGAATGGACCCGATGACAGTGGTAACCGGGGCGGCAGAATATCCCGACCATATTTTGGAAACATTAAAGAAGTCCCATCGAGTTGTGTCGGTGGATGCCATGGGAGAGGCAAAGAAATTAGGAAACGCCCGTGTATTTAACACAATCATTATTGGTGTGGCGGCGAAAAACATGGACTTTAAGGAAGAACAGTGGTTGGAGGTCATTGAGAAAACCGTTCCGCCTAAGACCGTAGAAATAAATCAAAAGGCATTTAAGGCAGGTTTTGAAAATGATAATTGATGCACATACTCATGTGTACCCGGAAAAAATTGTGAAAAAAGCCGTTACTAAACTGGAGGCAAATTCGGGAGTTTTGGCAAAATCCGACGGGACAAAGCAGGGGCTGATAGAATCCATGAAACAAAACGGAGTAGATTATTCCGTTCTGTTGCCGGTGGCAACCTCGCCAAAGCAGGTAGATTCCATTAACGAAGATGCGGGAGTCACGAATGCTTCGGCGGAAGAGACCGGGTTGTTTTCCTTTGGCGGAATTCATCCCGATACCCCGGATTACAAAGAGGTTTTGCGTGAGATTAAGGCACTGGGATTAAAGGGTATTAAAGTACACCCGGATTATCAGGAGACCTTTTTCAATGATATGAAATATAAGCGGATTGTGGAAGAGGCCACTGGTCTGGGACTTTACATTATGGTTCATGCCGGAGAGGATATCGGACTGCCGGATCCCATTCACTGCCGCCCGCAGCATGTGCAGGAGGTTTTGCGGGAAACCGGCAGCGATAAGCTGATATTGGCTCATATGGGCGGCTGGCGGCTGTGGCGGGAGGTTAAAGAGATTCTTGCGGGCGAACCGGTCATTTTGGACACCTCCTTTTCCGAGGACTGTATAGAAGGGGTAAAAGGCCTGCTTTCCAAAGAAGAATTTACAGAACTGGTACGAGCCCACGGGGCGGACCGGGTTGTCTTTGGCAGTGACAGTCCATGGAGCGGACAGAAGGTGTGCGTTGACTGGATTCGGGAAACGGCGCTCACCGATGAGGAGAAAGAAAAAATATTGAGTGGAAACATGAAAGAAATACTGGAGATGGATAAATAAGTCACACAGGAAACGGATAACCGGCGCACGAAAGGAGGAAGACCCGGATGGACAAAAGAAGGAATGTGATAATGATTGCCGCTATACTGGCGGGCATATTGGTTCTTGTACTAATCGGTGTGGCGATTTACAAATATGTGGCACCCAGCAATACAAAAAAAGAACTGAGTTCCGTATATGAACTGAAAGAAAATGAAATTGCCCTGATTGTCGATAATGCAATTCTGGAGGAAAAGGGGCAAAAAATAAACGGACAATTTTATGTGCCGGCAGCAGTGGCTATGCAGTATATGGATGAGAGAATTTTTGTGGACAGCAAGGAAAAAAGTCTCTCCTATGCCACCGAGCAGGGGATCCTTGTGGCGGCGCCGGACAAGCAGGAATATCTTCTTGGAAAGGATGATAAAAAGGCGGAAATACCGATTCTCAGTGAACAAAACGGTAGCTTATATGTATCGTTAGATTTTATACAAACCGTTGCTTCCTGTTCTTATAAAGAATATAAAGACCCGGACCGTATTGTTGTTTTGTCTGACAGGAACAAGGAGTATCTTTTTGCCACAACGGCGGAAGACATCCGGGTGCGGACCGGTCCGAATAAAAAGTATGATTATCTGACTGAGGTGCCGGAGGGAGTGCGGGTTATTGTCAACGAGGATGTGAAACAGGAAAATGAGTATCAGTCGGTTTCCACGCTGGATGGCATAACCGGATATATTCCGACAGACAGTATTGAAAAAACTGAAAAAAGCAAGTGGAAATTTGAAAAAACCCCGGTTTCCTTTGAGCAGGAAAAGCTGGGAAAAACAGTATGCCTTGGCTGGCATCAGGTCACAACCTCTGCCGGTAGCGGTACTCTTCCGGCAAGTGCGGATTGGAGCTCAAAAATGAATGTGCTTTCCCCGACATGGTTTGCCCTGAGTGATAATAAGGGAAACTTTACCTCCATTGCCAATACCGGATATGTGGCACAGGCTCACGACAAAGGTTTTCAGGTGTGGGGACTGATTAATGATTTTGATAAAAAAATAAAGTTGAATAAAATATTAGGACGGACTTCGGTCCGGACGAAACTGGTCAATTCGCTGGTGGCGGCGGCAATCCAATATGATCTGGATGGAATCAATATTGACTTTGAAAATGTGAAAAAAAATTCAGCATCGGCTTATTTACAGTTTTTGCGAGAGCTGACGGTAAAATGCCATGCCAATGATTTGATTGTATCCGTGGACAATTATACGCCGGCAAGCTACAATGCCTATTACAATCTGGAAGAGCAGGGGCGTATTGTGGATTATGTGATTTTGATGGCATATGATGAGTATTATGCAGGGGGTGGTGAAAGCGGTCCGGTTTCCTCTCTTACCTTTGTGGAAAACGGCGTGGAAGGCATGGTGCGAAGGGTACCGAAAGAACGTGTTGTGGTGGCACTTCCGTTCTTTTCGAGGTTGTGGAAGGAAACGGAGAAAAAATCCGGCGAGGTTTCTGCCACTTCCCCGGGTGCCTACGGCATGAGCGGGGCAGAAAGTCTGGTGCGTGCCAATGATGCCGTTGCGAAATGGGAGGATGCGACGGGACTGTATTTTGCCCAGTGGCGGTCCGGAGGAGCGACTTATAAAATATGGCTGGAGGATGAAGCCTCTCTCGAGAAAAAACTGGGGATAGCAACGGCCCAGAAGGTGGCAGGTGTGGCATTTTGGAAGCTTGGGTTTGAGCGTGCGATAACATGGAGTACGATTGATGCGGCGATTAAGTAATGGGATACCCTGCATATGGGACAACGATTCCGGCATAAGATGTTGTGAAAGATAGGTGCCGGAAGTGATAAGGTGAAGAAATATAAGAAACAAATGGTAGCCGGCGGACTGATTATAGTCGCCGCTGCCATTTTTGTGTGTACAAAGTGGGGAAAAGGAGAACTGCCTGTTCTGAATATGACCGCAAAGAATACGAAGGCGGTTGTCGTCGTGGACGCCGGACACGGTGGCTTTGACCCGGGGAAGGTAGGAACAAAAAATACACTGGAAAAGGACATTAATCTGGCGATTGCCAAAAAGGTAGAAAAAAAACTGACGGACAGCGGATACCGGGTTTATATGACAAGAACGGAAGACAAAGCACTATGTGAAGAGAGTGACCGCTCGAAAAAGGTGACGGATTTAAAAAACCGGGTGGAGATGATTCAAAAGGCAGAGCCGGCTGTGGCAGTAAGCATTCATCAAAACAGCTATTCCGTCGGAACCAGTGGGGCACAGGTATTTTATTACAAGAGCTCAGAGGAAGGAAAAAGACTGGCGGGAATTTTACAGAACACGATAAAGGATATTATCGGAGACGGTAATCACCGGGTGGAGAAAGGAAACGACAGCTATTATATGCTGCGGAAGGTGTCCTGTCCCTTTGCCATTGTGGAATGCGGCTTTTTGTCAAATCCGCAGGAAGAGGAGCTCTTGTGCAATGAAGAATATCAACAAAAAATGGCATCGGGAATTTGTGAAGGAATCGAAAATTTCTTGTATAAATAGCCATAATATGGTATGATATTCATGTATGGAAACATTTAGTATTTAAGATAGAAGGAATTGGCGATGAAGACGGAATATATCAGTTGGAGCAGGGAAAAGGGCTACGAGGAAAGGGAGCTTTTGCGGGCGGCTAATATATTGCGTAAAGGCGGGCTGGCAGCATTTCCGACAGAAACGGTATATGGTCTGGGAGGCAATGGACTTCTACGGGAGGCTTCCTTGAAAATATACGAGGCAAAGGGGCGTCCCAGCGATAATCCTCTGATTCTTCATATCAGTAAACGAGAGGAACTGGATAGCATCGTGAAAGCCGTTTCCGAAAAGGCGGAGGCTCTGATACAGGCATTCTGGCCGGGGCCGATGACTTTGATATTTGAAAAGAGTGAGTGCGTTCCCTACGAGACGACCGGGGGATTGGATACGGTGGCTGTCCGTATGCCGGCCCACGAGGGAGCAAGACAGTTGATTGCCAGTGCCGGCGTACCCATTGCAGCTCCCAGTGCTAACCGCTCCGGAAGACCAAGCCCTACCACGGCGGAACATGTGAGGGAGGATTTGGATGGCAGAGTTGATTTGATTATTGACGGCGGCAGCGTGGGGATTGGCCTGGAATCCACCATTATTGATTTGACGGCTGAGACGCCGGTCATTCTGCGTCCGGGATACATTACGAAAGATATGATAGCCGAAGTTATCGATGAGGTAACAATGGACCCGGGACTGACAGAGGAAAAACCGGATATCCGCCCGAAGGCACCGGGCATGAAATATCGCCATTATGCGCCGAAGGCACAGATGACAGTATTTGAGGGGAAGATAGAAGAGGTCATAGAGGAAATAAATAAAAGGGCATCCCAGTATCCGGCCGAACAGGTAGGAATACTGGCATCGGAGGAGACGAAACAATATTATTCATATGGACAGGTTGTCACGGCGGGTTCCCGAAAGGGCCATACGATAGGCAGAGGGCTGTATGGAGCGTTGCGTAGATTTGATCAGTTGGGAGTGGAAGTCATATTTTCTGAAAATTTTTCCGAAGAGGAGAAAAGCGAGGCTATTATGAACCGGCTTTTGAAAGCGGCGGGGCAGCATGTAGTTTCTCTGGAAGGGAAATGATTTGGAGGAGAATTAGTGACAGAGTGGAATAAGGTCATATTCGTATGCAAGGAAAATGCAATTTTAAGTCCCATGGCGGAATGGATATTTAAAAGTATTCTGATGGACAAATCGAAGGAAATTATGTCCAGAGGTCTGGTGGTTTTATTTCCGGAGCCAAGGAATATGAAAGTAACCGACATTCTGATGAACCATGCAGTACCCTGCGAGGAACAGGTGTCACAGGAATTTACGCTAGAGGAAGTGGATGAGCAGACGTTAATCATCGCCATAAACTTTACCGAGAAGGTTAAGTTAGTGGAGGATTTTGGACTGGCAGAAAATGTCTATACCCTGAAGGAATTTGTAGAGGAAGAGGGAGATGTGGCGGACCCCTATGGCGGAGAGGAGCAGGCCTATGAGGACAGCTATATTGAGCTGAAGGATTTACTCTACAAAGTAAAGAAAAAGTTGGGCTGGAATTAAGAGAACAGAAATAGAAAGAACCGAAACTAAAATGCAGGAGGAAAAAAGCAATGATAGCATTGGGAAGCGACCAGGCCGGTTATGAATTAAAGCAGGTTATTATAAAACATTTGGAGGAAAGAGGTCTTGAATATAAGGATTACGGCAGCTATAATGCCGATCCGGTAGATTACCCTGTGTACGGAAAAAAAGTGGCCCATGCCATTGTGGATGGGGAATGTGACAAGGGTATCCTGATTTGTGGAACCGGAATCGGAATTTCCATAGCGGCAAACAAAGTTCCGGGAATCCGTGCGGCATTGTGCAGCGACTGCTTCAGTGCCGAGGCCACAAGGCTTCACAACGATGCCAATATTTTGGCTTTTGGAGCCAGAGTAGTGGGACCGGGACTGGCAGAGAAAATTGTCGATACCTTTTTAGATACAGAATTTTCCGGAGCAGAGAGACATGCCCGCCGGGTAGCGATGCTGGAAGAAGGAAGGTAACAAAGAATGCTTGGTTTTATTGGATGTGGCAACATGGCACAGGCGATGTTGAAGGGCATTATCGAAAAGGGGATTTACAGCCCTGAGGAAATCATAGTATCCCGTAGAAACCGGGAAGCTCTGGAGGACATCCGTGTCAGGTTAGGCGTACAGGTGACGACGGACAATGTACAGGTGGCAAGACAAGCAGATGTGCTTGTTCTGGCAGTAAAACCATATCAGTTCAGTGAGGTGATTCCTGCCATAGCCGATGTTGTGACCGAAGATACGCTGGTTCTTTCCGTTGCCGCAGGGCAGTCGATACAGAATATAGAGCGGCTTTTTGGGAAGGCTGTTAAATTAGTGAGAACCATGCCGAATACACCCGCCCTTGTGTCAGCAGGTGCAACCGGTATGTGCTTTAATGAAAATATTACCGAAAAAGAGCAGGAAAAGGCGACTAAGCTTTTCGAGAGCTTTGGTATCGTTGCTGTTGTTCCGGAGAGCATGATGGATACGGTAATCGGTGTCAGCGGCAGCTCACCTGCTTATGTTTTTATGTTTATTGAGGCGATGGCAGATGCGGCAGTGGCAGATGGTATGCCAAGAGAGCAGGCATACAAACTGGCTGCCCAGAGTGTATATGGCAGTGCGAAAATGGTACTGGAAACCGGAAAGCATCCGGGAGAACTAAAGGACATGGTTTGCTCACCGGGCGGAACGACGATAGAAGCAGTCCGGGTATTAGAGGAAAAGGGATTTCGCAGTGCTGTGATAGAGGGTCAGATGGCCTGTGTGAAGAAAGCGGGAGAACTGTGAGAAAGAGAGACGATAAAAAGAATCGAAGGGAGATTATACACTCCCTTGCCATGCTTTTGCAAATTGGCTTATCAATGCTTATCTGCATGGGTATGAGTATGGCGATTGGCTACTATATTGACCGGTTGTTTAAGACAAAATACTGGATTATTATTATGATGGTAGTCGGTATTCTGGCGGCTATGCGAAGCTTGCTTGTGCTGACAGGAAGATATAAGCCGGGAGAGCCAGAACAGAAAACTGGGGAGAATGCACATGGAGACGGCGAAGAAGAGTCTGATTGAAGTAATAGCCGGTATCTGGGTTATAGCCGGCATTGTGATTCTGGCAGGGGTATTCTGGGTATCGAACCCGCTGGCCTATGTGCTCGGTGAACTGGCAGGAAGTCTGACCGCCACGCTGATGATGCTTCATCTGTATCACAGTCTGGATATTGAGATGGATTTAGCCAGAAAAAATGCGGTAACTCATTCCCGGATTATGTCGGTTGTCCGCAGTGTATTGGAAATTGCCGTATTGGCGGGAAGCCTGTTTATCCCTCAGTGGGTTTCACCGGTTACGGTATTTATCGGTCTGTTCTCCAGAAAAATATCGGCGCTTACTGTACCGGTGTTAAACCAGTGGAGGGAGAACCGGAAGAACGATAATAAAACAGAAGCTGGATAATGCTATACTTTTTACTAAAGGTATAGACAGAAATATACAGAGTCTGTGAATTATAAAAAGTAAGAGGAAAGGAGATGAAAGCGTGGAAGGAGTTGATTTTTATATACATGGCTACCAGGAGCTGGAAGTGTTTGGGGCGACTGTCCGTATTACCACAAGCCATGTATGTCTTGCCATAGTTATGATAGCGCTGATTATTTTTGCTATCGTAGCAAACCGGAGAATAAAAAAGGCAGATTATAAAAAGGCGCCAAGTGGTTTTTTAAATGTGCTGGAGCTACTGATTGAAACTCTTGACAAGCTGGTATATGACAACATGGGCAGAGTGCTGGCACCGAAGTTTTGTAATTATATCGGTGCAATCTTTATGCTGATACTCACCTGTAACTTGTCCGGCTTGTTTGGACTCAGACCTCCGACGGCAGATTACGGTATAACGCTTCCGCTGGCATTGATTACTTTTGTCATGATTCAGTATCAGGGCATCAAGTGGCAGAAGATGGGCAAGCTAAAAGGTTTGTTCGAGCCTATTTTTCTGTTTTTCCCGGTCAATGTTATCAGTGAATTTGCGACACCGATTTCTTTATCACTCCGTTTGTTTGCCAATATTTTGTCGGGAACCATGATGATGGCGCTCATCTATGGATTACTGCCGACCGTAGCAGTATTAATCTGGCCGGCTGCGCTACACGCTTATTTGGACGTGTTTGCCGGTGCATTGCAGGCGTATGTATTCGCCATGCTGACAATGGTATTCATTGCGAATGCCGCAGAGGTAGAAAATTAAAAACAATATGAATGGCCGCAGGATGCGGCGGAAAGTGAGGAAAACATTATGGAATTAGCAATTATCAAAGCAGCATCAGCTAT
Source organism: Lachnospiraceae bacterium (assembly GCA_022510615.1). GTDB lineage: Bacteria > Bacillota > Clostridia > Lachnospirales > Lachnospiraceae > Eubacterium_F. The sequence continues at coordinate 144,314 of JAFLTC010000001.1, read as the reverse complement.
CGGTGCAGGATTAGCAGTTATTGCAGGTATCGGACCTGGTATTGGACAGGGTGTGGCTGCAGGACACGGTGCATCCGCTGTAGGACGTAACCCGGGAGCCCGTGGTGAGATTATGTCAACGATGCTTCTTGGTCAGGCGGTAGCCGAGACGACAGGTCTGTATGGTCTGGCGGTAGCCATGATTCTGCTTTTTGCAAATCCGCTTATTGGTTAAATCCATCCGTAAAAATTGTAGAAAGGAGGGTTTGTAAGTGGAAGAATGGCTGAGAATATTTGGGCTGGATGCCCAGACCTTATTTGATACAGGCATCACATTAATTGCCATGCTGGTTCTCTTTATCCTGTTATCCTATCTTCTGTTTAATCCGGCAAGAGCCTTAATTCAGAAGAGAAAGGATTATATCCAGGGACAGTTAGATGAGGCGGCAGACGCAAAAAAAACAGCCCTTGACATGAAAGAGGAATACAGCGAAAAGCTTGCAAAGGTAGAAGATGAGTCGGCAGTACTTTTGGCGGAAGCACGCAAAAAGGCACAGTCCCGTGAAAACGAGATTGTGGCAGATGCCAAGGAGGAAGCAAACCGCATCGTAGCCCGGGCCGAGAAAGAAGTGGCACTGGAAAAAGATAAGGTTCGTGATGAAATGAAACAGGAAATGGTTCAGGTAGCTTCTCTTATGGCAGGTAAATTTGTAGCGGAATCCATGAGTGAGGAAACCCAGGAAAAGCTCATTAACGATACTTTGAAAGAAATGGGTGATAATACATGGCAAAGTTAGTTTCAAAGGTGTATGGAGATGCCCTATTTTCTCTGGCACTGGAAGAAAATAAACTGGAATCTATCTGGAAGGAATCTGTGCTGATGAAACAGATTCTGGAGGAGAATCCCGAGTTTTTATCTGTTTTGTGCCATCCGGAAATGACACAGGAGAAGAAAACTTCTGCTCTTTTGGATGTATTTGGTCAGGACGTGTCAAAGGAAATTATGGGACTTTTAAACATCATGGTAAAGAAGGGGCGGATCGGAGAAATCAATTCCGTTTTGGATTATTTTGATGTTCAGGTAAAAGAATACTTAAAGATTGGTGTGGTAGAGGTTTCCACGCCGATGCCGTTATCGGAGGACCAGAAAAAACAGATAGAAAATAAACTTCTTGAGGTTTCCGAGTACGAGACTGTATCCGTTGACTATCAAGTGGATGAAAGTCTTTTGGGAGGCATTGTCATCCGTATCGGCAACCGCGTTCTTGACAACAGTATCCGCTCTAAGCTGGATACGATGGCAAGGGAATTGAGTAAAGTAAAGCTGTCCAGTTAAAGAAACGGATAGTTTTAGGAAAGAAGGTGTGTTGGAAACATGAATTTAAGACCTGAAGAAATCAGTTCAGTGATTAAAGAAGAAATAAAGAAATATAGTTCAGAGTTTGAAGTGGCAAATGTGGGAACCGTCATTCAGGTTGCAGATGGTATTGCACGAATCCATGGACTGGAAAAGGCGATGCAAGGCGAGCTGCTGGAATTTCCGAATGAAATATACGGCATGGTGCTGAATCTGGAGGAGGATAATGTCGGTGCCGTTTTATTGGGAGACGCTTCCAATATTAATGAGGGCGATATGGTAAAAACCACCGGGCGTGTTGCCACGGTTCCGGTAGGAGACGCTTTATCCGGGCGTGTCGTAAATGCACTGGGACAGCCAATCGATGGTAAGGGGCCGATTAAGACCGATAAGCTTCGTCCAATAGAGAGGGTGGCTTCCGGTGTAATTTCCCGTAAATCCGTAGATACCCCGCTTCAGACCGGTATTAAGGCGATTGACTCCATGGTGCCAATCGGAAGGGGTCAGCGTGAGTTGATTATCGGCGACCGTCAGACTGGTAAGACGGCTATCGCCATTGATACGATTATTAACCAGAAGGATCAGAATGTTTTGTGTATTTATGTGGCAATCGGACAGAAAGCGTCCACCGTTGCCAATATTGTTAAGACCTTAGAAGAAAGCGGTGCTATGGATTATACTACGGTAGTGGCTGCTACAGCCAGTGAGCTGGCACCATTGCAGTACATTGCCCCATATGCCGGTTGTGCAATCGGTGAGGAATGGATGGAGCAGGGCAAGGATGTTTTGATTGTCTATGATGATTTATCCAAACATGCTACGGCCTACCGTACCCTTTCTCTTCTGCTTCGCCGTCCGCCGGGACGTGAGGCATATCCGGGTGATGTATTCTATCTGCACTCCAGACTGTTGGAGCGTGCGGCGAGACTTTCCGATGAACTGGGCGGTGGTTCTTTGACAGCGCTGCCGATTATTGAAACCCAGGCAGGAGATGTATCGGCCTATATTCCGACCAATGTTATTTCCATTACAGACGGTCAGATTTATCTGGAGACAGAAATGTTTAACTCCGGTTTCCGTCCGGCGGTAAACCCTGGTCTGAGTGTATCCCGTGTAGGTGGTTCCGCTCAGATTAAGGCAATGAAAAAGATTGCCGGACCGATTCGTATCGAGCTTGCCCAGTATCGTGAGCTGGCGGCATTTTCCCAGTTCGGTTCCGATTTGGATGCCGATACAAAGCGCCAGTTAGACCAGGGTGAGAGAATCCGTGAAATACTGAAGCAGGGACAGTACGCTCCATTGCCGGTATGGTATCAGGTTATTATTATCTATGCGGCAACAAAGCAGTATCTGTTGGATATTCCGGTGGAAGATATTCTGAATTTTGAAAAAGGATTGTTTGAATTTATGGATACAAAGTATCCGGATATTCTTGCTGCCATCCGGGATGAAAAGGAAATCAGTGAAAGTACGGAACCGAAGCTTATCAAGGCAATCGAAGAATATAAGAACGTATTTTTGCATGAAGAGTAGAGAGGTGTGATAATATGGCGTCAATGCGGGATATAAAACGACGTAAGGAAAGTATACAGAGCACTTCTCAGATAACCAAAGCCATGAAACTTGTTTCTACAGTAAAATTGCAGAAAGCAAAGGGACGTGCTGAGGAAACAAAGCCATATTTTGAAAAAATGTACCATACCGTATCCGGTATGCTGGCGAAAAGCGGCGGAACGGAAAATCCATATGTAACGGCAAAGAGCGATGGCGGGCCGAAGAAAAAGGGCGTGATTCTGATTACGTCAAACCGCGGTCTTGCCGGCGGCTACAATTCCAACATGATTAAACTGGTTACCCAGGGAGATTTTGACCGGGAGAATACCATTATCTTTCCGGTGGGACGAAAGGGATTGGAGGCCATGAAACGTCAGGGCTATACATGCTCCGGCGATTTCTCCGAGGTTATGAACAATCCTTTGTTCGGAGATGCCGTGTCCATTGGAAAGACGGTGACGGGTGCATTGGAAAATGGCGAAATTGATGAAGTGTATCTGGCATATACGGTTTTCAAAAATACAGTGACCCAGATTCCGACCTTGATTAAAATTCTTCCTTTCAGTGAGGAGGATATTGAGGAGGAGCAGACGGAAAAAGAAGCTTCGGAGGAAAAGAAGGGGCCTGTGGCACTGATGAATTATGAACCGGAGGAGGAAGAAACTCTGGGATATATTATTCCGCTGTATGTGAATAGTCTGATATTCGGCGCACTGGTGGAGGCAGTAGCCAGTGAAAACGGTGCGAGAATGCAGGCGATGGATTCAGCGACAAGCAATGCGGAGGAAATGATTGATACATTAGGGCTTCAGTACAATCGTGCCAGACAGGCGGCGATTACCCAGGAGCTCACGGAGATTGTTGCCGGAGCATCTGCAATAAGCTGAAAATAATAAGCTGCCAATGCAGCAGAAGGAGGAAAAAATGGCAGAAAACAAAGACAGCAAATGTCTTGGTGTGATTACTCAGATAATTGGTGCCGTACTGGATATTAAATTCCAGGAAGGGCAGCTCCCTGAAATATATGATGCCATCCGTATTACGACGCAGGATGGCAGTAAACTGGTAGTAGAGGTTGCCCAGCATCTGGGAGACGATACGGTGCGCTGTATTGCCATGGGACCGACAGATGGTCTTGTCCGCGGCATGGAAGCAGAAGCTACCGGAGCCCCGATTACGGTGCCGGTTGGCGAAGAAACACTGGGACGTATGTTTAATGTGCTGGGAGAGCCGATTGATGAAAAGGAACCGCCAAAGGTGGAGGAGTATAATCCGATTCACAGAAAGGCACCGAATTTTGAGGAGCAGTCCACGGATTCGGAAATTCTGGAAACCGGTATCAAGGTTATCGATTTGCTCTGCCCATACCAGAAGGGTGGTAAGATTGGTTTGTTCGGCGGTGCCGGTGTAGGTAAGACCGTACTTATTCAGGAGCTGATTACGAACATTGCCACGGAGCACGGCGGTTATTCGGTATTTACCGGAGTAGGAGAGCGTACCCGTGAAGGAAACGATTTGTATTATGAAATGATAGAATCCGGCGTTATCGATAAGACGACCATGGTATTCGGTCAGATGAATGAGCCGCCGGGAGCCAGAATGCGAGTAGGTCTTACGGGACTGACGATGGCGGAATATTTCCGTGATAAGGGCGGAAAGGATGTGCTTCTCTTTATTGATAACATTTTCCGTTTTACCCAGGCAGGCTCCGAGGTGTCTGCGCTGTTAGGACGTATGCCGAGTGCCGTTGGTTACCAGCCGACGTTGCAGACAGAGATGGGTGCCCTTCAGGAACGTATCACATCTACCAAGAGTGGTTCCATTACTTCCGTACAGGCAGTATATGTGCCGGCGGATGACCTGACTGACCCAGCTCCGGCAACAACCTTTGCCCATCTGGATGCCACTACCGTACTGGAGCGTTCCATTGCGGAGCTTGGTATTTATCCGGCGGTAGACCCGTTGGCGTCTACTTCCCGTATGTTAGACCCGAGAATTATCGGGGAGGAGCATTATCAGGTGGCACGTGGTGTGCAGGAGATTTTACAGAGATACAAAGAGTTGCAGGATATCATTGCCATTCTCGGTATGGATGAGTTGTCCGAGGATGAGAAGCTGCTTGTAAACCGTGCCAGAAAGGTACAGCGTTTCTTGTCCCAGCCATTCAATGTGGCAGAGCAGTTTACCGGACTTCCGGGAAAATATGTTCCGTTATCCGATACCATTCAGGGCTTTAAAGAAATTCTGGATGGCCAGCATGATGATATTCCGGAGAGCTGTTTCTTAAATGCCGGAAGTATTGACGATGTTATAGCCCGTCGTTAGAGAAAGGAAGTGGTTACAACATGGCTGAATTGAAAAAATTCCAGCTGGAAGTGATTTCCCCGGAGCGGGTGTTTTACACCGGTGATGTGGAAATGGTGGAATTGACAACCACAGAGGGTGATATTGGTATTTATGCCGACCATATTCCCCTGACGACGATTGTGGCACCGGGAGTTTTAACCATTACTGAAAGTGGCGAACAGCTGAAGGAAGCGGCGGTACTGGAAGGGTTTATGGAAATAACACCGGACAAGGTAACGATTTTAGCCCAGTCCTGCGAGTGGCCGGAGGAAATTGATGTAAACCGTGCCATGGAAGCCAAGGCGAGGGCAGAGCGGCGATTGAAAAGCAGCGATGCAGCAATCAATATGACCCGTGCTGAACTGGCACTTCGAAAGTCGCTGATTCGAATTGAATTGGCAGGCAGAAAATAGCCGCCAGTGAAAATAAAAAGAGCCATGATTTCATATCCGAAGCGTTAGGCGTGATATTGAAATTGTGGCTTTTTTGTTCTAATGTATAGAAAGAGGATACCCACTTTACAGAAAAGCCGTATTTATGGTAAAATAGAACTGTTCGTATGAATTAGGGAATAAAAGCAGGAGGATATAAGGAAATGGTAATTAAAGTTATCTTACTCATTGTATTTTTTGCAGTGATGATTGGAATTGGGTTTTATTCCAGAAAACATGCAACAAATGTAAGCGGATTTGTCCTGGGCGGACGTTCCGTAGGTCCATGGCTGACGGCGTTTGCCTATGGTACCTCTTATTTTTCCGCCGTTGTGTTTGTAGGCTATGCCGGTCAGTTTGGGTATAAGTACGGAATTGCCTCCACATGGATTGGAATCGGCAATGCCGTATTAGGCTCTTTGATTGCCTGGGTTGTGTTGGGAAGACGAACCCGGATTATGACGAAGCACTTGAAGTCCATGACGATGCCGGATTTTTTTGGCAAACGTTATGAAAGTAAAAGTCTTCGTGTGGCGGCTTCTATGATTGCCTTCATTTTTCTGATTCCATATACGGCATCAGTATACAATGGTCTTTCTAATCTGTTTGGAATGGCATTTGATATTGACTACCGCATATGCGTACTTGTGATGGCGCTGTTGACAGGAGTTTATGTTATCGTGGGTGGTTATATGGCGACAGCCTTAAATGATTTGGTACAGGGAATCATCATGTTATTTGGTATTGTAGCGGTAATTGCCGCGGTACTCAGTGGTCATGGCGGTTTTATGGCGGCACTTAAGGAACTGGCACAGGTGCCAAGTGATGTAATGCCGGGAGCCTATTCTTCCTTCCTTGGACCGGACCCGTTGAATCTGCTGGGAGTAGTCATTCTGACTTCTTTAGGTACATGGGGACTGCCGCAGATGATACAGAAATTCTATGCTATTAAGGATGAAAAGTCAGTTCATACAGGAACGATTATATCTACTTTATTTGCTATTGTTGTATCGGGAGGTTGTTACTTCCTAGGGGGCTTCAGCCAGATTTCCGGTGTACAGGCAGCGGCGGATGGAACTGTTGCCTATGATACCATTATTCCGATGATGTTATCTTCATTGCCGGATATCCTGATTGGTGTTGTAATTGTGCTGGTGCTTTCTGCTTCCATGTCCACCTTGTCCAGTCTTGTATTGACCTCCAGCTCTACACTTACGTTAGATTTTATTAAACCACTCTTTGTAAAGGATATGAATGATAAAAAGCAGTTAATCTGGATGAGAGTACTGTTAGCATGTTTCATTATTATTTCGGTTGTTATTGCCCTTGACCCGCCGGCGTTTATTGCACAGCTGATGGGTATTTCCTGGGGAGCACTGGCCGGCGCATTTTTGGCACCGTTTTTATATGGATTGTACTGGAAGGGTGTTACGAAAGCCGCAGTCTGGGCAAGCTTTGTCTGCGGAATCGGAATTACCGTTTCTAATATGTTTTTCAGCTATATCGCATCTCCGATTAATGCGGGCGCCATTGCGATGATAGCAGGACTGATTGTTGTGCCGGTAGTAAGCGTTTTGACGCCGAAAATGAAGAAAGAGAAGATAGACGGCATTTTTGAATGTCTGGAACAAAAGGTAGTAGTAGAACAAAAGGTAGCTTTACCGGAGGAAGAGGAATAAATGGCAAAAGAGAAAAAACGACGCAGTCTGATATTTTCCATTATGCGGATGTCGGTGATTCCGATCCTGATTCTTGGAATTGTATTGACCGTATACAGTCAGAATTCAGTCCGGGAAGGAATGAGTTTTGAGGTAGAAAAAAAACTGGCAGGAATCGCCCACAATCTGATCAGTGTATATAATATGATCGATGGTGGAGAGTTTTATGAAGAAGACGGAAAGCTGATGAAGGGCGAGACAGAACTCACTTCGGATTACCGTATTCTGGATGACATAAAAAGCGACACCGGCGTAGACGTGACGATTTTTTTCGGAAAGGAGCGCCGTCTGACGACCCTGATGGACAATGGGGGAAATAGAATGACCGGCACTGTTGCCGCCGACAAGGTGGTAGAAATAGTGCTGGGAGACGGGGAAGAATATTTTTCGGAAAATGTCGATGTCAATGGTGAGGATTATTTTGGTTACTATGTTCCGATTCGAAATGACAAAAATGAAGTTGTTGGAATCAGTTTTGCCGGTGCACCTGTGGAATCGGTTCGCGATTCCATGCAGTATATGGTTCAGGGCAATATTCTTATATGCATTTTTGTGATTTTACTGGCAGGTGCCATCTGTCATATCCTGTCACGGCGCATGGTGGAAGCCATTCAGCACATTAAGAACTTTCTCGCCGGACTTGCCAAGGGAAACTTTTCCCAGAAAATGTCCAGGGGAGTATTGGAACGGCGGGATGAGCTGGCAGATATCGGTGAATATGTAGAAGATGTCAGCCAGTCACTTTCGGATTTGGTTTCCAAGGACCCACTGACGGATCTTTTGAACCGGCGTGCCTTTCTTCAAGAGGTGAAGGGAAGGAAGAATCCGGAAAATATTGTGGTGGCAATGTGTGATATTGACTATTTTAAAAAAGTCAATGATTCCTACGGGCACGAGAAAGGTGATGAAGTCCTGAAATGCGTGGCAGATGTGCTGAAGGACACCGTGTCGGAGACAGGCTTTGTATCCCGATGGGGAGGAGAGGAATTTCTCATTGGCTTTGACGGAAGTGTAGAAGAATTAAAGGACCGGCTTGAGAAAGCCAGAGAAGCTATTTTGGGAAAGCAATTTGAATGCGGGGGAGATTCTTTTCACATTTCTATAACCGCCGGTGTTACCTGCGGTCGTCATGGAGAAACTTTTGACCATACGATCTGTCGAGCCGACGATCTTTTGTATGAGGGGAAAGAAAAGGGAAGAAACCAGATTGTATCAGAGGAATAACCAAAGGGGGAAAAAGGATTGCCCAAAACGGCGAATCAGAAACGAAAGCTGTTTTATCTTCTGTCTCTTTTAAAAGAGGAAAGCGATGCCAGTCACCCGGTTTCCATGAAACGAATAGTTTCCACTCTGGAAAGCTATGGAATCCATGCAGAGCGCAAAAGTATTTATTCCGATATTGAGACCCTGCGCGCTCTGGGATATGATGTGGAATATCAGGCGGGAAAACCGTCAGGGTATTATATGGGAAGCCGTGAGTTTGAACTGCCGGAGCTAAAGCTTTTAGTAGATGCCGTGCAGGCCTCTAAATTTGTGACAGAGAAACAGACCAATGCCCTGATAAAAAAGCTGGAACAGTTTGCCAGCCGGTATGAGGCAAATGCCCTTCAACGTCAGGTTCGGGTAAAAAATCAGATCAAATCGGCAAATATGTCTACCTTGTATTTGATTGACGGAATTCATCAGGCGATTCATGAAAACCATGAGATTTCTTTTGTTTACTGTGAATGGAATCTGCAGAAAAAACTTGTTTTACGTCGTGGTGGAGATCGGTACATAGTGTCGCCCTGGGCACTTTTGTGGGAGGATGAAAATTATTATCTGGTAGCCTTTGAACCGGAAACGCAGATGATAAAATATTTCCGGGTGGATAAGATGAAACAGATTCGGATAGAAGAAAATAAACGTTGTGGAAAAAAAGAGTTTGAGGCCGTTGATTTGGAACGGTTATCCCGGAAAAATTTCGGCATGTTTGCCGGAGAGGGAAAAAGAATCACCTTGGAATTTCCGCGGACTCTTGTAGGTGTGGCCATCGACCGGTTTGGCAGCAGTGTGCCGCTGATACCGGTGGACGGGGATTTTTTTCAGATTCTGACAGAGGTAAATATCAGCCATCAGTTTTATGGCTGGCTGGCAGGATTGGGAAATGGAGTCCGGATTGTGGAGCCTGCAGAGGAAGCAGAAAAATATTACCGTTACTTAAAAGACATTCTTAACAATGGGAGGAAAAAATGAGAGGAATTAAAACACCAATTAAAAAACTGAGGAAGCAGATATTTACAGAGGTTGCCAGAGTCGCTTTTGAGTCGAAAAATATTCATCACGACATCGAGGCAATCCCCTACAAAATTACACCAAATGAGGTGCCTTTGTACCGCGAAAGTATTTACCGCGAGCGTGCCATCTGTTCCGAGCGTGTGCGATTGGCGATGGGACTTTCTCTTCGCCCGGACGATGAACCGGTTCACGTTACCAGCGGACTGGATGCCAGCAATGTGGCGGAAAAATATTATGAGCCGCCGCTTATGCAGGTAATTCCATCTGCCTGTGACATGTGTGAAGACAATGTATATGAAGTGTCTGACCAGTGCCGCGGCTGTATGGCTCATCCCTGTGTGGAGGTCTGTCCAAGACATGCCATCTCCATGGTAAACGGGAAATCCCAAATTGACAAAGAGGCCTGTATCAAGTGTGGGAAATGTAAAGCGATTTGTCCTTATGATGCCATTGCCAAGAAGATTCGGCCTTGTGCTGCTGCCTGCGGTATTAAAGCCATCGGCAGTGATGAGTATGGGCGTGCGAAAATAGATAATGAGAAGTGTGTTTCCTGCGGACAGTGCATGGTGAACTGCCCGTTTAGTGCTATTTCCGATAAATCCCAGATATTCCAGCTGATTCAGGCCATGAAACAGGGTCCGGTTATTGCGGAACTGGCACCTGCTGTAATCGGTCAGTTTGGAGATGATGTAAGGCTTTGGAAGATTAAGGCAGCCTTAAAGGAGATAGGCTTTGCCAATGTATATGAGGTGGCACTTGGCGCAGATATCGGCGCCATAACAGAAGCCCGTCACTACGTCAATGAAGTAAAAACCGGCAAGCTGCCATTTCTTCTGACATCCTGTTGTCCGGCATGGTCGATGCTTGCCAAAAGAGCGCTGCCGGATATGGTGGAAACAGTCTCCAGTGCCCTGACGCCTATGGTTGCCACTGCCCGGACCATTAAGCAGAGGCATCCGGATTCCAAAATCGTATTTGTCGGTCCCTGTGCGGCGAAAAAGCTGGAGGCATCCCGTCGTACCGTCCGGAGTGATGTGGACTTTGTCATTACCTTTGAGGAGTTGGAGGCAATTTTTGCTGCCAAGGGAATTGATATGGAAACCTATGAATGTGAGGAGCCAATCCATGACGCTACCGGAACCGGGCGTGGATATGGTGTTGCCGGAGGTGTTGCCAATGCCATTGAAAATTGTATTAATGAGTATTATCCGGGTACGGAGGTTTATATTGAGCACGCAGAGGGCTTAACGGAGTGCCAGAAAATACTTATGTTGGCAAAGGCCGGGAAAAAGGATGGTTGTCTGATAGAGGGTATGGGCTGTCCTGGTGGTTGTGTTGCCGGAGTGGGAACAAACATTGCCGTTCCGAAGGCGGCGCAGGCGGTTCGGAAATTTGTCAAGGATTCCACGGTGCCGCTTCCGCCAAAAGAGTATTCCAAGATTGAATTACCATGATGTCTGCTTAGCATAACGGTTCAAATTGGCACCGTTATGCTAGCATAATGGCATCATTATGCCAGTGGTATCGCAGGGAAGCCGGACGGTCTTTGTGCTGTCCGGTTTCTCTGGACTTTAATGTGTAAGTTACAAAACGAGAGAGAGGAAAGGGAAATGATACGCAAGCTGGTTTTGTTTACGAGAGGAATTGAAACATTATGGTATTTTAGTGAGCAGATAGGAAAGACTTTTGAGCGGCTGGGATATGAGGTGTTTTATTTTGACCAGTGCCATGAATATGACAGTCTTTCTAAGCTTCTCTGGTTTTGTGAGCCAAAAGTAACAGCCGCTGTCAGTTTTAATTTTGATGGATGCAGCGGGGAAGATTATATGATAGATGCAAAGGGTATCAACTTTTTTGAGGCAAGGGAAATCCCCTTCATCAATATTGTGGTGGATCATCCCTTTTACTATCACAAATTTCTTCCGTATCTACCAAAGGATTATACCCAGATATCCATTGACCGGGAACATGAGGCGTATCTGAGACGCTTTTTTCCGGATATGAAACGAGGACCTTTTTTACCTCTGGCGGGAACCTCTCTTTGGAGGGAGGATACGCTTCCGGGTTGGGAGAAGAGACCCGTGGATGTAGTGTTTACGGGAAATTATACACCGCCATCGGTATTTGAGGAAGCGATTACAAGACATGATGATGAGTACACGGAATTTTATTACGGAATTATCGATGATTTTATCAAACACCCTCACATGGGAATGATGGAGGGAATTATCCGTCACCTAACAGAATCGGTGGAGGGCATTGATGAGGCGGGCATAAAGGAATGTATGCCAAATATGATATTTATTGATTTATATGTGAGACACTATTTCCGGGGAGAGGTGGTAAAAGCACTGGTGGATGCCGGAATAACCGTACGTTGTTTTGGTGCGGGCTGGGATAAGCTCTCCTGTCGCCATCCGGAAAATATTATCCGGGGCGATGTGTTAGATTCTCTCGGATGTCTGCAGCAAATCAGCAGGGCCAAAATTTCACTGAATGTCATGCCGTGGTTTAAAGAGGGAGCCCATGACCGGGTGTTTAACTCCATGCTAAACGGAGCAGTTTGTTTTACAGACTGGAGTCGTTATCTTCAGGAGGAATTAAAAGATAAAGAAGATCTAATGTTTTATGAACTGGATCATCTGGATACTCTGCCGGAGCAGATTCAGACTCTGTTAAAGGATAGGGAGAAGTGGGAGCAAATGCAAAAGCAGGCCTATCAGACGGCGAAGGCACGCCATACATGGGAGCATCGCGCCAGACGCATCCATGAAGAAATACTTTGCAAGATACCATAATATGGGGTATAATATATAATGTATGCACAGAAGAATTGGTTTGACAGGCAGGAGGTGTGGCTGTTGAGTGAGAAGAACGGTAAGAGGCCGAAAAAGGTCGGCTTTCTGAAAGAACAAATAGAGGCATGGAATGTATTCTTAGAGTCCTTTGGCAATCTTTTGCCGGGGGGAATCGGGATATATGAATGTTCGGATATCGTGCGCCCTCTGTATCTGAGTCAGGGAGTCATTCAGCTGTGCTATGATTTTCCTGAGGATTTTTTTAAACAGCCGGAAAAAAGTGTAGAAGCTTTGCTGGAGCAAAAAGATTATCAAAAACTCCGCCAGGAAATTGAAAATTTTAGTACCCATGGAAAGGTGTTAGACTGCACTCTTAACTATCGCATGGCGCCAAAGAAAAAGGGCTGGATATGGGTAAGGGGAAAAGCACTCGCAAAGAGTGGAAAACGGATAATTTTTATTGTTCTAATATTAGATGTGACAAAGCAGCAAGAAATCGAAAATGAACTGCGGATACAGCATGAGCGTTATCGGATTTTAGAGGAAACCGCAAATGAAATTTTGTTTGAGGTAAAAATAGCAGAAGATGTTATGACATATTCTTATAAAGAGATAGATGGTGAGCTGATTCGCAGAAGAGTTCCCCATTATTCCAGGATGCTGGCAGAAAATCCTCTGGTACATCCGGATTATCTGGATATATTCCGCCAGCATTTAACGCTTGCCACGAGGAAAAAAACAGAGGGGACATTGGAGTATCTGAGCAAAATATCCGGACGGGGCTTTGAATGGCATCGTCTGTATTACAGCAGTATTGAGGATGAGAGCGGTAATGTAAGCCGTATTGTCGGGCGAATACGAAACATCCATGATGAGGTGCTGAAACGCCAGCAAAAGGAAGATGAGCTGATTTTGGGTCTTGACAGTAACAGTGCCATCCAGCAGAGGATTCGTGACAGTCTGGAAGACTCCGATTTAGAGGACAGACACAGCGTAGTGATTGTGTCCATTAATAATTTTAAGAGAACCATTGAGCAAAACGGAGTGGCGTGGGGAGATGCTGCCATGCACCGGGTTGTGGATATTATCAAGCAAATTATAGAAACAAAAGGTACATTCGGACGGCTTGCCGACGGGAAAGTATTGTTATATTTTAAAAATCTGCCGGTAGAGGAACTGGATGAAATTGTGGAAATTATCATTCAACAGATAGAAATGACGGATAACAAGGTGGCAGATTTAAATCTGACATGTAGTGTTGGTGCAGTGGCAGTAGAGGGTATAGCCGATTATACAGTTCTTTATCAGGAAGCGGAAGAGGCACTGCATCTTGCTAAAATTACGAAGGGCGAACGATATATCCGGGTATAAAAAGGGAGGTTTTTATGGCCAAGAATAAAATGAAAAAAGTAAAGAAGCAAAAAAAGCACAGGAAATTCTGGCTGGGCTTTAAAATTTTCATATTACTTTTTCTTCTGTCGATTCTTGTGGTAGGTATCATTTTTTATTTACGATACGGAAAAGAAATATTTGCCATGCAGGATGAGGCGCAAGCACTTGTTCAGGCATCTTCAGCGGAAACGTTCCGTACTTCGGAAACATCCATTGCCTATAACAGTAAAGGAAAGCAGATTGCCGTCCTCAAGGGGGAAAAGGACGCTTACTATTTGGGAATTGAGTCCATTCCGGATTATGCCAAGGATGCCTTTATTGCCACCGAGGACAGAAAATTCTATACCCATAACGGTATTGACGGCGAGGGCATTATCCGTGCGGCAGTAGAGTTAATTAAAAATAACGGCGAAAAGACTCAGGGAGCATCAACCATTACCCAGCAGTTGGCAAGGGGAGTCTTTCTTACGACAGAAAAAACTTATGAGAGAAAAATAAAGGAGATTTTTATTGCCAAGGCACTGGAGGAGAAGTATACAAAGAATCAGATACTGGAATTTTATATGAACACCATATATTTTGCCAATGGCTATTATGGTCTGGAGGCGGCTGCCAGAGGGTATTTCAGCAAGGGTTGTCAGGACTTGTCACTGGCTCAGATTTGTTTTCTCTGTGCCATCCCGAACAATCCAACTTTATATGACCCGGAGAAAAGATTTGACAATACGGTAAAAAGAAAAAACCGTATTCTGGATCAGATGCTCAGTGAGGGGAAAATTAATCAGGTAGAGTATGATGAGGCTTACAATGAAAAAATCAAGCTAAAAATTCAGGAAGTGAAAAAAAGAGATTACATCCAGACCTTTGTTTCCTACTGTGCCATCCGGGCGTTGATGAAGCTAAATGGCTTTGAGTTTAACAACCAGTTTGATAGTGATGAGGAAAGGGAAGAATACGAGGAACGGTATGACGAGGAGTATGCCGCAGCCCAGCAGATGCTTTTGAATAATGGCTACCGGATTTATACCTCCCTTGATTTAAGTATGCAGAAAAAGTTGCAGTCTTCCATCAATCATAATCTGTCCGGCTTTAAGGAAAAGGCTTCCAACGGTACTTATAAAATGCAGGGAGCGGCGGTCTGTATTGACAACGAAACCGGACGAGTGGTGGCGATTGTCGGGGGACGAAGTCAGAATACCAGTGGGTATTCCCTGAACCGCGCCTATCAGTCCCATCGTCAGCCGGGAAGTTCCGTAAAACCATTGATTGTATACACGCCGTCACTGGAGCGGGGGGATACCGCCTATACGACAATCAATGACCACAAATTTAAAGATGGTCCTTCTAATTCTAACGGGCGTTATTACGGATATGTTTCTCTGCGGTTTGCGGTGGAGCATTCTCTGAATACTGTTGCATGGCAGCTCTTTGACAAGTTGACACCGGAAGTGGGGTTAGATTATCTTCTGCAGATGAACTTTAACCGCATTGTGAGCTCAGACTATTATCTGCCTGCTTCCTTAGGCGGTTTGACCTACGGTGCCAGTCCCTTGGAAATGGCTTCTGCCTATGCTACGTTGGAAAATAACGGGAAATACAGAGAACCGACCTGTATTGTGAAAATTCTCGATGCAGACGGAAACACGATTGTAGAAGACGATGTCAATGAAAAATATATTTACAATGCCGATGCGGCAAATTCTATGGTAGATATTTTGACCGGGGTATTTATCCGTGGTACCGCTGCCGGACTGGGGCTTGACAATGGAATGCCTTGTGCCGGCAAGACGGGAACTACTAATGATAAAAAGGATGGCTGGTTCTGCGGCTTCACACCGTATTACACAACAGCCGTGTGGATTGGTTATGATTCCCCACAGACGGTACCGGATTTGTTTGGTTCTACCTATCCGGGACGTACCTGGCATGAATTTATGAATGATATTCATGCTGATTTGAAAGTGAAGAATTTTACCTTCAAGAAGAAATCTTCGAATTCCTCCTCCGGTTCCGGTAATGATTCCTCTTCCGGTGGAAGTGGTGGTTCTTCCGGAAAGGGAAATAAAAATCTCGACAGGGACTCGGCGGATAATGATACGGACGTGGATACCGACGAGGATGATAAGATTGAGCCTGGCAAAAAAACACCGACTCCGACAAAGGTACCGGCAAAGACGTCGTCACCGACAAAGCCACCGTCACAGACAAAGGCCCCGGCAACTGACCCGCCGGATATCGACAACGATGACGATGGATATAACGACGATGTAGACGATGAAGATTAATACAAATTTATAAAATAGTATAGGAAGTTGCAACATTTACCCCCTTTCATTCGTTTTATATGTAGAATACAAATGAAGGGGGTAATTTTTATGGGGAAAAGATTTATTAGTATTTTAGGAGTTTTTGTACTACTGGTGGTTACATGCTGTGGTGTGGCGGTGCCTCAGTCCTCGCCTATACTGAAAGGATTGAACGGTGGAGGCATTGTGAAGGCGGCAACGTATCAGCAGAGGATTGCTTCGTGGGATACGAGTAAGTCCTACACTGTAACAAAAGGAAGTTTTAAGTTTTATGCTCATCTGTCAAAGAATAAGAAGAAGGCATGGGTGTACAAAGTAACGACCAGGAAGAAAAAAGCTACGCCGACGAGCCTAAAGTTTCCAAAAAAAATCAAAAAGATAAATGTGACACGCATTGGTGCAGATATGTCTTCTATCCCGGAAGAAGATTTGGATTTTTACCAAAACATTTTTGGCGTTTGGGTTGAATATGCGCATGATTGTGATGGATACGGCAGATCCAACAGTAAGATCAAAACGATGACATTGCCTGCTACGGTTACAGAAATTGAGAAGACTTCCTTTAGTGGAATGAGGTCGCTGACTAAAGTGAAGATACCGGATAAAGTAAAGGTGTTAGATGCGGAGACATTCTATGGCTGCCAAAAATTGAAGGAAGTAAAGCTGCCAAAGAACTTCACTGATTTTTCATCCTATACGTGTTTCGCAGATTGTCCTAAGCTGGATCAATTGACTATATCAAAAAAGAATAAGAAGTTTACTGTGAAAGGCGGGTTGCTTCTATCCAAAAATGGGAAGAAGCTCGTCTGGGTGGCTCCGAAAAAGAAGACGGTTACGGTTCCGAAACATGTGACAACGATTCAAACAGGGGCCTTCTATTCTTCCAATGCTACGACAGTCAAGCTGGGGAAAAATATCAATAATCTGCAGAGGGATTGCCTGTCAGGAACAGAAATCGAGAAAATTACGCTTGATAAAGCCAACCCGGTCTATGCGAAAAGTGGTCAGTGCATATACCGCAAGACAGATGGTCTTCTGGTAGTTGCAATTGCAAAGTCGGCAGAACTTGTCATTTCCAATAAGGTGAAGAAGATAAGTGCAGATGCGACTCTTTGCGGAACCCTGACCGAGGGCAGAGATCTAATGCTTCTTGATATCCCAGCCAGTGTGACATGGCTCGGCGTAGAGTGGAATTTTGCTATAAGTGTTTGTGCAGGGTCAAAGGTTTATTTCCGCGGAACCACACCACCTCAGCTGGAAGAGGGTGGTCAGGAGGAATATGCGAAACTTCCAATCTTCTGCAAAGTCTATGTGCCAAAGGCATCCCTGACGGCTTATCAGGAGTGGTACAAGACTGCCAATTTATTCATGTATATAGATGAAAAGGACTGGCATACTTTCTAAATTGTAGAGATTTCCACAAAGGGTCTGTTGGATGATTAGGAATTCCAACAGACCCTTGTATCATATCATACATTTTTTAGATTATTCCTGATGATATTTTTTCAGTATGCGCTCGATACGCTCCGTTGGGTTCAAGTATTCCGCAATGGATTCGTCATGATTTAGGGTATCGATAAGGAGTGCAATATATTTGCTCATATCAACGTCGATGTAATAGTCGCGCTGTAAAAGCTCTTTTGGCTGATAGACAAGGTTTGTTGTCATCAGGCGGTAAATCAGTCCGCTGTCATGGGCCTCATCAAATTTTTTCAGTCCGTTTGTAAAAAGACCAAAAGTGGAAGCCACAATAATGCGGTTTGCCTTTCTTCGTTTTAACTCAGTGGCGACATCCAGCATACTCTCGCCGGAGGAAATCATGTCATCAATAATAATAATATCTTTTCCCTCTACATCGGACCCCAAAAATTCATGGGCGATAATCGGGTTGCGTCCCTCTACAATTTTTGTATAATCTCTCCGTTTGTAGAAAGTTCCCACATCAATACCTGCCACATTACCAAAGTAAATGGCACGTCCCATGGCACCTTCGTCTGGACTGATAATCATCATATTTTTCGTGTTCATATGAATGTCCGGTACATGTTGCAATATCGCCTTGATAAACTGATAGGTTGGCTGTACGGTTTCAAAGCTCTTCAACGGAATTGCGTTCTGGACCCGCGGGTCATGGGCATCAAAGGTAATGATGTTTTCCACGCCCATATTTGTGAGCTCCTGAAGTGCCAGAGCACAGTCGAGAGATTCTCTGGAGCTACGTTTGTGCTGTCTGCTCTCGTATAAAAATGGCATGATAACCGTAATTCGCCTTGCTTTGCCACTGATGGCAGCGATAATACGTTTTAAATCCTGATAGTGGTCATCCGGTGACATGTGGTTAATCTGACCGCACACCTTATAGGACAGGCTGTGGTTGCAGACATCTACGAGAAGATAGATATCCTTTCCACGGACTGATTCATTCAGGATTCCCTTTGCTTCGCCGGAGCCAAAACGCGGGCAGACGGCGTCAATAATATAGGAATCTTTTTTGTAATTGTTAAAATGAATGGATGTTCCCGGATTGCTGTCATTTCTCCAACGGGCAATGAATTCATCCACTTTCTGTCCGATTGTCCTGCTGCTTTCCAGGGGAATGATTCCCAGGTCTCCGTAAGGAATTGTCTGTGATAAGTCTTTCTGGCTCATTAGGGTTTCCTCCATTTTTATAATTATCAATCTAATGCTGCATAATAGCCTTTTTTAACCGGATGTCATCCCCGGTTATTTTTATCAGGGTATAACTGCTGGTAATGCGGGAAAAAATTCTCTCGCTATAACGTTCCCGTAAATCATCAAAAGAAAGATTGGTGGAAATAATAGTAGATTTTCCGTTGTTCTTTCGTGTGTCGATACAATGATAGAGCTGGGAGGAGGTAAAGGCATTGTTTAACTCCGTTCCCAAATCATCAATAATCAGTAAATCGCTATCTAAAATGTAAGAAACGGTGGCGTTTTTTTCATCTTGTGACAATCCCTTGTCAAATTTGTACGTTTCTAAAATATCAAATAGCTTCAGAGAAGTCAAGTAAACAACCGTGTGGGAACAATCCAATAACTCCTTTGCGATGCAGTTTGTCAAAAAGGTTTTTCCCACGCCGGTGTTTCCGTATAAAAGTAAATTATCCTGTCTGCTGTCAAAGTCCCGGATAAAATTTTTGGCGGTATCGAGGATATTTCTCATATTATCCCGCGGTGTCTGTCCGGTGGTCTCTTCGATGTAGTCATCCGGATAAAAATCCAGATGAAAGAAGGCAAAGTTCTCCTCTTCCAAAACATCCTGAAGATTGGATTGGGAATAGAGAAAGTTTACAATTTCCTTTTCAAAGCAATGGCATTTAACGCCGTCAATATAGCCGGTGTCCTGACAGTCCGGGCATTCGTAAACCGGCTTCAGATAATCGGCTGGAAAGCCATGGGAGGCAAGGAGTTCTTCCTTTTCCTTCGTAATGGCGTCAATCTTGTTCTGTAAATTTCCTTCCTCCAATCCTTGTGTCAGTTTCTGTCTGGCATAGGACAAAGAGAGGCTTCGTATATCATCATCCAGCCTGCCGATGTCAGGAATGGCAGACAGTACTTCCTGATATCGTTTTTGTGCAATATGTTTTGTGCGGAGCTGCTTGTCATAGTACCCCAGCATTAACTGTTCATATTGGCTGTTTGTCAGTAACATAGACTTCCCTTTCTCGATTTTTTATATTAGGATTCCTTTGCGCGCAGGAGTTGCTTTTCCAGACTGCTATACTCGTTTTTGGAGTAGCTGCGCTGTGGAAAATTCTGAAACTGGTTCTGTGCCGGAATGATTTTCTTTCCGCCGGCTACACTTCGCTTCTGTCGTTGATAGGATTCATCACATTTTTCAATGTCTTTTAAGGAAATAACCTGCTTTTCATGCCAGTCCTTTAAAATTTTGGATACATAGTGAAGGCTTGTGTCTCCGGTTTGTAAAACCGTCCGTTTGCAGGCTTCCTTTATAATGCTGTCGGCAAAATGATAGGTGTTCCAGCTGTCAATAATTTCCCGTTCGGCGGGTGCCAGATTCCGGCTAATGCCAAGGGCTTTGGCTACCAGTGAATAGGTGCCGCTGAAACTCTCGGATTCCTGTTTCGCCTCCTCCGGAGTCTGAATTCCCTGTTTTGCCCAGCTGATGCCAATGGCTTCAATATAACGTGGTTGTTTCTTTCCCTTTTTCAATGCCGTCTCATACAGGGTGACTAAGAGCTCCGAGGAAAAACCGATGTCGCACATAAAATATAAAATCAACTGTAAGTGTGCAGGAGAAACCGGTATTCCCAATAGTGCTTCCACCCGGGTAATGGTTTTTTCTATTTCAATATCCTTTACCAGCGCCTCTGCCTGCAACGGAGTATAGGTGTGCTTATCCGGTAAATCCGGCTCTGCTGTTTCAACCGGATTTTCCGATTCTATACCGGCTTCTATTTCTGTGTTTGTTTCTATTTCCGGTTCCGTGTCCCCGGTCGCTGCCATATCGGAGATGGTTTCATGGGAAACCGCTTCTGCGGTATCCGTTCCCGGCGTGTCCCGAAGAAGAATGCGGGAGATTTCTCCATCCTCCTCCTGCATCTCTAAAAGTCCTTCCCGGTTCCAGTATCGAAGCGCGCGCAAAATATCATTTTCCGTGCATTCCATTAAATCGGCCAGTTTCGAAACGGATAAATCTTTTTCCTCTGAATGCTCACAGACCATTTTAAGATATAGATAAACTTTTACAAAATTGCCGTTAGCAGTCGGCATATATGTACGAATAAAGAGATTGGATATTTGCGTATATCCGGCGTTCCGCTCCCCCGTAATTGTAAAACCCATTTCGGCAATCATTTCCTTTCCCGTGTAGCAGTAGGATTTGCTCCTGCTGTCACCTGTTCTTGCACACAGAGTATATCATAAAGAAAAATGAGTTGCAAATGGGAGAGAAGGTGTACATTTGCTGTAGAAAAGAGGTGTTGATAATGTTGATAATGTTGATAATATAAAAGTGCCTGTACTATTTTAGTAGAAAAAAGAAAGAAAAACAACGATTTTTCAGCACTTTGCAAATTTGAAAAAAATAAATAAATTATTCACAAATTTTTCTTGACAAAAAAGTATCCACAGCCGATTCATTCGACAGAATGTTGATAAGGCTGTGGATAATGTGCATAAATCAGTCCTTTAAAAGGGCTTCACCAATTTCTACAATGTTTCCGGCACCCATAGTTATCAACAGGTCACCGTGGACTAAATTTTTTAAAATAAATTTTTGAATTTCTTCAAAGTCCGGAAAATAGTATACTTCCTTTCCCAGTTTCTCTAACTCCTCCTTTACGGACAGGGAGGAAATATCACCGGGATCTTTTTCCCTTGCGGCGTAGATGTCAGCGAGAATTATTTTGTCTGCCAGCGAGAGAGATTTGGCAAAATCCTTTAAAAATGCCCGTGTCCTTGTGTAGGTATGCGGCTGGAAGGCACACCAAAGAGTTTTGTGCGGGTAGCGTTTTGCCGAGGTCAGTGTGGCGGCGATTTCCGTCGGATGATGTGCGTAGTCATCAATAATGGTAAAGCCGTTTTTCTCTCCCTTGTATTCAAAGCGCCGGTTTGTACCGTGGAAGGCGGTCATGGCATTCTGAATTGTCGTTTCACCAATGCCATAGAGGGATGCCAGACAAAGACATGCCAGAGCATTGGAAATGTTATGGGCGCCCGTGACATTCAGGGAAAAATGACCGCTTTTTTTCTTATTCACAATGGCATCGAAGCTGCCACATCCTGTTTCATTATAGGAAATATTGTCTGCCGTAAAATCCGCTTCTTTATTTTCCAGTGCATAGGTCAGTACCTTGCAGGAAAGATTTTTTGTGATCTCAGTATAATTTTCAATATCTGCATTAATAATAAGTGTACCATGAGCCGGAATTTTTTTTGCAAATTCACGGAAAGAATGGCGGATATCGGCAAGGTCCTTGAAAAAATCCATATGGTCTTCTTCTATATTAAGTATAATACCCACTGTAGGGAAAAACTGCAAAAAGCTGTTTGTATACTCGCAAGCCTCGGTTATAAAATGTTCTGAATGTCCGATGCGGATATTTCCGCCGATGGCAGGTAAAATACCGCCGACAGAAATGGTGGGGTCTAAGTCCGCCTCCAGAAAAATATGGGAAACCATTGAGGTGGTTGTGGTTTTACCGTGGGTGCCGGATACCGCAATGGCAGAGGAATAGTTTTTCATGATTTGTCCTACCATCTTCGCGCGCTCCATCGTCGGTATGCCAAGTGCCTCTGCCTGTGTTAACTCCGGGTTGGTAGATTTTACCGCTGCGGTGTAGACAACAAGGGCAATGTCCTCTGTAATATTTTCTTCCACTTGTTCATATACTACTGGTATGCCAAGGCTCTCTAAGTGCCTGGTTATCTTGCTTTCGTGCCAGTCAGATCCGGTAATGGTAAAGCCCATGCTGTGAAGTAACTCGGCAAAGCTGCTCATACTGATACCGCCAATGCCGGTAAAATGAATTTTGCATGGTTGCTTGAAATCAATTTCGTACATACGTAAAGCACCTTTCTTCATATTTCTATTATAATTATATAGTTATGCCGGGGAAAATACAAGATAAAAGGTGAATATGCTTAATAAAAAACAATTTTTTTTGTGCAATATGACGAAAAAACTAAAAAAGATTGAAAAAAATTTGTCAAAATGATTCACATCTGTAAAATAATATGGTATACTCATTACATAATCTAACAACAGAGGTGATAACATGATCAAAAAAGAAATGATAGCCATGTTACTTGCTGGGGGGCAAGGGTCAAGACTGGGTGTATTGACCGCAAATGTAGCAAAACCTGCTGTTGCTTTTGGGGGAAAGTATCGTATTATTGATTTTCCGTTGAGTAACTGTATCAACTCGGGGGTTGATACAGTAGGTGTACTGACACAGTACCAGCCGCTTAAGCTGAATACTCATATCGGAATTGGTATTCCGTGGGATTTGGATCGTAATGTCGGAGGCGTGTCCGTATTACCACCGTACGAAAAGAGTACGAGTAGCGAGTGGTATACGGGAACAGCCAATGCGATTTACCAGAATCTGAATTATATGGAATATTATAATCCGGATTATGTATTGATTCTGGGTGGCGACCATATTTACAAGATGGATTATCAGGTCATGCTGGATTTTCACAAGGCAAACAATGCGGATGTTACTATGGCGACGATTCCGGTGCCGTTGGAGGAGGCAAGCCGTTTTGGCGTTTGTATTACGGACGATACGCATCGTATTCTGGAATTTGAGGAAAAGCCGGAGCATCCGAGAAGTAATCTGGCATCCATGGGAATTTACATTTTCTCATGGCCGGTATTAAAGGAGGCACTGATTACACTGAAGGATCAAAAGGGGTGTGACTTCGGTAAACATATTCTGCCTTACTGTCATGAGAGAGGGGACCGTATCTTTGCCTATGAGTACAATGCTTATTGGAAGGATGTAGGAACTCTTGGCTCCTATTGGGAGTCAAATATGGAACTGATTGATTTGATTCCGGTATTTAATCTGTATGAAGAATTCTGGAAAATTTATACCAGAAATGAATGGCTGCGTCCACAGTATATTGCTGAAAATGCTATTGTGGATAAGGCGATTATGGGAGATGGTTGTGAAATTTACGGAGAAGTACACAATTCAGTCATTGGTTCCGATGTCATTATTGAGGAAGGTGCCGTAGTGCGGGATTCCATTATTATGAATTCTGTGCGAATCGGTAAGAACACAATATTGGACAAGACGATTGTGTCAGAGGACACAGTAATCGGCGATAATTGTGTTCTGGGAGCCGGCGAAGAAAATGTTGTAAACAAATTAAAGCCGGACGTATATGCCTTTAATCTTGTTACCGTGGGAGACAGAACGGTAATTCCGGATGGAGTGACCATTGGCAAAAATACTGCCATATCAGGTAAGACGACGAAAGAAGACTATCCGGACAACACCCTGGCGGGTGGAGAGACTTTGATAAAGGCAGGTGACGTATTATGAGAGCAATAGGAATTATCTTGGCCGGTGGAAACAGTAGCCGGATGAAAGAACTGACAAAGAAACGTGCGACAGCAGCGCTGCCTGTAGCGGGAGGATACCGAGGAATTGATTTTGCACTGAGTAGTATGTCAAACTCACATATTAACAAGGTTGGTGTATTTACCCAGTATAATTCAAAGTCACTGACCCAGCATCTGAATTCCTCCAAATGGTGGGATTTCGGACGTAAGCAGGGCGGATTGTTTGTCTTTACCCCGACTCAGACCCATGACAACAATAACTGGTACAGAGGTACAGCAGATGCCATTGCACAGAACATCGACTTTTTGAAGACGAGCCATGAGCCATATGTGATTATCGCGTCTGGTGACTGCGTATATAAAATGGATATGAATACACTGTTGGAGTATCATATTGAAAAGAACGCAGATATTACTATTGTGACGAAGGACTTAGGCAAGTGCGATGACCCGAGCCGTTTTGGTGTTGTGACGACAGACGAAAACGGATTGGTAACAGAATTCGAGGAGAAACCGATTGTTACATCAAAGACTCTGGTATCTACCGGAATTTATGTAATCCGGCGCAGACAGCTGATCGAAATGATTGAGCGTGCCGGGGATGAAGATGGATTTGATTTGGTAAAGGATATATTCCTTCGATATAAGGGACTGAAAAAAATATATGCTTACCAGATGAGTTCTTACTGGAGTAATATTACGACAGTGGAATCCTATTTTCAAACAAACATGAATTTTCTGGAGCGAAAAACAAGACAGTACTTCTTCAATGAATATCCACAGGTAGCATCCAAGATTGAGGATCTGCCGCCGGCGAAGTACAATGCCGGTTCGAAGGTGAAAAACAGTCTGATTGCCAGCGGATGTATCATTAATGGAGAAGTGACAGATTCCATTTTGTTCAAGGAAGTTTATGTTGGTAATAATTGTACAATACGAAATTCCATTATACTGAATGATGTGTATATTGGGGATAATACTTATATAGAAAACTGCATCGTAGAAAGCCATGATACCATCCAGGCGAATTCCAACTATGTGGGAACGCCGGAGGACATCAAGATTATTTTGGAACAAAACGAACGTTACGTATTGTAAAAATGAGTAAAGGGGGCAGCAGAATGCAAATCACAGATATTCGCATTCGGGTAGTGAGCAAAGAGTCTAAAATGAAAGCAGTAGTTTCTGTTACCTTCGATGATGCTTTTGTAGTTCACGACATCAAGGTGATTGAAGGGGAGAAAGGCTTATTTATTGCGATGCCTAGTAAAAAGACACCGGATGGTGAATACCGGGATATTGCTCATCCAATTAATGGTGATATGCGGGCGGTATTGCAGGATGCAATCTTAGAAAAATTCCAGCAGGCATTAGAGGAAATGCCCGAAGATGCGGAATAGGAGAAAACCTAAGAATCGGTCATAGGAGCATAAGTGTTCGACTTATGAGTCTGTGACCGATTTCTTGTTGCCATTTTCCACCACGAGTGGTATGCTATTATAACCCGAGGATATTCTGTTCATGTTCCATTGTCTGTTTTTGTACAGTCAGGGGCGGGGCGGAGGTATCGTCGGGTAAAACCTATGGAATCAGGAGGAAATAAGGGATGTATTTAATTGTGGGTTTGGGAAATCCGGGGGTGGAATATGCGGCAACCAGGCACAATATCGGATTTGATATGATAACCTATCTTTGTGATAAATACGGAATTTCCCTAAGAAGCAGGGAGCATAAAGCACTGGTAGGAAAGGGAGTCATAGATGGATGGAAGGTTATGTTGGCACAGCCCCAGACTTTCATGAATCTCAGCGGGGAGAGTGTGCGCGCGCTGGCAGATTATTATAAAATAGATTTGGATGAGATAATTATTATCTATGATGATATCAGTCTGGAGGTAGGACAGATCCGCGTGCGCAAAAAAGGCAGTGCAGGAGGCCATAACGGAATCAAAAACATTATTTCCCATCTGGGGACACAGGAGTTTGCCCGGATAAAAATCGGTGTAGGCGGACCGGGCAGAGGAGATTTAGTAAAGCATGTGCTGGGACGGTTTTCCAGAGAAGAGGATGGCATGTTTCGTGATATTTTCTCTCTGGCAGAGGAGGCTGTCCTCGCTATCATGGAAGAGGGCGTAGAAAGTGCAATGAACCGTGTAAACGGAAAAAGGATAGAGAGGTAGACGTGGAGACATTACTTGCCCCGTTAAGGGAACTGGAAGAATTCACACAGCTAAAGCTTGCCATTGAAAACGGGAATACGCCGGTCCATGTGATTGGCGGCATTGATGCTCAGAAATGCCATTTCATTTATGGACTTTCAAAGGAGTGGGATTTCCGTCTGATTGTAACTCATAATGAAATCCGTGCCAAGGAAATCATGGAGGATTACCGGATGTATGACAGAAACGTCATGTATTATCCGGCAAAGGATTTGATTTTTTACAGTGCGGATGTCCACGGTCAGGCAATCGTAAAAGAACGGCTGAAGGTGATAAAAAAAATAGCGGAAAATGAGCCGGTAACCATTGTGACGACAATTGATGCCGGTATGGATTACTGTATGCCTTTTTCTGCCTATGAGGAGAATAAAATTACACTTGCCGGGGGAGATACGGTGGATCTGGAAGATATACGGCGCCGCCTGTCGGACATGGGATATGAAAATACGGCACAGGTGGAAAGGGAGGGAGAGTTTTCGATTCGGGGCGGTATTTTAGATGTGTTCCCTCTGACGGAGGAAACGCCCTGCCGTATTGACTTTTGGGGAGATGAAGTCGATACGATACGAAGCATTGATGTGGAGAGTCAACGCTCGGTGGAAAATCTGGAGAAGGTAGAAATATACCCGGCTTCAGAAATTTTTATGACCGAGGACAGAGCCCTTGCCGGTCTGCGAAAAATCAGACTGGATATGGAGGCATGTGTTAAGGATCTAAGAGAGCAGGGGAAAAACGAGGAAGCGGCAAGGCTTCGTCAGAACGTAGAAAACTTCCAAAATACCTTTGAGGCGTATCACGGCATGGTAAATCTGGAAAGCTATATCCGGTATTTTGCCAAGGAACCGGATGGCTCATTAAACACGGTCTCCTTTTTTGACTATTTTAAAAACCGACGGACAGTGGTTTTTCTGGATGAACCAAACCGCTGTATCGAAAGGGCGGAAGCGGTGGAATATGAATTTAGAGACAGCATGGTGACTCGTTTGGAAAAGGGATATATTCTGCCGGAACAGATGGATGTTCTTTACTCACTGCCACAGCTGTTGCATAAACTGCAAAATTATCCGGAGGTGCTTTTGTCCACGTTGGATATGGCAATGAAAGATGTCACTGTACGGCGAAAATTTTATTTTCAGGTACAGTCCTCTCCTTCCTATAATAATAATTTTTCCCTGCTGGCAAAGGATATTGTGAGACTGAAAAAGCAAAAGTACCGGGTACTTTTAGTATCTGCCTCGGAGACAAGGGGAAGGCGCCTCTGCGAGGATTTAATGGATTTTGACATCCCCGCTTTTTATGACGGGAAAATGGAGCATGGACTGTCGCCGGGAGAGGTTATGGTCACAAGGGGAAATGTTAGACGAGGCTTTGAGTACCCGTCCCTGCGTTTTGTCGTGGTGACGGAAGGCGATATTTTCGGAGGACTGAAAAAGAAAAAAAAGAAGAAAGTCAAACAGTATAACGGTGCTTCGATACACAGTTTTAATGACTTAAAAATAGGAGATTATGTGGTCCATGAAAATCACGGTCTCGGTATTTATCAGGGGATTGAAAAAATTGAGGTGGGACAGGTGACAAAGGATTACTTAAAGGTGGCCTATGCCGCCGGCAGTAACCTTTATGTGCCGGCTACCTCCTTAGAGGTGTTGCAAAAATATGCCGGCAGTGATGCCAAGGTGCCGAAGCTGAGCCGGTTAAATTCGCCGGAGTGGAAAAAGACAAAGACAAAAGTCCGGGGAGCGGTACAGGAAATTGCGAAGGAACTGGTGGATTTATATGCCAGACGGCAGGCGAAAAAGGGACATTCCTTTGCCAAGGATACAGTCTGGCAGAAGGAATTTGAGGAATTATTCCCCTATGAGGAAACAGAGGATCAGTTGAAATCCATTGAGGCGGTAAAGACCGATATGGAAAGTGAAAAAATAATGGACCGGTTAATCTGTGGCGATGTGGGATATGGAAAAACGGAAATTGCTATCCGGGCTGCCTTTAAAGCAGTGATGGATGACAAGCAGGTGGCATTTTTAGTGCCGACTACGATTCTCGCTGCCCAGCACTATAACACCTTTACCCAGAGGATGAAGGATTTTGGCA
The DNA here is from genome assembly GCA_022510615.1 of Lachnospiraceae bacterium. Taxonomy (GTDB): domain Bacteria; phylum Bacillota; class Clostridia; order Lachnospirales; family Lachnospiraceae; genus Eubacterium_F. Next base: position 115,785 of record JAFLTC010000001.1, on the reverse strand, counting down.
TTAATGTAGAACTGCTCTGCCGTCTTCGGACAGCGGCGGAACAAAAAAAGACAATCGAAGGGTTGCGAAAGGGCAGTGTCGATGTGGTGGTGGGAACCCACCGGCTTTTGGGAAAGGATATTTCCTATAAAAATCTTGGACTTTTAGTTGTAGATGAGGAACAGCGGTTTGGGGTAACTCATAAGGAGAAGCTCAAGCAGATGAAGCATGATATTGATGTTCTGACGTTGACGGCGACGCCGATACCACGGACACTGCATATGAGTCTGGTGGGAATTAGGGACATGAGTGTACTGGAGGAACCTCCGGTGGACCGTATGCCGATTCAGACCTTTGTCATGGAGAAAAATCAGGAAATTGTCAGAGAGGCGATTCTCCGTGAGGTGGGGAGAGGCGGACAGGTATACTATGTGTATAACCGCGTAAACAATATGGATATTGTGGCAAACGAAATAGCAAAGCTCGTGCCGGAGGTGGTAGTGACCTTTGCCCATGGACAGATGAATGAGCGGCAGCTGGAGAGGACAATGTTCCAGTTTGTGCAGGGAGAAATTGATGTACTGGTGTCAACCACCATTGTGGAAACCGGACTGGATATTCCCAATGTCAATACGATTATTATCGAGGATGCGGACCGGATGGGACTGTCCCAGCTGTACCAGCTGCGGGGGCGGGTAGGACGAAGTAACCGGACAGCCTATGCGTTTCTTATGTACAAACGGGATAAAATGTTACGGGAGGTGGCAGAAAAGCGCCTTGCTGCCATTAAAGAATTTACGGAACTTGGATCCGGATTTCGTATCTCCATGCGGGATTTGGAAATCCGTGGTGCCGGAAATCTTCTGGGCGCAAAACAGCACGGGCACATGGAGGCAGTGGGCTATGATTTGTATTGCAAGATGTTAAATGAAGCAGTAAAAAGGCTGAAGGGCGAGACCGTAGAAAAACAGGAATATGAAACAAGTGTGGATATAAAGGTTGACGCATTTATCCCAGTCAGTTATATTAAGAATGAATTCCAAAAACTGGATGTTTATAAGCGCATTGCGGAAATTGAGACGGAGGAAGAAAAGAGTGATATGCTGGATGAGCTTTTAGACCGCTTTGGTGAACCACCGAAAAGCGTTATGAATCTTTTGCGGATTGCTCTTTTAAAAGCAAAGGCGCATAAAGCCTATATTACAGATATTACAGACAAAGGGAAACATCTGCGGTTTACTATGTATCCCCAGGCAGACCTTGAGGCAGAGAGGATTCCGTCGCTGATTGCGGGGATGGAGAGAAGGCTTCGGTTTGTGCCGGGGGCGGCTCCGTATTTTCTCTATGAGCCGGAGGGGAATCTTTTAGAGCAGGCGGAAATGGTAACGGAGAAGATTAGCAGCCTTTGTGTGGAAAAAGGAGGAAAAAATGACGAAAAATAAAGTGATAGCTATATTGCTATGTCTTTGCCTGTGTCTGGGCATGACGGCGTGCGGAAGGGATGAAAAGGCAGAGGAAACAGTATCCAAAACAGAAAATGCCGCCTCGGTCAGTAACGGAACGCTTCAGGAGGATTCCACGGCACTGGCAGTGGGAAAAACGGTTGTTTCCTATCAGGAATATAAAATTTATTACTATTTTATGAAGACACAGTATGAAAGTGTACTGACCCAGAGAGTCTGGAGCTATTCCGGTATTCAGGACGGGAAAAAGAGCATCGGGCAGGAGGCCATCGAGGATGTTCTCCGTCTGATTATTCAGGTTAAAGTCATTGTCAGGGCGGCGGAAAAGCAAGGCGTGACACTGGCGGCGGACGAAAAGGAAGCGGCAGATTATCAGGCGAAAAAATATTATGAAGGTCTGAGTGATTCTGTAAAAAAAGAAAACAGCATGAGTATAGCGATGTTGTCAAAAATATTGGAAGAAAATAAGCTGGCAGAAAAAATGTACCATATTGTGGTTGGAAAAACAAACACCGGTGTCACGGCGGAGCAGTTAAAGGCGGCAAAGGTGCAGTTGATTTATCTGAAGGCAGATGATAGCACAAGGGCACAGGTGAGGCAGAAGGCAGAGGAACTTTGTCAGCAGGCAAGGGCATCTGACAGCAATTTTTACCGTCTGGCAAGGGAGAATACGGAGGCGGAGGATGTCGAATGTCTGATTGGAGGCGCAGACACTAGAATGAATCTCGCCAATGCTTCACTGGCTTTGAAGGAATATGAGGTTTCTAATGTGGTGGAGGAAGGTGATGGCTACTATATTGCATATTGTGTCAGTCCCTCCAGTAAAGAAATTAACAATGAATATAAAAACCAGATAGTAGAGGAACGCCAGATTCTTGATTTTCAGAATACCTATAAGAGCTGGTCGGAGGAATACGAGGTTAAGGTTAGTAAGTCACTGCTGGTAGAATAACGGCAAGTGGGATTGGAGTATATATGAGAAGAAGTGGAATTTTACTGCCGGTGGCAAGTCTGCCTTCCCGGTATGGTATCGGTTGTTTTGACGAAAGTGCATATGAATTTGTAGATGCCCTTGTGCAGGCGGGGCAGGCATATTGGCAGATTCTGCCTATGGGACCTACCGGTTATGGTGATTCTCCCTATCAGTCCTTTTCTACCTTTGCCGGAAATCCGTATTTCATTTCCCTTTCCGAGCTGGTAAAAAAAGGATACATAAGGGAAGATGAGTGCGAAGAGGCGGCAGCGGAAACGAGAGAAGACTATGTCCGCTATGAGGACATATACAAGAACCGGTTTACTCTTTTGCGAAAAGCCTTTGACCGCAGCAGCATTGAAACAGAGCCGGACTTTAATACCTTTATCCAGGAAAACAGTGACTGGCTTCCGGATTATGCTCTCTTTATGGCAATTAAAGACAGCAAGGGCGGACAGAGCTATTTAGAGTGGGAGGAGGATATCCGACTGCGAAAGGCAGCAGCAATGGTCTATTATAAAAACAAATTAATCGATGATGTGAATTTTTATCAGTTTTTGCAATATGAGTTTGCCTGTCAGTGGAAGAAGTTAAAGAGCTATGCCAATGAAAAGGGTGTGCAGATTATCGGAGATATCCCGATTTATGTGGCACTTGACAGTGCCGATACATGGGCGCACCCGGAGTTGTTTCAGTTTGATGAGAAAGGGATGCCGGTTGGCGTGGCGGGATGTCCGCCGGATGCTTTTTCCGAAACCGGGCAGCTGTGGGGAAATCCTCTCTATAACTGGGAGGCACACAAAAAGGATGGGTATTCATGGTGGACAGCACGGATGAAGAACTGTTGCCAGTGGTATGATATGGTGCGGATTGATCATTTCCGGGGCTTCGATGAATATTATGCCATTCCTTATGGAGACCCTACGGCAGAGTTTGGCAAATGGGAAGCCGGACCGGGGATGGGACTGTTTCAGACATTAGAAAAGGAACTGGGAGAGTTAAACATTATTGCGGAGGATCTTGGCTTTCTGACTGATTCTGTGCGGGACATGTTAAAAGAGTCCGGTTTTCCGGGTATGAAGGTATTGCAGTTTGCCTTTGATTCCAGAGAGGATAGTGATTATCTCCCGTATCGATATGATAAAAATTCTGTGGTATATACCGGAACCCATGACAATGCCACAACCTTTAGCTGGTGGCAGGAACTGAAGCCGGAGGATAAAAATGTGGCGCTTCGGTATATGAACCGGGGGCGGTTTACCGGTAGAAAAAAACTGACATGGGAGTTGATCTGTCTGGCCATGGCAAGCGTGTCGGATTTGTGTGTTATACCGATGCAGGATTACCTTTGTCTGCCAAATACGGCGAGAATCAATACCCCGTCCACGCTAGGGTATAATTGGCAATGGCGGATGAAAAAGGGTTCCTTTACGGATAAGTTACAGACCCGAATTAGAACGATGACTAAGTTATATGGAAGATTGGCGGATTGATACAAATGATCAGGGCCTTCTGTGTAATTTAGTAATTAAACTATAATTGGTGAGCGCTGGAACTCGTTTGGTAACTCTATATTGTACTTCCGGCAGAAGGTCTGGCGGTAGAGGTGGGAGGCAAAGAGATCCTGTTCTAACAAATGTTTGGCGAATGGGGTTAAGGTATTTATGTCAGTGGAAAGTTTGTTTATTAAAATACAGGAAGAAGCAGAGCCGGATTGCCGCAACAGGCAGCTGGCTTCTTTTTTCATGCCAAGTATTCTCAGATAGGGCATAACCGGCTGGGTCTGCTCCATGGAAAGCAGGCACTGCAAAATACCCCGGCGGATTCTTCCGGTTGTGTAAGCCTTGGTCTGACATTGGCTGATAAAATCAGAAACGGAGTGGTAGTCTCCAATATATTTTTTCATGCGGTCCGCTAAATCCGGTGAAATGTCTTTATAGCGTGTTAAATCCTCACAGCGAAAAAGAGCATATCCTATCATTTCCGAAAAATCTTCTAGGGTTAGATGAGGAGTGGAACTGCCATATATTTGTTCTCGAAGGGCGGCTCCGCTTGGATGTTCTTTTTCGGTATCCGGAGAGGAGTCCTGATGTGCCTGTCCATCCCGCATAATGGTCAAGGGATTCAGAGAGGAGCCGGTTTTTAAAATCGAAAGGCAGTATTCAATACCGAGAATATTATTGGGCTGGCTCAGAATGGACTCATCCATGCTGCTGATTTCTGACAGGGCGCATGCTCTGGCAGCAGGGTAGGAGAGACCATGGCGCAGTGCTTCGTCCAGGGCGTGACGGAACTTATCTTCCTCCCTCGAAAGTAACAGGGCAATTTCTGATAGCAGATGGATGTTACCGCATTCGCTCCCAAAGCAGATATCGGAAACAAAACCAAGACTGGAAAGGGCAAGGATTCCTCCCAGGGCAAAATCTCCGGCACTGGAAATGCCGAAACGAAGAGGAAGCTCAAAGATTAAATCAGCTCCGCCCTTTAATGCCTGTTCGGTCCGGGTGTATTTGTCAAAAACAGCAGGTTCACCCCGCTGGACAAAATTCCCGTTCATAATGACAACGGCGAACTCGGCACCGGTGACTTTCTTTGCCTCTTCAATCAGATAGGCATGGCCGCTGTGAAAGGGATTAAATTCACTGATAATTCCGACTGCCTTCATGGTTGCTCCTTTCTGTACAGAATAAAATCGAACTTCATATAGTATTACTTTAAATTTTCATTGTTATCAGTTTGTTATAAAAGGCCTTTGCCAGTGCTTGGTGCCCCTCCGGTGTCAGATGGAGTCCGTCCTCCGGTGAAGGATCCGCATACAGGGATGCATCTAAAAAGTCAGTCCCCAGATGGAGGGCTATTTTTTCGATAACGCCTGCAAGCTGTCTGGATATTTCCGGAGCGGACTCCGAAAAGGAATCCCGAAACACGGACTGACATATATTTTTCCCCAAAAGAATCGGACTGACTAAGAGAACAGGGGTATTGCTTACTTCCAAAATGATTTGCGTCAGATCATGCAGGCTGGAAGCGATTTTTTCTACAGACGGGGAAAACCGTTCTTTCATGTCGTTGCTGCCAAGCATGAGAATAATCAGATCAAGAGGCTCATGGGTTTTCAGGCAGGGGATAATATAGTCCATTGCGTTTTTAAAAGGCTCCAGCGGGTCATCAAAGGAGGAGGTGCGACCATTCAGCCCCTCCTCGATAATATCAAAATCCGGACCTAAAAGTTTTCCCAGAACCTTTGTCCAACGGGTATTGTCATCATAGCGTCCCCCACCGGGAATATAACCGTGGGTATTGGAATCCCCAAAGCATAGAATATGTTTCATAGAATCCTCCAATTTTCCCTGAAATTTTCACAAATTATATCAAAATTATGATTAAAATGCAAATGGGTAAACTCAAGATTGAAAACTGTTGCAGATTTTGTTAAAATATATTAACAAGGACAATTATTTTCGCAGAAGGATATGTGTGATTGGAGGAAAAAATGACGTTACAGGAATGTTATGAAAGTATGGGAGCAGATTATCAGGGAGTTATGAGCCGATTGATGAAAGAGGACAGAGTATTAAAATTTTTGAAAAAAGCAGTGGACGGGGATATGATACCATGGCTGTGTAACTCTTTGGGAGAAAAAAATTATGAAGAGGCATTTCGTGCCGCCCATAGCCTGAAAGGTGTGTGTCAGAATCTTGGTCTGACGGTGTTGGAAAAATCCAGCAGTGAGTTGACGGAGGCCTTGAGAAACGGTGAGCCTTCTCAGGATGTGACACCATTACTAGAGCAGGTAAAGACAGATTATGCGGCACTTGAACAGGCTGTTGCCGGACTTTAGGGGGCAAACCAGAATAAAAGGGATAAAAGAGGAGCGGATGTATGAAAAAGGAAGAAAGCGGTTTTGATTCTGACCAGTTGGTAGAAATTGAGGCAGGACAACGGGCAGGGATAGATGTTTCCCAGTATGCCAACAAGGAATTTTTGGCGATTCAGATGCGACAGATTCGTCAGGGTCTGGAAGAGGGTCTGGATGTGTCAGTGTATGCCAAGACGGACTATGACTGGTTTCAGATGGAGGAAATCCGTGAGGGTCTGAAGACCGGAGTGGATATTGGAAAATATGCATCACCGGAAATTTCCTATGACAGAATGAGACAGATTCGTAAGGGACTGCGGCAGGGGATAGATTTGTCCCCTTTTTCAAAGCTGGATCCGAGGGTACTCCGACAGCTGCGAAAAGCATATGTCTCTCACGTGAATATTGTGGAATATGTTCAGAAGGGATATAAGGCAGAACAGCTGGAACCGATACGTATGGCACTGGAGCGCGGACTGACTATTCCGGATTTTTTGACGAAGGAATTCCGCGGTGTGGCAATCCGTGAAATCTGTCTTGGTCTGGCCCGGGGTATTGATGTGGGATTTTATGCCCAAATCGATTTTTCCTGGCAGCAGATGAGGGAGATCCGCATGGGTCTGGAAAAGCGTATCGATGTAACAGAGTATGCCAAGCATCTGTTCTCCTGGCAGCAGATGAGGGAAATCCGTCTGGGTCTGGAAGAAGGACTGGATGTGTCTCCATACCGAAGTCTGATGTATACGGCAACGGACATGAGACGAATCCGGAAACAGCTTTTAGAGGAGTTAACACAGGGAACTGTTGTACAGCGGAAAAAGACGGTACATCATAAAGAATTTGATATTACTATCAGCAGCGATGAACTTGAGGCGCATATTGTCGTAAAGGGTAGTGCCGACACAGAGTACAGTTTTGACGAAGTGAAAAAGGCTTTGAAAAAGGAGGGCATTGTTTCCGGAATTCAAAAAGAGGAAATTCGCCGTATGCTGAAAGAAAAGCGATATCAGCAGCCGGTTCTGGTTGCCAAAGGGATGCCGGCAAAACAAGGAAAAGATGGCTGGTATGAATTTTTTTTCCGGACCGACTTAAACAGAACACCGAAGCTGTTGGAGGATGGTTCTGTGGATTATCAGAGTGTGGAGTGGTTTGAACTGGTAGAGGAGGGTCAGAAGCTGGCCTATTACCACGAGGCAAAAAAGGGCGAAGTAGGATTTACCGTAACCGGAAGAATGTTGACGGCCGTGAATGGAAAAGAGCAGAAGGTGTTATCGGGAAGAGGCTTTTTATTGCTGGAAGATAAAAAGACCTATATGGCTGCCTATAATGGTAAAGTAGAATTGAGGGGAAGCAAACTGGATGTATCTAAGATCTGCATTGTACCTGAAGTCACGCAGGCTACGGGAAATATTGAGTTTGATGGATGTCTGTATGTAAAAGGGGATATCGGAAGAGGCACGACGGTTCATGCCACAGAGGACATTGTAGTGGACGGTGTAGTGGATGCTGCCAGTATTACCTGCGGAGGAAATCTTCTGCTGCGGCGTGGCGTCAATGGAATCGGTGATGAAAGTATAGAGAGTCATATTGAGGTGGCCAAGAAGGTGGAAGGCAAATACTTTGAAGGAGTCAAGGTGACAGCGGGAGGAGATATTCACGCGAACTATTGTCTGAACTGCGATTTGCACGCCGGTGATAAGATTATTATATCCGGAACTAAAGGTGTTCTGGCGGGGGGGACAGCTCGGGCACTGAAAGAAATTCAATCACATAGTATTGGAAACCGCGCCCAGATAGTGACAAAGCTGTATCTGGGAAAGACAGAAACTATGAATGAGGAAAAGCACAGACTGGAAAAGAAATTGAAAGAGGTGTTAAAGGAGCTGACTATTTTAAATAATGCCTATGAAAAATACAAGAAAAAATATGAGCCGGAAGTGCGAAACAGCATGGATATCTATTTGCGCATAGAGGCGGCTATTTACACAAAAGAGCAGCAAAAGAAAAAGATAGAAAATCTCCAAAAGCGGAACATGGAAGAAATGAAGCAGATAGAAGGAGCAAAAGCAGTTGTTCAGGGAACACTTTATGAGGGTACCATTATTGAGATTGCAAAAAACCGCTGGGAGGCCTCAGAGATGAAAAATGTAACAATACAGAGGGAAGGACAACGGGTGACAGTATCTCGAAATTAATTCCGACAGGGAAGTGCAACGGTGGTAAAAATAAGAATACGGAGGTTATGCAAACATGAGAAACCGGATTTTAGTAGTAGATGATATGGAGATCAATCGTGATATTCTTCAGGACATGTTGGAGGAGCAGTATGATGTGATTCAGGCAGAGAACGGAAAGCAGGCCATTGAAATAATGGAGAAGCATAGTGAAGAGATAGCTGCCGTTCTTCTTGACTTAATTATGCCGGAGATGGATGGTTTTGCTGTATTGAATGTAATGAATGAGAAAAAGTGGCTGAAAAAGACTCCGGTACTTGTCATAAGCGGGGAGACTTCTTCTGAGGCAGAAAGCCGTTGCTTTGAATATGGCGTATCCGATTTTATCAAAAAACCTTTCGCGGATTATATCGTAAAAAGACGTGTACAGAATATTCTGGATTTGTTTTCTTACCAGAATCAGCTGGAAGAAAGGGTGGAAAAACAGACCGCGATGCTGCGGAAACAAAACAAGATTCTGCGGCTACAGGCAGAGGAACTGAAAGAGAATAACGACCGTATTATTGATATTCTGGGTACGGTAGTGGAATCCCGTAATCTGGAGAGTGGAGAACATATTAAACGAGTAAAGGGATTTGCCCGAATCCTCGGCTATCAGATGATGGAGGATTATCCGGAGTATAAGCTGACGAAAGACCGCGTGGAAATGATTGCGGTGGCCAGCGCTCTGCATGATATAGGAAAAATAGCTATTCCGGATAATATTTTATTGAAGCCGGGACGGCTGACCGATGAGGAATTTGAATTTATGAAATCCCATACGACGAGAGGCTGTGAAATCTTAAACAGCATTGAGGGCATATGGGAGGATGATTACCGGAAGACCAGTTACGACATCTGCCGCCATCACCATGAGAGATACGATGGCAGGGGGTATCCGGATGGACTGAAAGGGGAAGACATTCCGATATCGGCACAGATTGTCTCCGTTGCAGATGTTTATGATGCACTGGTCAGCGAGCGTGTTTACAAAGATGCTTTCACCGTGGACGAGGCGTTCCATATGATTGTCCGGGGGGAATGTGGTGTATTCTCACCAAAGCTTTTGGAGAGTTTCCGAAATGCCAGAAAGAAATTTGAAGAAATGGTAGAGAAGAAAAAGGCCAGTGCCAATTAATTATCCGATAAGATAATTGGCATCACTTGACAGTGAAGAAATAAAGAAGTAAGATAAAATAGCAAAAAGACAGTGTATGCAACACAAGAAAGAAGGAATTTGGTATGGAAAAGAAGAACATCGACTGGTCAAATCTCGGATTTGCCTATCAGGTAACGACAGAGCGTTATGTATCCAATTATAAAGATGGTGCGTGGGATAATGGCGCAATGACGACAGATGCTTCTGTGACAATTAGTGAATGTGCCGGTGTATTGCAGTATTCCCAGTCCTGTTTTGAGGGTCTGAAGGCCTATACGACAGAGAGTGGAAAAATTGTGACATTTCGCCCGGATTTGAATGCAAAGCGTATGTCAGATACGGCAAAAAGATTGGAAATGCCAGTCTTTCCGGAGGACCGTTTTATCGAAGCAGTGGATCAGGTGGTAAAGGCAAATGCCGATTATGTGCCGCCATATGGTTCCGGCGCTACGTTATATATCCGCCCGTATATGTTTGCCAGTGGTCCGGTTATCGGGGTAAGCCCGGCAGATGAATACCAGTTCCGTGTATTTTGTACTCCGGTAGGTCCGTATTTTAAAGGCGGTGCTAAGCCAATTACCATTCGTGTATGTGATTTTGACCGTGCGGCTCCTCATGGAACCGGGCATATTAAGGCGGGACTGAATTATGCCATGAGCCTTCATGCTATTGTGGACGCCCATAACAAGGGGTTTGATGAAAATATGTATCTGGATGCGGGAACCCGTACCAATGTCGAAGAAACCGGTGGAGCCAATTTTATTTTTATCACAAAGGATAATAAAGTTGTCACACCGAAATCCGACAGCATTCTGCCTTCCATAACAAGGCGTTCCATTATGTATGTGGCAAAGGAATATCTGGGACTGGAAACGGAAGAGAGAGTAGTTCCGTTTGAAGAAGTGAAGGAATTTGCAGAGTGTGGTCTCTGCGGAACGGCAGCAGTTATTTCTCCGGTGGGAAAAATTGTGGACCATGGAAAGGAAATCTGCCTGCCAAGCGGCATGGATGGCATGGGACCGATTACGAAGAAGTTATATGATACACTGACAGGAATCCAGATGGGGCTTGTAGAAGCACCGGAGGGATGGATTCACGAGATACAGTAATAATAGATATATTGTTGATAAGAAAAGAGGGATGCCCCCTCTTTTCTTTATCTTATTTATGAAATATGTTGCAGAAAAAACGATAACTGAGGGAGAGTAATGCGCTACTATATATCAGATTTGCATTTTTACCATGAAAGCCTTTTAGACAAAATGGATCAACGTGGGTTTCCCACCTGCGAAGCGATGCACGAATGTATCATTAAAAAATGGAATGCCAAGGTCAGACAGCAGGATGAGGTCATTATTCTGGGAGATGTATCGATGGAAAGGGGCAAGAAGACCAGTGAAATCCTTGCCGGATTAAACGGGAGGCTGAGCCTGATCGTCGGAAACCATGACAATTATTTGAATGACCGGCATTTTGAGTCCTCTCGCTTTGAGTGGATAAAACCCTATGCAGAGCTTCGCGACAATAAGAGAAAAATTGTTTTAAGCCATTATCCGGTATTTTGCTACAATGGGCAGTATCGCCGGGACAAAGAGGGAATACCCAAAACCTATATGCTCTATGGGCACGTTCATGACACACAGGATGAAAGACTGGTGGACCGTTTTATTCAGGAAACAGAGAAAACATATCACAGATCACCCGGCAGTGAGGAAACTCTGCCGATACCCTGCCAGATGATTAATTGTTTTTGTATGTTTTCGGATTACACGCCTTTAAGTCTGGAAGAGTGGATTGAGGTGGATAAAAAGCGGCGTGAAAAAATGCGTCGTGAACAATGATGAGGAGAGGTCATGACAGATACAGTAACTTTGATAAATCAGATAGAAAGTGGAGATTATGATAAATGCTTATTGGAACTCTATGCTGACGAGGAACAAATAGCGTATCAAAAAGAAAGATACAAAAAGGCGATTCAAGCGTTTGTGAACTATTTTGGGGAAGGTGAAGTGGAAATTTACAGTGCCCCCGGACGCAGTGAGATTGGCGGCAATCATACGGATCATCAGCATGGTGAGGTATTAGCTGCATCCATTAACAAGGATGCGATTGCCATCGTAAAGCCATTGGATGAGACCACCCTTCAGGTTGTTTCCGGCGGATATGATATGATTACTCTTTCTTTGGATAATCTAGCCATGAAAGAAGAAGAAAAGGAATCTACCCTGGCGTTGCTCAAAGGTGTATTAGCAGGAGTAAAACAACGTGGATACCGGCTTGGCGGCTTTCAGGCGTATATTACAAGTGATGTGCTGATTGGTGCGGGACTTTCTTCCTCCGCTGCTTACGAGACGCTGATGGGAACAATTCTCTCCGGTCTTTATAATAATATGGGGATTTCGCCGCTAGAAATTGCCATAATCGGGCAGTATGCAGAAAACGTATATTTTGGCAAACCTTGTGGCTTGATGGATCAGATGGCCTGCTCCGTGGGAAATCTTGTGCATATTGATTTTGCGAAACCGGATGAACCGAAGGTAGAGAAAGTTGATTTTGATTTTAACAAGGCAGGCTACAGTTTATGCATCACGGATACGAAAGGTTCTCATGCTGATTTGACAGCAGATTACGCAGCAGTGCCGGAGGAAATGAAAGCCGTGGCAGAATTCTTTGGAAAGAAGGTGCTGCTTGAGGTGAGCAGGGAACAGCTGATTGATAAGATGGCACAGGTTCGTGCTGCTACAGGTGACCGGGCGGTATTGCGTGCCCTCCATTTTGTATGTGAAAATGTACGGGTGCAAAAAGAGGTAGAAACCTTGAAGCAGGGAAGGGTAAATGAGTTTTTTGATTTTGTAAAAACATCCGGGGATTCTTCTTTTAAATATTTGCAAAATGTTTATTCGAATCATGATGTGCAGCATCAGAATGTTTCGCTTGCTCTGGCACTCAGCGATATGTTCTTAGGAGAAAATGGGGTCAGCCGTGTGCATGGAGGCGGTTTTGCCGGAACTATACAGGCGTTTGTGAAAAATGAAGCAGTAACAGAGTATCAAAAAAAGATGGATGACGTGTTTGGAAAAGATTCATGCAGTGTATTAAAGATTCGCAAGTATGGTGGAATTAAGGTTTTTTAGAGAAGAAGCCAATTACATTTGTAAGGATAGAATTGCAAGAGAATTAGTAGGTTGTATTTTCATAAAAAAGCGAGTGGTTGACAGATTAAACTAAGCGCATTATAATGTGGGTTGTAGAGAGCACATTTTGTTTGAGAAAGTGTGTAGGGGAGTTGTGTAAAGGAGAAGAAAGTATGAATAGAATAACCAAAAATATGTTAATCATAACAACTTTTTTTCTGGCTGCCATCAGTTTATTTGCCTGTGGTACAAAGGTTTCGGAAAATTCCGGTGGGTCTGACGGGACAGTAACCGGCATCTCTGTTTCCGGTTCTACCGTAAGTGGAAGCGAAACAACGGAGAAGCAACTTCAAATTCTGGCAAAAAGCAGTGAAGTATGGACGGACCTTTACCATGCCGGGGATGATGAAGTGTATAACCGGAAAGTTGTTTTGAAATACGGAAATTACGGAAAAGGATTATATTATGCCGTGACGGATTTAGACCGGGACGGTTGGTTGGAAATAATTGTTTCCAATACCAATGGGAGCATGGGACTTACTACCGATTCCTTGTATGAAGTATCGGAAAAGGAAGAAAAGCCGGTTTTCTGCGGCATGTTGGACGGGGGGCCTGAAGGGGGTGAAAACCCCACAGAGGTTTACCGGGATGAAAAATCAGAAAACGTCTACTATGTATTTGAAAACGAGCTAAATGCCGGATTGGAATTTGTGATGTCATTAAGTGGAATATATATGGACAAGAATAAATTCCGACTAAAAGAGAATGAAGGATACCGTTATATAGTCAAGGCAGATGAACAGAAAGGAGATCGCTATCGGGATGATAACGAAAAGGAGATTTCAAAACAGCAGTATGAAGCATTGCAGACAAAAAACTGGCAGGGCATGAAAAGAGGAGAGGCCGTTTTTGGATGGCAGCTCATAAATAACCAGAAGTTAAAAAGGATGACAGAGGAAGAACTGGAAGAAGAGCTGGAGAAATCATGGAAAAAGTTTTCCGTAAAATTTTAAGGAGCAAAGACAGATATGAAAAGCAGTGAGGAATTAAAAAATGATTTACGCCGAATAGACCACAAGGGGTATCCGGCATATAAGCAGTTAAAGGGAGCATACCGATTTGAATGTTATACGTTAAGTATTGACCATGTGCAGGGGGATCCCTTTGCCGCACCGTCGAAGGTCAGTATAAAGGTGGAGGGGAAACGGGCTGCTTTTCCGGCGGAGTTGTTTGATACCCGGGAGAAAAAGATTGCATTGGAGGACTATTTGCTGTGTGGTTTCGGGAGAAAGCTACGGGAGTTTTCTTTTCAGGCAAAGGGGTCCGGTAAGTCGGGATTGATGTCTGTCAGTAATCCGGGGCAGGAAGTGTTGGAACGAACCGGATGCCAGATTGACAGCGAAAAAGGCACCGTAACCCTTCGGATGGAGATTGGATTTCCGGCAAACGGGCGGACGGTCAACAGCCGGGAACTGGAAAAAATTCTTTTTACCTATTTGCCGGAATGCGTCAAACGTACATTGTTTTATGCGGTATTAGAGGAGAAGAAGGTGCGTCAGGCGGTGGAGCTTGCGGAGGATCAGACGGCCATCCGGCGTCAGTTAAAGGAGCAGGGACTGGTAGCCTTTGTGGCAAATGACTCTGTTTTGCCAAGAGAATCCGGAGTCAGCAAAAAACCGATGAAAGGTGCGGTTCCCTTTCAGTCGCCGAAGGAGATGGAAGTCCAACTGGAACTTCCTCATTATGGGACTATTTATGGCATGGGAATAAAAGAGGGAATCACCCTCATTGTGGGTGGTGGATATCACGGCAAATCTACCCTGTTAAAGGCATTGGAACTGGGAGTATATAACCATAGGACCGGAGATGGAAGGGAGTATGTCATATCCCGGGAATCCGGCATGAAAATTCGTGCGGAGGATGGCAGAAGCGTAAAAAATGTAGATATTTCCATGTTTATCAATAATCTGCCAAATGGGAAGGATACCGTGCATTTCCATACGGAGGATGCCAGCGGAAGTACGTCTCAGGCAGCAAATGTGGTGGAGGCTATGGAGGCGGGGAGTCGTCTGTTTTTTATTGATGAGGATACCAGTGCCACCAACTTTATGATTCGGGACGAGTTGATGCAGCGGGTAGTACACCGGGAGGTGGAGCCGATTACTCCTTTTGTGGAGAGAGTCAGGGAGTTATATGAAACATACGGTATTTCTACGATTTTAGTGGCAGGAAGCTCCGGCAGCTATTTTCACAAGGCGGATTGTATCATACAGATGAACCACTATAAGCCGGTGGAAATTACCGCCCTTGCCAAGGAAGAAGCGAAGGTCTTTCCTCTGCCGGCAGAAGAGGCGGAGCCGGTTACTCCTCCGGATTTTGGAAGAGTAATGCTGCCGGATAGGAAGTTCGGTGCCGACGGGCGTATCAAGATAAAAACTATGGGAATGGATGGCATCAGCATTAACCGGGACACAATAGATTTACGGTATTTGGAGCAGTTGGTAGACACGGAGCAGCTGTGCGCGCTGGGACAGCTGATGAAATATATTCGGATGCAGATGGCAGACGGAAAACGGAGCTTACAGGACATTATTGATTTTGTGATGAAAAATCTTTCAGAACATGGATTTGAGAAAATTTGCGGGGGCGGTTATCTGCCAGGAAATCTGACGATGATAAGGAGACAGGAACTGTTTGCCTGCGTAAACCGATGGAGAGAGATAAGGATGTAGAGGCATGCCAAAAGCAGCCATGCCTTACAAGCCATGCCAAAAGCATGCATGTCTCTACAAGCCATGCCAAAAGCATGCATGTCTCTACAAGCCATGCCAAAACTCGGAAGCCTGCGGCTTCCTCGTTTTGCGGCTGGCGCCGTATAGTGAAAAAAAGAGAAGCAAATGTGTGAGCAAGCTCCCAATTTGGTTCTCTTTTTTTCGCTGCATGGCTTGTAACTTATAAAAAAAGCATAAAGTGATTGTGTTAATGGAATAATAATGTTATATTCTAATATAGGGAAATTTTTTCTTGGCATTTTATACGGACTTTACATAAGTGAGGAATAGGCATGACAATATGGAATGTAATCAGTCTCATGGGTGGACTGGCATTATTTATTTTTGGTATGAACCTGATGAGCGACGGGCTGAAGCTGGTGGCAGGTTCCTATTTGAAAAAAATTCTTGAAAAACTGACACAGAACCGTTTTGTGGCAATGTTTGTCGGTGCGGGACTGACAGCGCTGATTCAGAGTTCAAACGCCATGTGTGTTATGGTGGTAGGCTTTGTCAATGCCGGAATGATGGAGTTAGAGCGCTCCGTAGGAATTCTGATGGGAGCAAAAGTCGGTACGACCATTACCGGACAGCTGATTGCGTTTAATATTTCGGAGGTGGCTCCGGTTATTGCTTTTATCGGTGTTGCCATTATTATGTTTGGAAAGAAGCCGAAGGTAAAAAATGTGGGGCAGATTGTTGCCAGCCTCGGTGTGCTTTTTATTGGACTGGGTATGATGAGTGAAGCCATGACGCCACTCAGGGATGCGGTATGGTTTAAAGAAGTTCTGTCAAGGCTGTCCAATCCAATTCTTGGTGTTTTCATTGGTATTATTTTTACTGTTATTATCCAGAGTGCATCTGCCTCGGTAGGTGTGCTTCAGGTTATGGCCCTGAGCGGAGTAGTGGGCTTTCATCAGGCATTTTTTGTTATGCTTGGTATGAATATCGGTGCCGGCGTGGCTCCGGCTTTAGCGTCTATCGGCGCCCGCAAGGACGCAAAACGGGTGGCGTTGATTGTCATTTTGTTTGAAAGTATCGGTATGTTGTTGTTTTTAATTGTATCCCAGTTTTGTCCGATTTTGGACTGGATGGCGGCAACTTCCACAAATCCGAGCCGGCAGATTGCCAATGCCAATACTATTTTTAACTGTGTTACCGTGCTGGCACTTCTTCCCTGTGCGAAATATCTTGTTCGTATAGCAGAATGGATAATCCGTGGCAAGGATGAAGAGGAAGAACGTTCCCTGCACTTTATTGATGAGTCCGGTTATCAGTCCGGTACAGTGCTGATTGGGCAGATTGATTCCGAGGTGGGCCGGATGCACGGAATGGTGCGGGAAAATCTGGAGGCTTCCACCAAAGTATATTTTGGAGAAAAAGTAATCAGCCATGATGCCTTTAAAGAAAATGAGCGGGCGATTGATTTTCTGAATAAAGAAATTACAGCGGCACTGATTCGCACCGGTGAGTTGGGTATATCCGAAAGAGAGGCAGAGCATGTCGGTAATCTGTATCATATTGTTACGGATTTGGAGCGAATCGGTGACCATGCGGAAAACGTGCTGGGATATGCCCTTCAGATGAAGGAAAACAAGCAGAAGTTCTCCAATAAGGCAGTAAAAGATTTAAAAGAACTTACCATGGCGGTTTATAAAATTTTTGACCTTGCCTGTGAGCATTTTGGTGAGCCCCAGAGAGAACTTTACCAGGTAATATATAAGTTGGAAGCGGATATTGATGATATGGTGGAAAGGATGCGTAATTCCAATATTAAGCGTCTGGGAAAGATGAAGTGCGAGGCGACTCAGGGATTATATTTCAGTGAAATACTGGTGGATTTAGAGCGTGTAGCAGATCATGCCCTTAATATTGCTCAGGCGGCAAAAAAATTCCCAATCCGATAAGCATAGAATATTTTTTCTTTCCGGTGCATAGATTATACAAACACTGACTCAGGGGGAGCATTTGAGAGAGTATAATCTGAATCGGACGCAAATTGAAGAAAGAGCAGTTGCGGTAGCCAGTTATATTATTGAGCACAATGCAACCGTACGGCAGACTGCCAGACAATTCGGAGTGAGTAAAAGTACGGTGCATAAAGATGTAACTGAGCGTCTTCTCAAGATTAATCCGTCACTGGCGGCCAAGGCCAGAAAAATATTGGATATCAATAAATCCGAACGCCATATCAGAGGAGGTATGGCGACAAAAGACAAATATCTTCGAGAGAAGTATTTGTATCAGGGACAACAGGAAAAACCAAGATAATAAAGGCAGTCATTTGGCAGGGGATAATCTGCCGGGTGGCTGTTTTTTATAGAAAAGTTCACATGTGCGAAAATTTGAGGGGGAATAGAGGATGAAAAAACTGATTGGGACGAAAGAATTTTACAAAAAATTGCTCCTACTGGCGGTTCCGATTATGGTACAAAATGCCATTACGAATTTTGTTGGCTTTTTAGATAATATTATGGTGGGGCAGCTGGGGACGGAGCCGATGTCGGGAGTGGCCATTGTAAATCAGATTATTTTTGTGTTTAACCTTCTTGTATTTGGGGGACTTTCCGGCGCTGGTATATTCGGAGCGCAGTTTTACGGAAAGGGAGATGACAAAGGGGTACGGGATACTTTCCGTTTTAAGCTGATTATGGGGCTTGTAATAATTGCCGTGACCCTTTTTGTCCTGCTTTGTTTTGGGCAAAATCTGATTGAATTTTATCTGCTCTCAGGAGAAACGGAAAATCATCATCAGACCTTTTTGTATGGGAAGGAATACCTGATGGTAATTCTTCTTGAGATTATTCCCTTTGTACTGGTACAAATCTATGCCAGTACACTGAGAGAAACCGGAGAAACGATGGTGCCTATGATGGCGGGTGTCACAGCGGTTTTTGTCAATCTTGTATTTAATTACATATTAATTTTCGGAAAATTCGGTGCACCGAAGTTGGGTGTTATGGGGGCGGCAGCGGCGACAGTAATCGCCAGAATTACGGAATGTATCATTGTGGTGGCATGGACTCATAAAAACCGGGGAAAAAACGGTTTTATTCAGGGGGCATACCGGAGTTTGCGGGTACCGCTTAATCTGGCGGCAGATATTGTGAAAAAGGGCTCTCCTCTGCTTGCGAATGAAGTACTCTGGGCAGGAGGCGTGGCACTGATTAACCAGTGTCTGTCGGTAAAAGGTCTCGAGGTGGTGGCCAGCACAAATATCTCCTCCACCATTGCCAATCTTTTTAATGTCGTATTTATTGCCATGGGCAGTGCCGTGGCAATTTTAGTCGGGCAGCAATTAGGGGCCAGTGATTTTGAGGGGGCAAAGGCTACGGCGGGAAAGGTCATTGCCTTTTCCGTATTTTGCACCCTTTTTACGAGTCTTTTGATGATTGTACTATCCGGTATTTTTCCGGGGTTGTATAAAACCACCGGTGAAGTGCGGGAGATGGCGGGCTCCATGATTCGGATTACGGCGTATCTTATGCCCCTACAGGCATTTTTACACGCGGCTTATTTTACAATCCGCTCAGGAGGAAGAACAGTTATTACCTTTTTATTTGACAGCGGATTTTCATGGTGCGTGGCAATCCCCTTTATTTATTGTCTTGTTCACTTCACCGGTCTGGGAGTTTTGGTAATCTATACCTTATATTATCTGTTGGATATTATCAAAGCTTTGGTAGGTTTTTTCCTTTTAAAAAAAGGTATCTGGATTCAGAACATTGTGGAGTCGTCACCGTTTTAATAAGAGCCTTTTTCGGAAGCGGTTGAAATCTACACTGTCATCATTGATGCCGGAAAGACGTCCGTTATCCTCAAACTGCCAGCCGGCATAGGATTTCCACTGCCCGGTGGCAGGTCTGTCGACGCCATAGGCCGCTACCCAGAGAGGATATTTTTGTAGTCTTGAATCAGTAAACGTATTGACAGCATTGTTGCTATCGGAGTAAATAACAACCTGCTTGCCGGTACGTTTTTTTAATTCTCGCAAATAGGCAAGGGCAACCTGGTTAATCTGTCTTTTACTGAGACCGCCAAAGGTTTCAAAATCCATAACCGGCTTTAAGTCATAGTTGTATGGCCGGATAAGCCGGGCAAAAAATCGTGCCTGTCTTCTTGCCTGGCCGACGCTGCGGGCTGTGATATAATGGTAAAAACCGGTTTTTATGCCGTATCGCTTGGCCAGTCTGTGATTGCGCCGGAACTGGGAATCAATGTAATTACTGCCGACACAGGCCCGGATATAGGCGTACTCGATTCCGGTTCTGGAAACTCTCCGCCAGTTGATTTTTCCCTGCCACTCACTGACGTCAATGCCATTTCGTGTAGGAGTACTGTAAACTGTGGCAGAAGGAGAAAGTGCTCCGACAATCAGGGAAAGAAAAAGGAAAAGTACAAAAAATCGTTTTATCATGGCAACTTCCTTCATAGATTATTACTATATGTATATGTTTACATATAGAAAAAAGTGAAAAAAACAAAAAAACTGTTGAAAACTTGTTATTTTTGTACATTGTGCTATAATAATATCGAATACTATGTTTTTAAATACTCTATAAAGGAGGAAATTTCATTGGGACAGTCAACCTTTAAAGGGGGCACGCATCCATATGAGGGCAAAGAACTCAGTATGGATAATCCAATACAGGTAATGCTGCCAAAAGAAGAACTGGTTTTTTCTATGAGTCAGCATATTGGAGCCCCGGCAACTCCCGTTGTGGCTGTAGGTGATACAGTGAAGATGGGACAGATTATTGGCGAAGCAAGCGGCTTCATTTCCGCCAATATTGTCAGCTCTGTTTCAGGAGAGGTTAAGGCGGTGGAGCCAAGACTTTTATCCTCAGGAGCTAAGGCAACCTGTGTTGTAATTGCAAATGACGGTAAATATGAGCCGATAGAGGGCCTCGGTGAGGACCGGGATTACACACAATTAAGCAAAGAGGAAATCCGCCAGATTATTAAGGATGCCGGCATTGTCGGTATGGGTGGTGCAGGTTTCCCTACAAATGTTAAAGTAACCCCGAAGAATGAAGATGATATTGATTATGTCATTGTAAACGGTGCCGAGTGTGAGCCGTATCTGACTTCAGATTACCGGTTGATGCTGGAAAAACCGGAGGAAATTGTACAGGGGTTAAAGGTAGTTGTTTCTTTGTTCTCAAATGCAAAAGGGGTTATTGCCATTGAGGATAATAAACCGGAGGCAATTGCCAAGTTGCAATATTTGACAGAGGATGACCCGAATCTGGAGGTTAAGGTGTTAAAGACCAAGTATCCGCAGGGTGCAGAGCGTCAGATTATTTATGTGGTAACGGGACGGAAAATTAATTCCAAAATGCTTCCTGCCGATGCAGGTTGTATTGTGGATAACGTACAGACGATATGTGCCATTTATCAGGCGGTATGTAAACGTACTCCTTCCATGAGCCGTGTTGTAACCCTGACAGGAGATGCCATGGCAAAGCCGCAGAACTACGAAGTAAAATTTGGTATGAGTCATGCAGAGCTTTTAGAGGAAGGCGGCGGTCTTTCCGGAGAAGCCGTGAAGTTAATTTCCGGCGGTCCGATGATGGGAATGGCAATGTATGATCTGAATACGCCGATTACCAAGACCAGTTCTTCTATTCTGGCCATGAGCCAGGATGAGGTGGAGCTGTATGAGCCGACCAACTGTATCCGGTGTGGAAGGTGCGGAACAGTCTGTCCAAGCCATCTGGTTCCGCAGATGATGGCTGAGGCGGCAGAGGCAGACAATCTGGAACGTTTTGAGAAATTAAACGGTATGGAATGCTATGAATGTGGTACCTGTACCTATGTCTGTCCGGCAAAGAGGCGCCTGACACAAATATTTAAACAGGCGAGACGTGCTGTTATGGACAGTAGAAAGAAAGCCTGACAAGGAGGAATAAGAAAATGGAAGAGAAGTTATTAAATGTTTCTTCATCTCCTCATGTACGGGACAAATCTTCTACAAAGTCCATTATGAGGGATGTTGTAATTGCCCTTATGCCTACTACCTTAGTGGGACTCTATAACTTTGGTGTAAGAGCATTATTGGTTATTTTAACCACATGTGTAACCTGTGTACTGGCAGAGTATATCTGGCAGAAATTAATGAAGCAGCCGGTTACAACAAGTGATTTCAGTGCACTTTTAACAGGACTTTTGCTGGCACTGAATTTGCCGGCGACACTGCCGCTCTGGATGTGCGTTATCGGTGGTGTGTTTGCTATTATTATTGCAAAACAGTTGTTCGGCGGTCTGGGTCAGAACTTTATGAACCCGGCACTGGCAGGAAGATGTTTTTTGATGCTTTCCTTCAGTGGTGCCATGACTTCCTTTGTCATTGGAAAAGGGAATGCTATCTGGGGTGGTATGCAGGCCATTGACGGCATCAGCAGTGCTACACCACTTATGCAGGTAAAAGAAGGTGGCTTGCCGGATTTATTGAGTATGTTTTTAGGAAACACAGCAGGAACCATCGGAGAGACTTCTGCACTGGCAATTTTAATTGGTGCGGCGTACCTGTTGATTCGCCGGGTGATTGACTGGAAAATTCCGGTTGTCTATATCCTGACCTTCGCCGTCTTTGATTATATTTTTCAGGCAGCGACGGGAACTAACAGTGCTCCATTATTCTATGAGCTTTGCGGTGGTGGACTTATGTTAGGTGCTTTCTTTATGGCGACGGACTATGTAACGAGTCCGATTACTCCAAAAGGAAAGATAATTTTCGGAATCCTTCTCGGTCTTCTGACAGGACTGTTCCGGTTCTTCGGTGAGTCCGCAGAGGGTGTATCCTTTGCTATTATCATCGGTAACCTTTGTGTTCCGCTGATTGAACGCTACACCGTTCCAAAAGCATTTGGAAAGGAGGGCAAGGCAAATGAGTGAGAAGAAAAACACAATGATTAAAGATGCCATTATTCTTTGTCTGATTACTCTGGTGCTGGGAGCAATCCTCGCTGGTGTTTATGCTATGACAAAGGATACGATTGATGCGAAGCAGAAAGAAGCGAACAATGAAGCCTGTGCTGCTGTTGTGATCAGTGGTGACAAGGTGCAGGATTCCGATGCCGATGCCCTGAAGAAGGCAGAAGAATATTTAACGAAGCATGGTCTTTCCAATGAGGAAGTGGCAGATGAGGGAAGCTCTCTTATCAAGCATGTGGAAATCAGCGAGGTCCATCCGACCGAGCAGGGAGGCTATGTATTCTTAGCAACAGCAAAGAAGGGATATGGCGGAGATATCGGATTTGCTCTCGGCGTGGGAGCAGACGGGGCCATTACCGGTATTTCCATTACCTCTCAGGGAGAAACAGCCGGTCTTGGTGCAAACTGCATGGATGAAACATGGCAGAAAAGTTTCCAGGGAAAAACGATGCCGGCAAGTCCTTCAGAAAATATGTATAATAAAAATGCAGAGTCCGATACCCAGGTTCAGGCACTGTCCGGAGCTACGGTAACGACAAAAGCTATCACAAATGCAGTAAAGGGAATTTTATTCTTTGCTGATACGGTAAAGGGGGCTGAATAATGAACAAATATACAGAACGTCTTCAAAACGGTATCATTAAGGAAAACCCGACCTTTGTTATGATGCTTGGTATGTGTCCGACTCTGGCAGTTACCTCATCGGCAATTAATGGTCTTGGTATGGGACTTTCCACCACGGTGGTATTGATATTATCCAATATGTTAATTTCGGCATTGCGAAAAATTATTCCGGATAAAGTTCGTATTCCGGCATTTATCGTCGTAGTTGCTTCCTTTGTAACAATTGTGCAGCTGGTATTACAGGCGTACATTCCGTTTTTGTATGATGCGCTGGGAGTATATATCCCGCTGATCGTAGTAAACTGTATTATTCTGGGCCGTGCAGAGTCCTATGCTTCCAAAAATCCAATTGTCGCTTCCGCCTTTGACGGAATCGGAATGGGACTTGGCTTTACGGTCGGCCTGACTCTCATTGGAATCTTTCGTGAGATTTTAGGAAGCGGTGCTGTCTTTGGCTTTGAATTTGTACCGGATGCTTATCATATTGCTATTTTTGTCATGGCACCGGGTGCATTCTTTGTACTGGCTGGTCTGACAGCGATTCAGAACAAATTAAAAATGCCATCTGCCACCAATACGCCGGAAGCCGAAGAAGCTTCCTGTACCGGTAATTGCGCGGCATGTGCCAGCAATGTAGAAACCTGCGGTCAGACACCGGCAGAAGGAAAGGAGGAGGATAACGCATGAGTTTGTTTACAATTCTCTTTACAGCTGCTTTAGTAAATAACTTTGTACTCAGCCAGTTTTTAGGTATTTGTCCGTTCCTCGGCGTATCCAAAAAGGTAGAGACGGCAGCAGGCATGGGAGGAGCAGTGCTCTTTGTTATTACCATTGCTTCTATTTGCACAAGTACTTTATATAATCTTTTGTTAAAGCCGAATCAACTGGAATATCTGAATACGATTGTATTTATTCTGGTGATTGCAGCACTGGTTCAGTTTGTGGAAATGGTGTTGAAGAAAATGATGCCGGCACTGTATAAATCACTTGGTGTTTACCTTCCGCTGATTACGACCAACTGTGCGGTACTTGGTGTGGCACTGTTAAGTGTACAGAATGATTACAGTATTTTAGAAAGTACCATTAATGGTATCGGGGCCTCCATTGGATTTTTCTTAGCAATTGTCCTGATGGCAGGTATCCGTGAGAAACTGGAAAACAGCAACATTCCGGAGGTCTTCAAGGGTACTCCAATCGTCCTTATTACAGCAGGGTTGATGGCGATTGCCTTCTGTGGCTTCGGCGGAGTGAGCTTTTAGGTAAAAGGAGGAAGTCGAAATGATGACAACATTTATATTCTCGGTGGTACTCCTTGCGGTACTGGGTATTTTAATTGGTATTCTCCTAGGAGTGGCAGGAAAATTCTTTGCCGTGGAAACCGATGAGAGAGTGGTGCAGGTGCGTGACTGTCTGCCGGGTAATAACTGCGGAGGCTGTGGCTATCCGGGATGTGATGGTCTTGCCGAAGCAATTGTAGCAGGTGATGCCGAAGTAAACGGCTGTCCGGTAGGTGGTGCTACGGTAGCCGCCAATATCGGAGCAATTCTTGGAGTAGAGGCCGGGGAGGCTGTCCGCCAGGTGGCATATGTAAAATGTGCCGGTACCTGCGATATTGCTTCCAATAAATACAATTATGTCGGAGAAATGGACTGCCGCCGTGCAGTTATGGTACCGGGACGTGGTGATAAGGCTTGTGCGCACGGCTGTCTTGGGCTTGGTTCCTGCGTAGAGGCATGTCAGTTTGGAGCCCTTTCCATTCAGGACGGTATTGCCGTAGTAAACAAAGAGCTTTGTGTGGCTTGCGGAAAATGTGTTGCCACCTGTCCAAACGGTGTTATTAGCCTGATTCCGTATGAGTCTTCCTATGCTGTCCAGTGTAATTCAAAGGACAAAGGAAAGGAAGTAATGGGAGTCTGTAAGGCAGGGTGTATCGGTTGTAGCCTTTGTGTAAAACAGTGTGAATTTGATGCCGTGAAGGTGGAAAATAATATCGCTGTGATTGATGCAGAGAAATGTCAGGGCTGCGGCAAGTGTGCTGAGAAATGTCCGAAGAAGATTATTCGAGCAGTAAGCTGATGTGGGAAATAATTTAATAAATAGGAGCTACCCTCCAATCAGCGAGAACCTTTGACACGATAGTGTTACCGGTTTGAGTCGATTGGAGGGTAGCTTTTATGTTTCAATACTGCTTTACGACAGTGACTCCTTTATAATTTTTGGGGCCATGCTATACTTTTTACCCTTTGATAATCCAGAGTCCTCAGAGTTGGCCTCCGTTACCGTCACAGTACAGGTGGCTGTCTGATTCGATGACAACAGGGTGGCGGTAATAGTTGCTGTGCCAGGTCCTACCGCAGTTATGATGCCACGGGAGTTAATAATGGCCACCTCTGGGTTATCGCTTTCGTATATCGGTTGTTCCGTAGATGTATTTGGCTTAATAATTGTCTTAACACGGAATCTGGCGTTTTCCTGCAGGGTAATATTACGCTTCAAAAATTTTATACTGACGCCGACAGGTGAAACCTTAATCTGGCATTTCAGCCGGCGTTTTACTTTTTTGCCTTTTTTAATTGCTACATTAATCGTGGCGGAACCAATACTGTAAGCTTTTATGGTGGCATATTTGCCACGGGAGGCCCGGTTTTCAATCTTGATTACGGATTCATCGGAAACAGAATATACTGCTTTATATTTCTTTTTTAAATTATAGACACGCAACCGGAAATTATTTCCGACAGTCATATTCAGTTTCTTTATGTTCAGTTTTGGCTTTTGGGAAGCCGCTTCTGATGTTGCAGTCGCCGGAACTAAAATCGAACAGACAAGTAGCGCAAGGACTAGAAATAAAGCTGTTTTCCTTTTCAAAATAAGCCTCCTTTCCAGATTTTTATTCCACTCAGATTATTTGGTAATGTTAAAGTTATCATTATGCTGTGGCACAAAAATGTCACTTTGCCTCAAAGGGTTGAAATCCAAAAAATTGTGGAATATAATTGGGTAAAAGAAAATGCACGGAGAACGGAGGTCATGTATGGATCGTATTTTAATTGTGGATGATAATCAGGATATTCGCGAGGTTTTGGGGACCTATGTAGCGAAAGAAGGCTTTGAGCCGGTAGTAGCAGCGAATGGTTTTGAGGCCTTGGAAATGTTTCAGAAAACAAAGCCCGCTGTCATTTTACTGGATGTGATGATGCCGGGGATGGACGGCTATCGGGTTTGCGAAAAAATCAGAGAGCAGTCCGATGTGCCCATTATTCTTGTGACGGCGAAGGGGGAAGATTACGAACGGGTGATGGGGCTGGATATTGGTGCAGACGATTATGTTGTAAAGCCATTCAATGCCAATGAGGTAATGGCAAGAGTGCGCGCGGTGCTTCGCCGGATGGGACGCAGCGAAGTGACAGAGGATAAAAAGGTTTTAAATATCAGTGATTTGACGATTAATATTGAGGCCTATACCGTTTATGTCGGGGCGGAAAAATTGCCGATGACGAAAAAGGAAGTGGAAACAATGTGGATTCTGGCAGGGAATCCAAGCAAGGTTTTTACACGAGATAATTTGTTGGATTCTCTCTGGGGGCAGGATTATTTTGGTGACAGCCGTACGGTGGATTCCCATATAAAAAGGCTTCGTGCAAAATTGGACAAGGTACCCCATCCGGACTGGGAGATTAAGACAATATGGGGGCTTGGTTATAAGTTTGAACTCAATATATAAAAGTGAGGAAGCATGAAAAAAATTTTTTGGAGAGTGCTCATATATTTTGGCGTGGTTCTAATTGTTTTTACCGTTTTTATTGGTTTGATTTTTACAAAATTTAACCGTTCCAATATTGTGGGTGCCTATAAGGATCAGTTGGGAGATCTGGCTGCCAGTGTGGCACAGAGAACCAGTGAAGCAGTGAAGGATAAGGAAATTGATACGTATCAGAATTATCTTGGTGCTATTGAGGACTTTTGTGACATGCAGGATGTGGATGTCTGGGTCGTATCAAATCCTTCCGGCAAACCCGCCATGAATGAGGACTATACCAATGTAGATATTGGCAGTGTCACGGTGCCGGAGGAAACGAACCGGATTCTTCGCTCGGCATATAATGGGAAAAAGAAAAATTACAGTAATTTTGATAATATTTATCAGAGGACAATGCTGCATCTGGCAGTGCCGATTCGGGACAGCCAGGGAGATGTAATCGGTGCTGTTTTAGTGACGGGACCGATGGAAATGCAGGAAAATACGATTGTGCAGTATGAAAAATATATGCTTATCTGTATTGTGGTCGGTCTTCTAATGGCGACAATACTGGCATTGTATTTTTCCCGTCAGATGGTAAGTCCGATTATAAAAATCAAAGAATCCGCTCTTATTTTGGCGGCAGGAAAATATGAGCATAAGACCGGTATTAAACGAAAGGATGAGCTTGGCTCTCTGGCAGAGAGTATGGACATTCTTTCTGATAAATTGGTGGCGGCAGAAAAATTCCGTGAGGGTCAGGAACAGAACCGAAGGGACTTTTTTTCCAATATCTCGCATGAACTTCGCACGCCGATTGCAGTCATGAAAGGGTATGCGGATACCTTGGCGGATGGTTATGTCAGCGAGCGGGAAAAGCAGTCAGAATATATTGAACGTATCCGCAGCGAGTGTACCGGAATGGAACGCCTGGTATCTGACCTGCTTATTTTATCCCGGATGCAGAATCCGGAATATAAAATGGATATGGAGGTATTGAACCTGATTGCGGTGGCACAGGATGCCATGCGTGGAATCCGCATTTTAATGTCGGAAAAAAATCTGACCGGCGATGTCATCTATGAAGATGCCTGCTCACTGATCGAGGGCGATTATGACAGAATCCGTCAGCTCTTTACAATTCTTTTGCAGAACGCCGTGAAATATTCTGACGAAGGAACAAAAATAACGGTGCATGTTGTTCGCAGTGGTGGAAAAATCATTGCCTCAGTAACGGATTTTGGCAGTGTGATTCCATCGGAAGAATGGGATGATATTTTTGAAAAATTTTATCGTGCAAGCAATCATGGCGAAAAAGATGGTTCCGGTTTGGGCCTGGTAGTGGCGAAAAATATTGTGGAACGCCATGGTGGAACTATTTTTGTGACCAGTAGTAAAGAAGACGGTACCTGCTTTACGGTAGAGTTTCCAGAAACTTCTGAAAATATAGCTTGATAATTTGTGAGTTTTTCAGTATACTATAGATAAGTAAATAATATATCCTGAAGTGTTCGATACCTTCTGAATTTTTGAACCTACATTACTTTAAACGGGATTCTTATATCTGTAGTTGGATGTCGGGCCGTCACTGCCAATTCTGGTACTATGGAAACATAGCAACGGAAGACAGAAAATTACATGCGGTTGCCCACCTAGCTCTAGCTAGGAGTCAAAAATCAGGAGCCGGCATTTTGGGGATATTACAAAAGATTATGGGGCAGCGATAGAATCGCTGCCTTCTTTGCGCGAAAGCTATGAGCCGTGCATCAAGGAAGAAACACCGCTTCCTGTGCTTGCACAGTGGGAGCGGTGTTTCTTCCTTGATATAGGGCGAAGCCCGCGACCGAGCAAACGCAGTTTGCGAGGTGCACGGCTTATAGCATGCACAAAAAACGTGTGCGAATGGAGGAAAACATGAAAGACGGATTTATCAAGGTAGCAGTATCCACCCCGGATTTAAAGGTGGCAGACTGTCTTTACAACACAGAGCAGATGATTAAAAAAGCAGAGGACATGGCAAAACAGGGTGTCAAATTACTGGCATTTCCCGAGCTGTCCATAACAGGGTACACCTGTAACGATATCTTTTTACAGGATACCTTATTAGATGGAGCCATGGAAGCCTTACAAAAATATAAGGAGGCAACCGCCCATCTGAATCTTGTTTCTGTGGTAGGGCTGCCGTTAGAGCATAAAGGCCGTCTTTACAATACCGCCATGGTAATCAATAAAGGGAAAATTCTTGGGGCGGTGCCAAAAGCCCACATTCCAAATTACGGTGAATTTTATGAGGCCAGGCAGTTTTCTTCCGGGCAGGACGTGACAGCAGATATTGTCCTCCCTACCGGTGATGCCATAGTGCTCAGTCCACGGCTGTTGTTTTCGGAGCGGCATATGCCGGAATTTTGTTTTGGTATTGAAATTTGTGAAGATCTCTGGATGCCGACACCTCCTTCAGGAAACCTTGCCGTAAAGGGTGCCGTGATCATTGTCAATCCTTCTGCCAGCGATGAGCTGACGGGAAAGGCGGCATACCGGAGAGAATTAGTAAAAAATCAGTCAGCAAGAACCATTTCGGCCTATTTGTATGCGGATGCCGGAGAGGGTGAGTCCACGACAGATATGGTATTTGCCGGACACAATATGATTGTGGAAAACGGAGCAATATTAAAGGAGAGTGAACCTTTTGAGGGAAAGGATTTAATTACGGAAATTGATGTGCGGCGACTGAACTATGAACGACGCCGGATGACAACCTTTCTGTCAAGTGACAGCGGAGAGAAAGCGATTGGTTATGTCGCTCTGAACTTTGACACGGGAGAGGTGGAAGAGACTTCTCTTACCAGAAAATTTCCAAATACGCCTTTCGTGCCTTCCGATAAAAGGCACAGAGAAGAGCGCTGTGATGAAATATTGAATATTCAGGCGGCAGGACTGGCAAAGCGGCTGCGCCATACCGGATGTAAACAGGCGGTAATCGGTCTGTCCGGAGGACTGGATTCCACATTGGCCCTGCTAGTGACGGTGCGTGCCTTTGATAAATTAAAGTTAGATAAAAAGGGAATTGTGAGCATTACGATGCCATGCTTCGGAACGACAGACAGAACCTATGAAAATGCAGTGCGTCTGGCAGAAGGACTGGGGACAACCCTTCGTGAAATTCCAATCCGGGATGCTGTTTTACAGCATTTTAAAGATATTGGGCATGATGTGAATGTTCAGGATGTCACCTATGAAAATGGGCAGGCAAGAGAGCGCACCCAGATTTTAATGGATGCGGCCAACCAGTGCGGCGGACTGGTAATCGGAACCGGCGATATGTCAGAGCTTGCTCTTGGCTGGGCCACCTACAACGGAGACCATATGTCCATGTACGGGGTGAATTGCTCGGTACCGAAAACCCTTGTCCGGTATCTGGTACAATACTATGCAGACACCGAGCAAAACGAAACACTGAAAAGGGTGTTATATGACGTTTTGGATACGCCGGTTAGTCCTGAACTTTTACCGCCAAAGGATGGGGAAATTGCCCAGAAAACAGAGGATATTGTAGGACCCTATGAATTGCACGATTTCTTTCTGTACTATATGCTCCGGTGGGGCTTTACACCGTCCAAAATTTTCCGATTGGCGGTTTATACTTTTGAGGGAGTTTATGACCCTCAGACGATTTACAAATGGCTGGATACTTTCTGCCACCGGTTTTTCCGGCAGCAGTTTAAGCGTTCCTGCCTGCCGGATGGACCGAAGGTGGGTACAGTATCGGTTTCTCCACGAGGGGATTTGCGTATGCCGAGCGATGCCAGCGATGCTCTGTGGAAGGCAGAGTTAGACCGTATTTATAAGAGCCTTGTTTAGTGCGGTCTTTACGCCTTCGATTAGGAGGGATTCCGTGTATTTGCTTTTTTCCGAAAGGGGAACGTCATCAATGGCGGTGCCTTGAATCAGCTCCTTTTCGATGGATTCCAGTGAAGGTTTCACAAGAGGATACATAGTATTGACCGAGTCCTCCAGATTGACAAAGGAAACGGATTTAATCTGATCAGCATCTACCACTACCTCCAGGTTCAGGGTAGTATCGCCCAGTTTAATCTGGGAATTATAAACACCTGGAATATATGCTGCGGTGCCGGAGACATCGCTTGTTTTGCCAGAGTCCTTTTTCGATGGAAAAAACATAAAGACAAGAAGCAGAATAAGCAGGATACCAAGCCCTACGAAAATCGCAGTATATATCAGTTCTTTCATTTGAATGACAACAATTTTGGTCTTTGCCATGAGGTGAGCCTCCTTCAGATATGGAGTGTATTACCATGCTTACTATATTGTATGCAGGGAGGTGGCAGGATATGAATAAAGTGTACGCCAAACAGCGTGTGCAGTTGGAGGAAAGCTATGTCGTTACAATTTATTCTCGGGGGTGCCGGCAGCGGAAAAAGCACCTACTTGTATCGTATGATAAGCCGGGAGGCCGCAGAACAAAAAGATAAAAAATTTATTGTCCTTGTGCCGGACCAGTTTACGCTGGAAACCCAAAAAACGCTGGTGGAGCAAAGCGGCGGAAAGGGAATTTTACATATTGATGTATTGAGTTTTCACCGGCTTGCCTACCGTGTCTTTGAAGAGATTCCGGCATTGCAAAAGACAGTGTTGGAAGATATGGGGAAAATGATGCTTCTGCGGAAAGTATTTGCAGAGCAGAGGGGAAAGCTGAAATATTTTAAAAAGGGCTATGATAAACCGGGCTTCTTGGATGAGTGCAAGTCATTTCTTTGTGAGTTAATGCAGTACGCAGTGAAGGAAGAGGACTTTGACAAAATGGAGGAAGGACTTGGCGGGGAAAGCCTAATGGCATGGAAATTGCAGGATTTGCGGCTGATCTATCAGGCCTTTTTTGAAAAATTGGGCGATACCTATATGACGGCGGAGGAACTGGTTCCCCAGCTTACCAGCGTGGTGGCATCCATCCAGTGGTTAAAAGACAGCACCATCTGTCTGGATGGTTTTACCGGATTTACGCCTACCCAGTATGATTTACTGGCAGAGTTGATGAGGCATTGTGAAAAAATGATTGTGACGGTGACGACAGACCGGACAGGAAAACGGAAACCAGTTTTTTCTCTGAGTAACGATACGATAACGAAGCTTTCTACCCTGGCGGCACAAGTGCCGATATCTGTGGAGGAACCGGTTATTACCGGCAAGGGAGAAGAAAAAGTACCTTATCGTGTGGCGGGTAGTGAAGAATTGAGCTTTCTAGAGGAAAATATTTTTTCCTATACAAATAAAAAATGGGAGAAGAATGTTACTGATATTTCTCTATGTGTCTGCCGGAAGGAGTCGGAGGAGGCGGCACTGGTGGCAAGAAAAATCTGGTGGCTCGTAAACAAGGAAGGCTATTCCTATGAGGATATTGCCGTCGTAACCGGAGATATTGCCGCCTATGAACAACCTTTGGCGAGGGAAATGAACCGGATGGGAATCCGGTATTTTATGGACTATAAAAAAAGTATCGGAGCCAACGCACTGGCAGAATATATTTTGTCTTTTATGGAAATGTTCCGGCGGGGCATGGATTATGAAAGTACCTTTCGTTTTTTGAGGAACGGATTATCTCCGCTCACTATGGAGGAAACGGACTACCTTGAAAACTATGTCATTGCCAGAGGAAGACGGGGACTGCGCTCCTATCAGAGAGAGTGGGAGTATCCGGTGGAAACACTGGATCTTGTTCGGATTAATGAATACCGGGTAAAATTTTTGTCGGCAGTGGAGCCAGCCATGTCGGCGTTAGCAGGCGGGAAAAAGACAGTGGAGGAATTTACCCGTATCCTGTATCAGCTTGTTTTGGATAACAGACTCTATGAGAAGCTCAGGGAGAAAAGCGGTCGTTTTGAGGAAGAGGGAAATATACTGTTAGCGAGAGAGTATAAAAGTATTTACCGTCTGATGATGGATCTGTTTGAGGAAATGGTGGAGCTTTTAGGCAGTGAGACGGTAACCTTCCGAGAGTATGAGGAACTTTTGTCGGCGGGAGTTTCAGAGGGGCTGGTAGGATTTGTTCCCCCGGCAGCCCATCAGGTCATGGTGGCGGATGTGGAAAGGAGTAGGCTGAAAAATATTAAGGTTCTCTTTTTTATGGGAGTCAATGATGACAAAATACCGAAAGGTCAGGGGAGTCCCGGGATTTTGTCGGAACATGAGAGAAAGAAAATCAGTGAACAGGGGATTGAACTGGCGCCGTTCGCTGCGGAACAGTCATTCTCGGAACAATTTTACCTTTATCTGACCATGACAAAAGCTTCGGATCGTCTGATACTGACCTACTCAAAAATGGGTGAGGACGGAGGCAGCAGGCGTCCGGCATATCTGGTGCAGAAACTTCTGTCCCTTTATCCGAAATTAAAATTAGAAGAAATAGAAAAGGAAACATCCGTAGAGAAAGTTCTGGGAACAGACCGTGGAAAAACTTATCTCGTATCCCATCTGTCAGATGGTAGTTTCATGGAGGATAAAATGTTTTGGGAGTTGGCTTCGTATTATCGGAAGCAGGAGCCGGAATGGTTTTTTGGATTACTGAAGGAGAGGGAAAAAGACGGCAGGAAGACGAAGTTATCAAAGGAAGCGGCAGAACTTCTCTATGGGAGCCGGCTCTATGGAAGTGTGACCCGTCTTGAGCAATTTGCCAGATGCCCCTATGCCCATTATCTGTTATTCGGGCTCGGGCTTAGAGAGAGAGAGGAATACTCGGTGGCAGCCTTTGATTACGGAAATGTTTTTCACCGTGCCATGGAGCATTTTTCTCATGAACTGGAGGAGCAGAGCAGACAGTGGCAGGATTTGGAGGAGGAAGAAGTTAAAGTATTGGCGGCAGGATGTATTGAATATGCCATAGAGGGTTATAAAGGGAAAATGTTTCACCAGTCAAAACGGGTGGAATTTATGATTGTCCGGATGAAGCGGGTCATGGAAAATACCCTGTGGGGAATCTGGAAGCAGATGAAGGAGGGAGCCTTTTACCAGACCTATTCGGAGAAACGATTTTCTTCACAGGATGGTTTAGAAACGCTCAGAATTTCTCTGGCAGAGGGAAAGGACATAGTGCTTGGCGGGCAGATCGATCGGGTCGATACCTGTGAACGGGACGGTGAGCGACTTGTGAAAATTATCGACTATAAAAGCGGTAATTATGGTCTGTCCCTGGATAAGGTGTATTATGGTCTGAGGCTTCAACTGATTACCTATATGGCGGCGGCCATGGAACTTTTGGAAAAAGCAGAGCCTGAGAAAAAGACCGTGCCGGCGGCGATGCTATATTACCCGATGAAGGAGCCGGAACTTGTCTGGCAGGATGAATCCGAGGAAAAAAGAAACGAGAGGGTTTTCGATGCTTTGAAATGTGACGGTTACGTCAATGAAGCGGCAGATATTTTGGAAAAAATAGATGGCGGTGTGGCAGAGAACGGTGAGAAAAAGCCGGGAAGCAAATCCCATGTCATACCGGTATCGGTAAAAAAGGATGGGGAGTTTTCCGTTAGCTCCCATGTCATGTCTACCGGACAGTTTGAGACCTTGATGAGTCATACGAGAAAGAAAATGCAGGAATTTGGAGAGCGGATTTTCGAGGGTGAGATTGGGACGGAGCCATACAGTATCCGCTCGGAGTGCGGTTGTGACTACTGTAATCTGAATGCCGTCTGTGGGGTGGAGAGAAAAGAAATTTCTTCCTGCCGGAAAGAGTACCCGGAGATGAAGGATGAGGAGGTATGGGAGGTGCTGCATGGGCAGGATTGAGTGGACGAAAGACCAGAAAAAAATTATTGCAATGCGGGACTGTAATATTTTAGTGTCAGCGGCAGCCGGTTCGGGAAAGACAGCTGTTTTAGTGGAGCGCATTTTTGAACGGATCATGGATAAGGAAGATCCGGTAGATATTGACCGGTTTGTCATTGTAACCTTTACAAAGGCGGCAGCGGCTCAGATGAAGGACCGGCTGCGGGAAAGAATTGAGGAAGCCATCGAGAAGGAACCGGATAACCTTCATTTGCAGAGACAGGCGGGGTTAGTTTCTTCGGCGCATATTTCTACGGTACATAGTTTTTGTGGTTTCGTCATACAGAATTATTTTCACCGTATCGGTTTGGATCCGGCGTACCGTCAGGGTACCCAGAGTGAGCTGTCTTTGCTTCGGACAGAAACGCTGGAGGAAATTCTGGAGGAAGAATATACAGAGCAGGCACCGGATTTTCTAGAACTGGCAGGAATGAATATGTTTAACCGTTCGGATGCCCGTATGCTGGATATGATACAGGAAATCTATGACAAGGCGGTCAGTGAGCCCTTTCCCTATGAATGGCTGGAGAGAATGGAACACTTTTTGTCAGTCGATAAAGTGGAGGACTGGGAAAGCTCCGAATTTTGCAGAGTGTTACTTGCCGACTGTAAATGTCTGGCAGTGGGGATGGAGGAGGAAAAGGAGAAGCTTCTTGGTATCTGTCGGCAGCCTGCCGGACCATATTACTATGAAAAGCAATTAGAAGAACTGGGAGAAATTTGCGAACAGTTGAAACAGGCGGTCACTTATGAAGATTTTTATCGCATTTTTTCGGATATGACATTTTCTCGTATGACATCAAAACGGGATGAAACGGTGGAAGATTCTCTGAAACAGGCAGTGCAGGAAGGAAGAAAACGTTGTAAGGAAGCCTTGGAGGAAATGCGGGACGGATATTTCTTCCAGCGTATCGAGGAACATATACAGGATTTACAGGCAATGGGAGGAAAACTAAAAACCCTGCTTCGTTTAACGAGACGATTCCTCATGGAATTTACGGAAAAAAAGAGAGAACGGGGTATCGTGGATTTTAATGATTTGGAGCAGTTAGCCCTGTCTATTCTTTTAGTCCGGGACGAAGAAAAGAATGAGTATGTCCGCTCTGAGGCGGCACGGGAGTTAGCCGGGCAGTTTGCTGAAATTATGATTGATGAGTATCAGGACAGTAACCGGGTACAGGACACGCTGTTAAAAAGCGTATCGAGAGACGGTTTATCCGGCTATTCCCCCAATATTTTTATGGTGGGGGATGTTAAGCAGAGCATTTACCGTTTCCGAAATGCCTGCCCGGAGCTTTTCGGAGAAAAGCTTTTTACCTATGAGGATAAGGAGGGAGCAGCCTGCCGTCGGGTTGATTTACATGAAAATTTTCGCAGCCGGGAAATGATATTAGAGGGAACAAACCGGGTGTTTGAAACAATTATGCACAAGGATTTAGGTGGTGTGGAATATGACAAAAAGGCAGCACTCTTTCCGGGAAGGGAGTTTGAACCGACAAAAGAAAGAGCAGGAGAGAAGATTGATACCTATGTGATTTTAGAAAAAGAGGACGCAGAGTTAGAGGGAAAACTAATTGCTGCCAAAATACGAGAGCTGACAGGAGAGAATCCTCTGCATGTGTGGGAGGATGGGGGATACCGCCCGGTAACCTACCGGGATATCGTGATTTTGACACGGAGTGTAAAAAATGTGGGACAAAGCTACTTTGATGCTCTGACAGAGGCGGGAATACCGACGGTGATGGAGCACAGCCAGGGTTTTTTTGAGACAAGGGAAATCCAGCTGATGACGGCGATGTTAAAGGTATTGGACAATCCAAGACAGGATATGCCGTTAGCGTCTGTGCTTTGTGGTCCGATGTTTGGTATGAGTGAAGATGAGCTGGCGAGAATACGGGCAAAAAACAGGCAGGGGCTGTTATATGAATCGCTGCTTGCCTATGAGGACGAGGATGAAGTCAAAGCAAAAATAGAAAAATTCTCACATGTATTAAATCGTTTGAGGGAAAAGATTTCCTATGCCACGGTGGCAGAACTCATTCAGGATGTCTATGAGGAAACAGGGATTTATGAAAAAATTCGGATGATGAAGGAGGGTGTGCAGAGAACGGCAAATATGGACAGTCTTATGGAGTTGGCAAGAGAATTTGATAAGACAACATACCATGGATTATATCAGTTTGTCCGTTATATTAACCGGATTCAGGAACAAAAGGAAGAAATGGGTGAGGTAAATATTGCCGGAGAGGAGGAAAATGTTGTCCGTATTATGACGATACATAAAAGTAAGGGATTGGAATTCCCCGTTGTGATTGTGGCGGGAATGGGAAGAAAGCTTGGCAGCGCAAACCGTTCGTTCTTGACAATTTTTCCAAAAATGGGAATTTCTTCTAAAATTATTGACAATGAAACAAAAACAGCAAAAGACACTATTTATCGCAAGGTATTACAAAGACAAAATGATCTGGCAGATCTGGGTGAAGATATGCGTGTGTTGTATGTAGCAATGACCAGAGCAAAAGAAAAACTGGTTTTGGTTGGCTGTGCAAAGGAAATATCAGCGTCCGGAATGAATTATATGGGAAGAAGTCATCTGTCCAGTCTGATGGATATGGTTCTGCCGGCGGCATTAACCGAAAGTACGTACTTTAACGTCATATCTGTCAGTCTGGAGGAACTGGAAAAAGAAGCGATGGCAGAGTTAGAAATGGAAGAAATTGACCTGAATCTGCTTTATAATTTTGACACATCTGTAATTTATGATAAAATGGTACGAGAGGGAATGGACTTTTCCGGGAAATTTAGCGAGGAAGAAACAGAGCCGCTTCCGGTAAAGGTTTCCGTATCGGACTTAAAAATGAAATCCATGGAGGAGCTGGAAGCCGAAGATTTTACCATTTTATCTCATGAGGAAGAGGAGGGGGAAATGCCGGTACCCGCTTTTATGAAAAAGGAGGAGGAAGAAAATTCGGCAAAGAGAGGCGCTGCCTATGGTACGATCTGGCATCAGGTTATGGCTTCCATTGATTTTTCCAAGACGGAAACGAAAGAGGAAATTGCGAAAGAACTTTCGCAACTCATAGCCGCCGGCAGATTGCGGCAGGAGGAGCGGGATGTGATAAAGGAGGACAAGCTTCTGACCTTTTTTGACTCTTCGCTGGGACGAAAAATGAAGTTTGCTGCCGGGAAGGGAAACCTTCACAGGGAACAGCCCTTTGTTATTGGGAAACCGGCATGTGAGGTATTTCCCGATAGAAATGAAACGGAAACGGTACTGGTTCAGGGAATTATCGACGGCTACTT
Organism: Lachnospiraceae bacterium; assembly: GCA_022510615.1. Taxonomy (GTDB): domain Bacteria; phylum Bacillota; class Clostridia; order Lachnospirales; family Lachnospiraceae; genus Eubacterium_F. The sequence continues at coordinate 77,799 of JAFLTC010000001.1, read as the reverse complement.
TGAGGAAGAGGAGGGCATCGTACTGGTAGATTACAAAACCGATGCACTGAAGCCGGGGGAAGAAAAAAAACTGGCAGACCGTTACCGGACTCAGATGAAACTATATAAGGAAGCATTGGAAACGATGACAGGATGCCGGGTGAAGGAGTGTATTTTATATTCCTTTTCCCTGCAAAAAGAAATCCTGTGTCTGTGTTAAAATGGAGGATAATGACTATGTATGAAGGATTTGCAAATGTTTACGACCACATGATGAACCATATTCCTTACGAGGAGTGGTTTGAGCATTTAAAAAAGTATTTAGAGGACCACGGTATAACCGGGGGAACCATCTGCGAGCTTGGTTGCGGAACCGGTACGATGACAGAATTATTTGCCGGGGCCGGCTACCGTATGATCGGAATTGACAATTCGGCAGACATGCTGAGTCTTGCCCAGCAAAAAAAAGAGGAAACCGGGTCAGATATTTTATATCTGCAGCAGACTATGGAAGAGATGGCGTTAGCAGAGCCGGTGGATGCCTTTATCAGCGTATGCGATTCCGTGAATTACCTGTTACAGGAGGAGTCAATGATTGAGGCCTTTTCCAAGGTGCGGGAATATTTAAAACCCGGCGGATACTTTGTCTTTGATTTGAAAACTGCTTATTGCTACCGAAACATTATCGGCAACCAGACATGGGTGGAGCAGGATGAAGACATCAGTTATATCTGGGAAAATTATTTTTATGAGGACCAGGATATTAATGAATATATGCTGACAATATTCAAACGGCAGCCGGATAGTGATTTGTATGAAAGAATAGAAGAGGCACACTATCAAAAGTCCTATTCCATAGAAAAATTAGAAGAGCTGTTGGAAGGCAGTGGCATGGAAATTGCAGACTGCTTTGATGAAAATATGAAATCAGAACCGACACAGACCAGTGAGCGGATTTATGTAGTAGCCAGAATCAAGGAAGATTAGTGTTGACTTCAGAACGGAGGATAAGCATGAAGATTAAAACAATAGTAGGCATACTTGTATTTACTTTGTTTTTTGGTGCAGGGTTTTTCTGGATGAACCGGGATTTTTCTATGGCAGCGAGCCAGACCGGTGTAGTTGTTGTAAATGATGTTTTGAATGTAAGAACCGGAGCTGGAACAAACTATGCTAAACTGCAAAGTGATGGGGCAGATGTAAAACTGCCAAACGGTACGAAAGTCACTATTGTGGAAACTTTGAGCGGATGGTACAAAGTATCCTTTGTTTATAATAGTAAAACGCTGACCGGGTATGTCAGTGCCCAGTATGTTGCAGTGGAAACGACGGCGACAGCTACGCCGACTCCCACATCGACGCCGGGAGGTCAGATTGTTTACCGGTATGAAACTTCCTATAAAAAAATCAGTGTTCCGGCAAAGATTTCGAAAGCTACAAAGGTCTATAAATCAGCGGCTGGAAAACAGCTGACGGTGTCGAAAGAAGCAGTAACACTGGCAAAGAAGAAAAAGGTCACATTAGTAGGAGAAAAAACGGTAAACAATAAAAAGTGGTTTAAGGTTTCCTTTACCCATAAAAAGAAAAAAAGAACCGGCTATATCCAAAATACCTACGTGAAGATGACCTTAGCAAAAAAGGCAAGTGCGGCAATCACAAAAAACAAAAAGACCGTGAAGGTGCGCACAAAGGCAGATACGAAGGCGGCGTATAAAAAAGTTAATAAAAAGACAGTTAAGCTGGCGAAAAAAACGGCGGTAGAAATAAGCAAGGAAAAAACCGTAAACGGTGTTAAGTGGTATAAGCTTACCTTTACCTATAACGGGAAAAGTTATAGTGGTTATTTGAAAGCTTCCTATGTGAATCTGGCAAAGAAAAAGGTGACAAAAAAAGTAGTGGTAACGACTCTTTCCGATGCCCAATTTGAAAAGGTAATGACCGTAGAAGGTTTTCCGGAATCTTACAAACAGAGCCTCAGAGTCCTGCACCATGCCTATCCGTACTGGCAGTTTAAAGCCTATAAAACAGGTCTGGACTGGAATACGGTTCTGGATAACGAATCCAAACCGGAAGTGAATTTGATTTCCAACTCAAAGTCAAAGGCATGGAAGTCCACAGAAGCTTGGGCCTATAATGCCAAGACCGGAAAATGGAAAGTATTTGACGGTGACACATGGGTGGCTGCTTCCAGACAGGCGATTGCCTACTATCTGGACCCACGAAACTTTTTGACGGACAAAACGGTGTTCCAGTTTGAACTGTTAGAATATCAGTCCCAGTACCAGATTCGTGACGGCGTGAATACGATACTGTCCAATACACCGTTTTACAATAAAAAGTTTACCTATAAGGATTTAAGTACCGGAAAGGACAAAAGTATATATTATGTGGATGCCTTTATGGCAGCGGCGAAGGAGTCCGGTGTCAGCCCATATCATCTAGCCTCCCGTGTCAAGCAGGAGGTAGTGACCAGCGCTACTACCACCAGCAGTGCCGTTACCGGTACGCATGCAACCTATCCGGGGATTTACAATTTTTATAATATCGGAGCCACAAGCAGCAGTAATCCGGTGGCCAACGGTTTAAAATGGGCAAGTACGGGAAGCACATATCTGCGTCCGTGGACAGACAGATACCGCTCTATTGTCGGCGGTGGTATGTATATTGGCAGCAGCTATATCAATAAGGGACAAAATACGGTTTATCTGGAAAAATTTAATGTGACATCTTATCAGCGCTACACCCATCAGTATATGACAAATGTGGAGGCGGCATATTCAGAGGCGATTAAGACGAAAAATGCCTATGCCGGCACAATGGATAAAACACCGCTTGTGTTTGCTATTCCGGTGTATGATAATATGCCGGCAGCAAATTGTCCGATGCCAAAATAAAAAATGGAAAATCGTATGAGAGAAAGGGAACAGGGACTATGGGAAAAGTAAAACAATGTGGATTATGGCTGGCATTTGCGGTGGCTGCGGTGTTTGTTCTGACCGGCCGGGCAGAGGCAGCAGGCAGCAGCGCGATACGGTTTACGACAGCATCTACTCAGGTAAAAAAGGGCGAATCCTTTACGGTAGTCTGCCAGGTAACCTCATCCACGGCATTTTTAGATACGGAGTTTAATGTAGAATATGACCCGGAGATACTGCAGTTTGTACGGGGGGGAAGCAAGGTTATTGGTACCGGTGGGATACTGAAAGTATCCTCCACCGGAAATAGTACGGCCACCAATAAAAAGACATTTTCTCTGGAATTCGTGGCATTAAAAAAAGGCGGAAGCGGAATTTTTGCAAGTGTCGGTGCCAAGGTGACGGATGAAAGCGGAGCGGCATTATCGGTATCCAGTAACCGGCTTTCTATTAACGTGGTGAAAAAAGTGACGAAGCCGGTGGTGGGTGCGGATGCCACGGCGTTACCGAAAGTAACACCGGCCCCGGTTTTAAATGGCAACAATAAACTGAAGAGCTTAAAAACTACTGCTCTCAGTATGAGCCCTGACTTTACCCCGGATATAACGGAATATGAAATGTCGGTGGATTGTGATACCGATACGTTATATTTTACATTTGAAACGGAAAATGCAAAATCCCGCGTTCAAATAAAGGGGAATGAAGGATTACAGACTGGGGATAATATAGTGGAGCTTCTGGTGACGGCGGAGAATGGGAAAAAACGTAGCTATAAGCTGAACGTAACCAGAGAAACACAGACGGAAACGGAAAGTCGGGAAAGTAAGAAAAAACCTGGGAAAAAAGATATTACTTTTAATATTAAGAAAGTGAATGACCGGATTATTTTAAAAAATTCTTATGAACTGGAAGTTCAGGATGTGTCGGAATTGTCAGAAATTCCCGCAGGCTATATCCAGTCTACCATTGAACTGAATGGAATCAGTGTACCGGCCTTTACAATAGAAAATGATTTGGATAATAATTATCTGCTTTTGTATCTGAAGGGGCCCGGCGGTGAGAGCAGTCTGTATCAATATGACCGTGCCGAGCAGACATTACAGAGATATACGGGCAATATGATTGAGAAGGTAAATAAAAGTGCGGGTGCAGAAAAGGAAACAACTAACACACCGATATCCAATTACATTTTACTTGGGGTTATTGTGGGACTGGTAATTATCATACTCTGTATGCTGATTGCCATGTTAAAAATGGCAATGCGAAGAAGGGAAGAGAAGGCGGTAGCAGCCGATTCCGGTACCAAAAGAAAAAACATTTTAGATGACCTTGATTTTTAACTTCCATTTTGTTACACTTACTATATAACAAATGGCATTTTACAAGAGAAATGGAGGTAAAAATGTATATTTCCATTGACTTTAACAGCGACGAAGCATTATATTTACAGTTGCGTAATCAGATTATCCTGGCGATTGTGAAATCAGAATTGCATGAGGGAGAAAATCTGCCTTCTGTGCGGGATCTGGCTGAAACCATTGGCATTAATATGCACACGGTCAATAAGGCGTATTCTGTTTTGCGGCAGGAGGGGTATCTCAGACTGGACCGCAGAAAGGGCGCTGTGGTAGCGGTAGATATTGACCAGATGAAGGCGACGATGGAGTTGGCAGAGACGTTGGATTTAGTCCTGGCGCAGGCAATCTGTAAGCATGTGTCAAGGGAGGATGTCCATGAGCTGGTGGACCGGATTTATGAACGCTATGGCAGTTATCGTGATTAATATGGAGGGATCAAAGTGAAAGATTGAAAATCTTTCACTTACAAGTTTGGGCGCACACGCCCAAACTTGATTATGCACAAAAAACGTGTGCTGATGGAGGACAAAATGAAAAGAGAATTTACCGCAGAGGCGGAAAAGGCGATTCATAAAGCGGCGAAATATGCTGTAAAAATGGGAAATCCGGTAATTGGCACGGAGCATCTTTTATATGGACTCTGTGCGGCACCGGGAGTTGCCTCACGGGTATTAAAAGAAAATAAATTGGATAAGGAAACACTCAGTTTTACCATTGAAAATTATTGCGGGAGAGGTGACACGGTACTGTCAGACAGGACGGAATGCGAGATGTCGCCGAAAATGGAAGAAATGATGCTTCGCAGTGACGAAGAAGCAGTCAAGATGGAGTCAGATAAAATCGGCACAGAGCATATGCTGATGGCGATTTTAAAAGATCCCGTAAGCATTGCCTATCGTATTTTGCTGGCAGCAGATGCCAATATCCAGAAGATTTATATGGATATTGTGACGACAGTGGGGGGAGATGTGGCACTGGCAAAGAATGATTTGATTGCCAGTCGGGCAAAAAGCCGGAAAAACGGTTCCGGCACACCGATTTTAGACCAGTATGCCAGAGATTTGAACCAGTATGCCAGAGAAGGGAAATTGGATCCGGTATTAAGCCGTGAAGAAGAGATTGGCGGAGTGATTGAGATTCTCAGTAGAAGAACGAAAAACAATCCCTGCCTGATTGGAGAGCCGGGAGTAGGTAAAACCGCCATTGCAGAAGGACTTGCCACGCGGATTGAAGAAGGCGAGGTGCCGGATTCTGTGGCGGGAAAACGGGTTCTGACTTTGGATTTATCCGGTATGGTAGCCGGTTCAAAATACCGGGGGGAGTTTGAGGAGAGAATTAAGCGTGCGATTCGGGAAGCGAAGCAGGAAGGAAATATTTTACTTTTTATCGATGAACTTCACACGGTCATTGGTGCCGGCGGTGCGGAAGGGGCCATTGACGCTTCCAATATTTTAAAACCGGCACTGGCCCGGGGAGAAATTCAGGTAATCGGTGCCACTACCAGAGAAGAATATCGAAAGCATGTGGAAAAGGATGCGGCATTGGAGCGCCGTTTCCAGCCGGTAGTCATTGAGGAGCCGACCCCTGCTCAGACAGTCAGTATGTTGAAAGGACTAAAAAAATGCTATGAACAATATCATCAGGTGACCATCAGTAACGAGGCCATCGATGCTGCTGTGCGCCTTTCCGTGCGCTATGTCAATGACCGTTTTCTGCCGGATAAAGCCATTGATTTAATGGATGAGGCAGCGGCGAAGTTCCGTCTGCAAAAGGTAATGAAAAAGGGCGAGACGATAAAACGTCTGGAGGAAAAGGCGGAAGAGTTATATGATGCCAGAGAAAAGGCATTGATTGCCGGAGATATGGAACAGGTGCTTGCCATCCGGCAGGAAGAACTGGAAAATGAAGAGAAGTTAGAGAAAGAAAAAAGAAAGGTCGATAAAAAAGAGAAAAAGTCCGATAATACCATAAAGGAGAGCCACATTGCCGAGGTGGTTGCCAGATGGACCCATATTCCGGTACAGAGACTGGCAGAGGAGGAAATGAAACGTCTGCAAAAGCTGGACTCTCTTTTGCATGAGCGTGTCGTGGGGCAGGAGGAGGCCGTTCAGGCAGTGTCCCGTGCGATTCGCAGGGGACGGGTCGGATTAAAGGATCCAAAACGCCCAATCGGTTCCTTTCTCTTTCTGGGTCCTACGGGCGTGGGAAAGACCGAGTTAAGCAAGGCACTGGCAGAGGCTGTATTTGGCTCGGAAAAGGATATGATACGAATTGATATGTCGGAATATATGGAGAAGCAGAGCGTATCGAAAATGATTGGTTCCCCGCCGGGTTATGTAGGCTATGAGGAGGGGGGACAGCTGAGCGAAAAGGTAAGGCAGAAGCCTTATTCAGTGCTCCTTTTTGACGAGATTGAAAAGGCTCATCCCGATGTGTTCAATATGCTGCTTCAGGTACTGGAGGACGGGCACATCACCGATGCCCAGGGAAGGAAAGTAGATTTTAAAAACACGATTATTATTATGACGTCCAATGCCGGGGCTAATCGGATTATTTCTCCGAAGACGCTGGGCTTTGGACAGACCCTTAGTGAAGAAGAAGCCCACAAAAAAATGAAAGAGGGCGTCATGGAAGAAGTGAAGCACATCTTTAAGCCGGAGTTTATTAACCGTGTGGATGAGATGATTGTTTTCCATGCCCTCAATCAGGAAAATATTCAGGATATTACCGGTATCATGGTCAAAGGCTTTGTGAAACGGGTCAAGGAGCAGATGGATATTGAACTGAATATAGATGATGCGGTTATTCGTTATGTGGCGAAAAAAGGATTTGACAAGGATTATGGGGCAAGACCGATTCGCCGCGCCCTGCAGACCGAGGTGGAGGATGTGTTGGCAGAGGCCGTTTTGGCAGGAGAAATTACCATGGGAGATACGGTGGAGACCGGTATGAAAACGGCAGAGGATAAGGAAACTGTTTTTGTTGAAAAAATTATAAAATAGGGATAGAAAAACAGAGCATATTATTGTATACTAAAAGTATGAAAATGCCGAGGCTCATAGGCGTGTAACGTGAAAGAAAATAACTAAGGAGGACTCATAAAATGAGTGTTGTAGAAGAGCTGATTCGCAAGGACGAAAAGGGAACATTAAGTTTTGGAAACTATTTACTGGACACTAAGACAAAGAAAGCGGATTTTCAATACGAGGGGGCTACATATAAAATCAAGACTTTTAAGGAAATTACAAAGTTAGAGAGAAACGGTGCTCTTGTATATGAATCCGTTCCCGGTTCAGCAGTTCTGAATTTCAGGGGCAATACAGAGGCGGCTGAGTTTGATGTAGAGGCGGCGGGAGATATCAGTTTTACTATGGAAATGGAACCCTCCAAGGAATACAAGCTGGTGGTAGACGGGGTGACCGCAGGTCGGATTCAGACAAATGTCGGCGGTAAATTAAACGCCAGTCTGGAACTAAATGAGGGAAGCAAAGCAAGCGTAAAAATTGTAAGATGTTAAAGAAAAATAGCCGGGCGGCGTCAAGGACCCTTCTTGTCGTCGCCCGATTGGCGTATTGAGGAAAAGAGGAAAATATGGCGAAGGAAAAGACCTTATTTTTTTGCAAAGAATGTGGATATGAATTGTCGAAATGGCAAGGACAGTGTCCCGGCTGCCATGGATGGAATACATTGGTGGAGGCACCTTCTGCCGGACGGGGAAAGAAAGCCGGTGCACCTGTGAGGAATATACAAAGCAGTGCGAAGCCGGCAAAAATTAATGAGATAGAAACTCAGGAGGAATGCCGGACAGGAACCGGGATGCCGGAGCTTGACCGGGTATTAGGGGACGGTATCGTACCGGGCTCCCTAATCTTAGTGGGAGGGGATCCGGGAATCGGAAAATCCACCCTGCTTTTACAGATGTGCAGACTGCTGGCGGAAAAGAAAATGCGGGTGCTGTATGTGTCCGGAGAGGAATCCCCGAGGCAGATTAAGCTTCGGGCAGAGAGAATCGGTACCTTTTCCGATGACCTGTACTTGTATTCGGAAACCTGTATGGGAACGATTTTACAGGCGGTAGAGGAGATAGAGCCAAAGGTGGTTATCGTAGACTCTATCCAGACGATGTTAGAGGAAACGGTGGATGCAGCACCGGGAAGTGTCAGTCAGGTGCGGGAGATTACCGGGAGTTTGCTGAGGCTGGCAAAAAGCAAAAACATTACGATATTTATTGTCGGTCATGTCACGAAGGAAGGAAATGTGGCGGGACCGAGAATGTTAGAGCATATGGTGGATACCGTGCTTTATTTCGAGGGGGACAAAACGGCGATGTACCGGATGCTTCGGGGAGTGAAAAACCGTTTCGGTTCCACGAACGAGGTCGGGGTATTTGAAATGCGGGGAAAAGGCCTGATTGAGGTGCCGAACCCTTCCGAGTATATGATGCAGGGGCGTCTGTTAAATGAAGCCGGCTCTGTCGTTGTCTGTACGATGGAGGGAACGAGACCGTTTTTGATTGAGGTACAGGCATTAGTCTGTCAGACAAGTTTTCCGATGCCGAGACGGACGGCGGTAGGCACGGATTATAACCGTGTCAACCTGCTTATGGCGGTGTTAGAAAAACGGCTGGGGATTCGCCTGTCAGACTGTGATGCCTATGTCAATGTGGCAGGCGGAATGAAAATTAATGAACCGGCACTGGATTTGGCGTTGGTAGCAGCACTTTTGTCCAGCCATCACGGAAGAAGTCTGGATGGCGGCACCATATTGTTTGGCGAGGTGGGATTGGTCGGTGAGGTTCGGGCGGTTTCCCAGGCGGAGCGTCGGGTGGCGGAGGCCATTAAAACCGGATACGATACCTGCATTATACCGGAGAGTAACAGGCAGTCTATTTTAAAGGCAGACAATCTGGATGTCAGCGGCGTAAAGCTTTTGGGTATCCGGCATATCCGGGAAATATTAGACTACATATAAAATGAGATTACACATTAAGGAGGCTGTGTATGGAGCAGATAAAAGAAATGTGGAGCCTTGTATTTGACTGGCTGGGAAATGGAAAGAAAATGATTATAGGCGCCATTTTTTTACTGATTGGAATTATTGGGCAGGCTCTTTCGGAAAAAACACTGGCACAGATCCCCTTCCTTTTGATGGCGGTGGGACTGATGTGCTTTGTCAATGCACTGTTTTCTAAAATAGCAGATAAAAACATTAACCTTTTACTCTATCAGCTGATTTATGTGGTAGTGCTGGAAATAGGACTTGCGGCTACCTCCTCCGGATTTCTTGGAAACGAGGGCGTGGTAGATGGCACTACACTGATAGGTATATGGCTTCTCTGTATTGTGGTGGCATGGATACTGCAGTCGCTGCTTATTAAAATCGATAATGTTCCGAAACGCCTCGTATTAGGACTTGCCGAGACGCTTTTAAGCGGACTGGTGGTGGTGATTGCCTTTGTTGTTCCGATTCTGATTGGATTTTGATTGAAATATTTTACATATCCGAAAAGAAAACAGGGAGCTTTTCTTTAAACACTTCGAGAGCAATATTTGCCACCTCTCTCATCTGGGGATGAGCGTGGGAATCGCAGCGCAGACGGAAGAAATTTCTCCAGGAGCGCAGATTCATCGTGACAACAATTTCTGTTTTCAGACTGTTTGGCAAAATAGAGCGTGCTTCCTGTGGTGTGGCACCTAACTCCAGCATGCGGAAATAGGACTGCTCTGCCTGTTCCATTGCCTGTGTCCATACCTCATATTTGGCACGGTCATTTTCCTTGGATAAATCGTACTCAAAGCCTCCGGCAAGGTCAATAACGGTAATCTGATTGCCGAATTTATCCCCGGAATAGTTACAGTAACGGGTGCTTTCCTGACTGTAGCTGGCAATGCGGTGGCGGACAATTTCATGGGTAATACCACGGTCACAGACCATTCGTACCGTAACCGCTTCATGCTCAACGACAGACTCGTGTCCGCGCTTTATGATGTTACTGATAAACCGTTCGGCGGACTCCTCCGTAATGTTTCCTTCGCTTTTATAGCAGACCCGACCGATTTTTTCTATTTTACGGATTATTTCGTCGTAATCTTTCATATCAATGATTTCAATACTTGGTTTAATGACTTTCATTTTATCCTCCATTCCGAAGCGCAAAATACATGTTTTCATAAGTAGTACAAACTATTAGTAGTATACCGTATATATAAATTTTTTGCAATGAAAGAAATAAAATGGAAAAGGGGTGAATGCATGAACGATTGGGAGAAATTTTCTTTATATGAGGTTCAGCTTCAGGACGATATTTTCAGGGCGGCGAGGGATGCAGATATCCGGTTTATGAAACGGCTTCATCCGGACAGGCTTCTCAGCGGATTTCGCCGCAGTGCCGGACTGTCGGACAAGGGCTATGAACCCTATAATGGCTGGGAGGACAGTCGGATAGGCGGTCACACCATGGGGCATTTTCTGGCGGCATGTGCACAGGCAGTGACAGGACAAGAGGAGCCGGAGTTAAAAAAGACACTGAACTATCTGGTACATGAATTAAGGTTGTGCCAGGAGGAAACGGGAACCGGATTTTTGTTTGGTGCGAAACTTTCGGAGGGAGAATATCCGGAGCAGCAGTTTGACAGTGAAGAGGGAAAGGCGGAAGGAGAAACATGGGTTCCCTGGTATACTCTCCATAAGATTTTAGATGGTCTTTTGACGGTAAGTGAATTATGTGGAAATACCGAAGCATTGCATGTGGCGGAAAATCTGGGGGACTGGGTATACAACCGGGTATCCGGCTGGAGTGCCAAAACCCGCCGCCATGTATTAGGAAAAGAATATGGCGGTATGAACGATTGTCTGTATCGACTGGCACATCAGAGCGGCGAGAAACGTCACCGGAAGGCGGCGAAATGTTTTGATGATGTGGAGCTGATGGAGCAGATGACAGCTAATCAGCCGGACACCTTTAACGGCTATCACGCGAATACGGCAATTCCTAAATTTTTAGGAGCATTGGAGGAGCACGAAGAGCTGGCAGAAAAATTCTGGGAGAGGGTGACTAAGCGGCACGCCTATGCCACCGGTGGAATCAGTGACATGGAGCATTTCCATGAGGACTATGGTCTGGATCAGAGGAGAACCCAGTGTAACTGTGAGGGATGTTGTGCCCACAATATGTTAAAACTGTCTCATCTCCTGTTTGAGAGAAAATCCGAAAGTAAATATGCGGATTATTCCGAGAGGTTGTTACACAATGCCATTCTTGGTGCCATCAATACTGAAAACGGAACTACCGCCTATTTTTCTCCCATGGCGACAGGCTATCGGAAAACTTTTGGAGAGCCGGAGCCGGAAAGAAATATGTTCTGGTGCTGTACCGGAACCGGTATGGAAAATTATACGAAAGTGCAAGAGGAAATTTATTTTCAAAGAGGCGGAGAAATTCTCATTAACCAATACATAGATTCCGAGGTAAAATGGAAAGGGATTTGTTTGACCCAGAAGGTAATGTTTCAGGATAAAATGACGGTTTCCATTTCTCTGTCCGGGGTTACGGAGTCTTTTACCCTGTGCATGCGCGTGCCAAAATGGGCGGTGGGAGAGCCGGAGGTCTATGTGGAGGGAGAAAAACAGATATTGCCTGTTCAGGACAGTATGATGATTTTAGAGGGAGTCGGAAAAGCGATTCGTTCTATCCAACTTCATTTTGGCGTAAAAGTGCAGGCAGAGGCACTGCCGGATGAAAAAAGTGCGGTATGCTTTACCTATGGACCCTATGTGCTGGCGGCGGTGCTTGGCAGGGAAAAGCTGGAGGAATCTACGAATACCGGCATTGATGTGGTAGCGGCGGCGTGGAAGGTGGTAGGACAGGATGAGGTAAAATTGGAGGTTACCTATGGGGAAACCCACCGGCACATACTTCCTTCCGAGCATTTAAAAATTACTGAGCCCGGTGTGGATCGGATAGCCTTTTTGCAAAGTCCGGATACCTATATGCAGAAGATACCGGGAAAAGCTTTGCATTTTACCTTGACGGGAACCAATGCGGAGGAAATCTTTGGCGAGCCGCTGCGTTTTGTACCGTATTATGAGATTGTAAAGGAGCGGTATGGGATTTACTGGTATCTGGAGGAGAGAGTATAGTGATATTTTCAGAAATCGAAAGTATAATATAAGTTTATATTTCATGATTTTGATGATATAGAAAAATCAGCCAGATTAATAAAGAAGGTGAAATTGTAAAAAATATTGTAAATGAATAAATTGTATATCAAAATATATGCTGCCCCCCATATTATACGGGATTACGGCATTTTTATTTCAAGCCAGTAATTTTCCCATCCTTGATACGAAAAGCCAGGATACATTTACTCGCATCCACTGCCTCGGCTTCTTCCACTGCCCATTTTCTTACCTGCTTTATAGTGGGATTATAGGGATGACTGGCACCGGAATATGCCGTGGAATAGTGCGTGCTCCAATAGACATCTTCAAATTTTTCCATCTTGGCGCCGGAGTAATGAATGGTAGACTGGATCCAGACTAGCGGCATGTCGTATTTATCTTTTATGTCGAGGTTTACTACTTCCCCTGATAAACTTTGATCGCCCGGCAGGAAATCCCGGACATAAATGACCAGATTATCCTTTTTTTTATATTCTTTTTTAATACATTTTTGGATGGCGGACAAAATCTGTTCTCTTTCACCGGCGGGAAATTTGTCTGTCACTTTATATTCCTCAGCCTCAGCTTTTTTTAGCGTCAGGCTGGTTTCGCCAAAGGATGTATATTGCTTTTGAAACCACTTGCTTTTCTCCAATTCCTGAGATGATATGTCATCCTCTAGATCTTCAGAAAACCATCCATCATAACCGTAGTCATATCCGGAAGAGAGTCCTCTGGCATTATAACAAAAGGAAAAGTAGGATAACTCTTTATTTGCCGGAAACGTCACAACAATGTTGTAGATGTTTCTTTCCGCGTAATCCATTTCCTCCACGTCACATTCCCGATAGTAAAGGTGTATTTTTAATTCCTTCTCCAAACAGTTTTCCTCTCGCAGTATACCGATGATAGAAAAACTCCCATTCTTGTCTTTTTCTATCATGGTGGCATATTCCCAGTAGATAAAATCTTGTAAAATATCCCGGAAGGCTGCAGCCCCCGGAAGTTCAAGCCCATATGTTTCATTTGTCGCCACAACAGAATAGGTGTCGGTCTTCCGGGTTTCATTCTCGTCATTACTCATCGGTATTTCCCGGTTGTTTGCACATCCTACCAGAAGGCAGCTTAACAGGAATAGTAACATTGCCTTTTTTATATATTTTAATGGAAACATAATTCTACTTCCCTTCTTACAGTGTATGTTATGTGGTTTATTGTTTATATTGTAAACCAATTATAAAGGAATAGATTTATAATGTCAACCAGAAAAATAAGTTTTTTACTCAAGAATAAATCCCTTCAATTCCCATTGACTTTTTATTTTAAAAATACTATAATAGCGGTAACATGTGGATGAGAAGAGTAGGACGTGAAACATGCCAGAGAGAAGCACATCATGCTGCAAGTGCTTTCATGGGAAGCGTTTGAACACCAACTCAGAGTGGCCCTAATCCGGTCCGGTGACTCCGTTATCGTCAGAATGAAGCCGGGAAAAATTTTTTATACAAGCTAAAAAATGATTTTCCAAAAAGGGTGGAACCGCGAGATTATTATGACCTCGTCCCTTTAACCAGACATGGAAAGGGACGGGGTCCTTCTATGTTAAAGCAATGAGAACGCGAAGCGTTCGAATGTGCATGGCTCATGTGTAGCGATAGCCATGCGCACGGCTATTAAACCAAAAAGAAAGGAATGACGAACCATGAAAGTAACCTTAAAGGACGGTTCAAGCAAAGAATATTCACAGGCAATGCCGATTATCGACATTGCAAAGGATATCAGTGAGGGTCTTGCCAGAGTTGCCTGCGTGGCAGAACTGGATGGCGAGGCAGTAGATTTAAGAACAGTGGCAGAGGGAGAGCATACGCTCAACATCCTTACCTTTGACAGCGACGAGGGTAAGGCGGCATACCGCCACACGGCATCCCATGTACTGGCACAGGCGATAAAAAGACTATATCCGGACGCGAAATGTGCCATTGGTCCTTCCATAGAAGATGGCTTTTACTATGACTTTGATATGGAGCCGTTGGACCGTGAGGCATTGGATAAAATTGAAAAAGAAATGAAAAAGATTATCAAAGAGGGAGCGACCTTGGAGCGCTTTACACTGCCTCGTAAGGAAGCCATCGAATTGATGAAAAAAAGGGAAGAGCCTTACAAGGTAGAGCTGATTGAGGATTTGCCGGAAGATGCGGAAATTTCTTTCTATCAGCAAGGTGAATTTGTGGATTTATGTGCCGGTCCTCATCTGATGAGCACAAAGCCGCTGAAGGCCATTAAATTAATTTCCTCCTCTGGTGCCTACTGGAGAGGCAGCGAAAAAAATAAAATGCTGACCCGTGTGTACGGTACGGCATATACGAAGAAGGCAGATTTGGACGCGTATCTGGAGCATTTGGAAGATATTAAAAAACGTGACCACAATAAGCTGGGACGGGAGCTTGAGCTCTTTACCACCGTGGATGTAATCGGACAGGGACTGCCACTTCTGATGCCAAAGGGTGTACAGATTATCCAGACGTTACAACGCTGGATTGAGGATGAGGAAGAAAAGCGTGGCTACATGCGTACGAAAACGCCGCTGATGGCGAAATCCGACTTGTACAAAATTTCCGGACACTGGGATCACTATAAAGAGGGTATGTTTGTACTTGGTGATGAGGACAAGGATAAAGAGGTATTTGCCCTTCGTCCGATGACCTGCCCATTCCAGTACTATGTATATAAGGCGAGCCAGAAGTCCTATCGCGACCTGCCGTGCCGTTATGGAGAAACCTCCACCCTATTCAGAAATGAGGAGTCTGGGGAAATGCACGGTCTGACGAGAGTCCGTCAGTTTACCATTTCCGAGGGACATCTGATTGTTCGCCCGGACCAGATGGTAAAAGAATTTAAAGATTGTATTGCGTTAGCACAGTATTGTCTGCAAACTCTCGGAGTGGAAGAAGATGTAACCTATCATCTTTCCAAATGGGACCCGGAAAATTCCGAAAAATATATCGGTGAACCGGAAGTCTGGGAAAAGACAGAAAATGATATTCGCAATATTTTACAGGAGCTTAATATTCCGTTTACAGAGGATGTGGGAGAGGCTGCCTTCTATGGACCGAAGGTCGATATTAATGCGAGAAATGTCTATGGCAAAGAGGACACGATGATTACCATTCAGTGGGATGCCCTTCTTGCCGAGCAGTTTGATATGTATTATATTGATGAGAACGGCGAAAAGACCCGTCCATATATTATTCATAGAACCTCTATGGGATGCTATGAGAGAACCCTTGCCTGGCTGATTGAAAAATACGCCGGTGCTTTCCCGACATGGCTTTGTCCGGAACAGGTGCGTGTGCTTCCGATTTCAGAAAAGTATCTGGACTATGCTCTTAAAGTAGAAGAGGAGTTGAAGAAAAACGGTATCCGCTGCTCCGTGGATGTTCGTTCCGAAAAAATCGGATACAAAATCCGCGAGGCGAGATTACAGAAGATTCCGTATATGCTTGTGGTAGGACAGAAGGAGGAAGAAGAAAATGTAGTATCTGTCCGCAGCCGCTTTTTGGGGGATGAAGGACAAAAGAAACTGGAAGACTTTGTGGAGAATATTTGCAGGGAAATCCGCATAAAAGAAATCCGTAAGGTTGAAGTAGAAAATTAAAGAAGTGAAACAAGCAGAGAAAAGGAGGAAAAAATGGAGGATAATTTAAAAGCCAATGTAAAGGCGATTGTTTCTATCATAATTGCGTGCCTTTCCATACTATGTTGTTGTTTCTGGTCGATTTCCATGATATTTGGTGTTGTGGCTGTTGTACTGGGAATCTTGGCAATTCGCGGCGACAATCCAAATCAGCAAGATGCGGCAATCGCCGGAATCGTCGTGGGAGCAGTGGGCTTTGCTCTGGCTGTTGCCGTGGCGGTTATGACGCTGATGATTTATATGGGGATGGCAGATGGGGAGATTGTTGCCAGTGTCATCACAGGTATATTGAGTTAAGGAGGGTATTATGGAAAACGAAAATTTGCAGCCACAAACTGCACCGGAGCCGGTCATAAATCAAAGTAATCCGAACCCGGCATTGACACCGAAAAAAGCGCCGAAGCATCAGGGACTGGCAATTGCTTCCCTTGTGTTAGGAGGCATCTCGTTACTATGCTGCTTTGCCTATGGATTAAGTATTATTCCGGCACTGATTGGTGCGATTTTCGGATTGATTGCGCTGATAGGCGGTGAGGGTAGAAGCCGTGTTATGGGCGGTGTTGGATTAGGCATTTCTGTCATTGGACTATTGCTTGGAATTATTATGCTTGTGGCAATGATTTCTATTATTAACTGGGATAATTTCACCATAGAAAATCTTATGACAGTACAGGATGTAAATCCGAACAGTGAGTATGAAATAGAGCAGTGGATCCAGCAGTTTTTTAAAGTTGACATCTCATAATGAGGGCACCGTTATGCTGGCACCATCGCGCTAACTGTATATCAAAACCAGATTTTTGACAATCCACTGAAGGAAGATAAGACCGATACCGATATAGATATAGGCAGTTCGAAAGTGCATAACAGGCAGCTTTTGCCTGCCTGTCTGTTTATTCCAAAAAAAAGCCAGCGTGTTTCTGAAAAGAAATAGAAAAAAGCAGGCGGCGGTATAGAGGACAACAGGGTGATAGAAAAAGCTTTCCTTAATATTTCCGGCAGCCAGTGCGCATATGGCATGGGTGCCGCCGCATCCGGGACAATAGTAGCCGGTTACCAGACGGAAGGAACAGGGGAACCCGATTTCGGTCAGGACAAAGAGCCCATTTTGTTGTAAAATGCTGGTAAGAGCCAGGAAGAAAAACAGAATAAGTCCCAGGATATAAAATATTTTATCTGCTTTATTCAATGGACTGCCCCCTTATCCGAATCGTCTGATAATGTAATTTTACAATGAAATACAGAGAAAAACAATGCAAAAAAGAACTTGACAATATAATGACCCTGTGATATTCTGTCATAGGTATATAAAAGCAGAGTTATCCACTCTCACCTTGTCGCATAGCAGGCATCGCTATCACGCGGCAATGGTTTTAGCCATTTTTCTTATGGAGCAGTTTGCTTTGGAAAAATGAAATTTTCATATATTGGAAATCGTTTTGTGGATAGCCGGCTTTTAGAAGCAGTTATCTACTTTTTTTATATAGCGGTTTACCATAAAAGGCAGAGCCGTTATACAACTTTCATTTATTAGGAGGGAAAAACAATAGGCGATTTAATGATTAACGAGCAGATTCGCGACAAAGAAGTAAGAGTAATTGGTGAAGACGGAGAGCAGCTTGGAATTATGTCAGCAAAGGAAGCATATTTCAAAGCGAAGGATGCGGGACTTGATTTAGTTAAGATTGCACCGACAGCGAAGCCTCCGGTATGTAAAATTATCGATTACGGTAAATATCGTTACGAGCTGGCTCGTAAAGCAAAAGAGGCAAAGAAGAAACAAAAAACAGTGGAGACAAAGGAGATTCGTCTGTCAC
>JAFLTC010000001.1:0-59866 GCA_022510615.1 Lachnospiraceae bacterium | reverse complement strand
ATACCAATGACCTGAATACAAAAGTAAATCAGGCCAGAAAGTTTTTGCAGAAGGGCGCAAAGGTTAAGGTTACCCTTCGTTTCCGGGGACGTGAAATGGCCCATAAGGATGTCGGCAAGGATATTTTAGATTCGTTCTTTGAGAAGCTGGAGGATGTTGCGGCTATTGACAAGCCTGCGAAAATGGAAGGAAGAAGTATGGTAATGTTTTTATCAGCCACAAAATAATAACGGAGGAATGAAATCATGGCAAATCAGAAAATGAAAACAAAAAGAGCTGCTGCAAAGCGCTTTAAAGTAACCGGAACCGGTAAGCTGAAGAGAAATAAGGCAAATAAAAGCCACATCTTGACAAAGAAGACGACAAAGAGAAAAAGAAATCTTAGAAAATCGACTCTGGTTGACGATACAAACGTAAAGACAATGAAGAAAATCATGCCATACAGCTAATGGTGCAAAGGAGGGAAAAGACAAATGGCTAGAATTAAAGGCGGATTAAACGCAAAGAAAAAACATAAAAGAGTATTAAAGCTGGCAAAAGGCTATAGAGGCGCAAGAAGTAAGCAGTACCGTGTTGCAAAGCAGTCGGTTATGCGTGCTTTGGAAGAGTCCTATACAGGTAGAAAGCAGAGAAAAAGACAGTTCAGACAGTTATGGATTGCCCGTATCAATGCTGCTGCAAGAATGAATGGTCTTTCCTACAGTAAATTTATGTATGGCTTAAAGCTGGCAGAGGTTGATGTAAACCGTAAAATGCTGTCCGAGATGGCTATCAGTGATCCGGATGGATTCACTGCTTTAGTGGAAGTTGCTAAGAGTAAATTAGCATAATGATTTCTGTAGTTAAGTAAATTAAAATATACGAAAGGGTATCCCATTTATGGGGTACCCTTCGTCAACCTGGCTCCGTTATGTTAAACGCCAGAGTTTAGGTTTTAAAAAGCTAAAATAGAGGGGGATGAGTGATTTATGTCACGACACAGAAAATGCCTGCTTGTACTGGGAATGCTGGCGGCGCTTTTAGCGGGAGAGTTGTCTTTTGCTTCGGCTATGTCCGCAGAGAAACACAGTATAAGAAGTGTAGAAGAGAAAACAGAAATAGAAGAAGAACCAATTGATGAAACACAAAAACCGCAGGTGTCAGAAGACCCTGAGCCGACCGCTACACCGGTACCGACAGCAGTGCCGGAAAAATATGAGTTGTTGAATCAAAATGCGAAATATAAAAAGGGCGGACAGACCGGTATTCATTACAATATAATAAAAGATCAAAAGGTCTATCATATGGTCTCCTACACAACGGATACCGTCCATTTGTCCATGTCCCATGAGTCCGCCTATCAAATCTATGGTGGCGGGAGCAAAAAGGAAGTAAAGAAAAAATATGTTACCGTAACCGCCGGTGGTGTTGTGAAATGTCATCGGAAGGGAAAGGGTCAGGTCGTTTGTACCATTATTCGTGCCAAATCCCTGCAGACCGGGGAGGAGCAGTTTATATATATTCGTTTTAAGAAAAAATTGTCGGTCAAAGGCAGCAGTCATATGACGTTGTATGAAAAACACAGCGGACAGCTGAAATTTGACTATTCCTATAAAAAACTGAGCTTTCGGGTTGGGAATAAAAAGAAGGCGAAGGTCAGTAAAAAGGGAAAGGTATCTGCCCTTCGTCATGGCGTTACTTATGTGACAGTGAAGGTAAAGGACTCAGAAAAAAATCAGGTCAAAATAAAGATTACCGTAAAGACGGAGCCATGGATTGTAAGTAAAAAGGATACGGTATACAGTTATCAGGATATGACAAATGATTTGTACCAGCTTCGCCGGAAATACGGAAGTAAAACCGGCCTAACCAGTCTGGGTAAATCCTGGGATGACAGAAACATATGGTGTCTTCGAATTGGAAACCCATACGCTTCCAGACGGCTGGTAATCGACGGGGCGATTCATGCCCGGGAGTGGAAAAACAGCCAGCTTCTTATGCGGCAGGCGGAGGATATGTTGCGGGACTACTCTGAATACCGGACTCGTTTCCAGCGCGTGTGTATTTATATGATACCAATGGCAAATCCAGACGGTGTAACCCTTGCCCAATATGGCTTTGGAGCCATCCGGAATACAAAGATGCAAAAGCGGTGTGAAAAAATCGGCCACGCCGCAATATGGAAAAATAATGCCAGAGGGGTAAATATAAACTATAATTTTCCTTCCGGTTTTAGCAAAAAGGGAAAGGCAAAAAAACCGGATTATTATTCTTATCCGGGAAAGCAAAGCGGAAGCGAGAAGGAAACAAAGGCTTTAATGGCTTTTTTTAACCGCATCTGCCCCAGTGCTGTGTTAAACATCCATTCCACGGGAAGTATAATCTACTGGGATTTTAATGTAGGTGGCAGCCAGCACCAGAGACTTTATAATCTGGCACATAAGGTCCGCTCTTTTAATAAATATCGTATGATGCCAAAAAGTGGCAGTACCAATGGGTCCGGTGGGCTGGCAGACTGGCTTGTCTACGGGAAAAATATTACCAGTATTACCATTGAGACCGGGACGGTTCGCTGCCCTCTTCCTCATTCGCAGTTTGATTCTATTTATAAGAGGAACCGGGACATGTTCCGGTGGTTTATGACGAAGTATTGAGTGGGAATGAGGCATACTGTTTTGTGAAGAGATATAAGCCATGAGACCGAGTGTGCGGAGCACACTCGGTCACGGCTGACGCCGTATAAAAAAGTAGGAGAACCGCTATCTTTACGAGAGTGAACTCTCGACAGATAACGGTTCCTCTGCTTTTTTGCATGGCTTACAGCTTACGTGGAAAAAAACATTTGACATTACCTTATATTTTTGATAATATATTATTCGCTGACAGGTTACAAACCAGTCGCAAAAGGAATGTGCGGAGTTGCTGGAATTGGCAGACAGGCATGACTAAGGATCATGTGCTCGTAGGGCGTGTGGGTTCAAGTCCCATACTCCGCATAACAAAAGGACTGCTGACGTCGTCAGTGGTCTTTTTCTGTTTAGAAACGGGCGTAAAACAACTTTGAATGGAGGAATAGTATGAAACGATTACTTTCAATTTTTTTAATAGCCATAATGGCATTTTCCTTGTGTGGTGCCGGCAGTGTAAAGAGTGCCAGAGCAGCAGGACAAAAGGTGATTGTCATTGATGCCGGTCACCAGAGAAAGGCCAATAGCAGCACAGAACCGATAGGACCGGGAGCAAAGCAGAAAAAGGCGAAAGTAACGGGAGGGGCTTCCGGCCGTGTGACCCACCTTCCGGAATACAAGCTGAATCTGCAGGTAGCAAAGAAGCTGAAAAAAGAACTGGAAAAACGTGGCTACAAGGTAATTATGGTGCGGACAAAGCACGATGTAAATATTTCCAATGCAAAAAGAGCAGCAGTTGCCAACAAATATAAGGCAGATGCCTTTATCCGCATTCATGCGAATTCCGCCGGAAGTTCCAGTGTCAAGGGGGCTCTTACCATCGCACCTACCTCTTCCAATAAATTTATGTCGAAGAAGAACCGGAAAAAGAGCCAGAACCTTTCCAAAAAGGTATTAAAGGCCATGTGCCGTGCCACAGGGGCGAAAAACCGTGGCGTCATGTATACCGATACAATGTCCGGCATTAACTGGTGTAAGGTTCCGGTTACTATCGTGGAAATGGGCTTTATGAGTAATCCTTCCGAGGACCGGAAAATGGCTTCCTCTTCTTATCAGAAAAAGATAGTAAAGGGTATCGCAAACGGCATAGACAGCTTTTTAAAATAGAATGGCAGAAACCGTCTAACGCAGAGTTTCTTCTTGCGAATATATGAAAACATGATAAAATAATAATAGGATAAAGGCTTTGTAAGAAAGGCGGAATGAGTATGAAAAAAATTATTACGATTGCAAGACAATACGGAAGTGGGGGGCGTGAGATAGGAAGGAAACTGGCAGAAGCTTATGGGATTCCTTTCTATGACAATGAAATTATTTCAAGGGCGGCAAAGGAAACCGGATTTGCGGAGGCTGCTTTTAAAAATGTGGAAGATAAGGCAACGAACAGTCTTTTGTACTCCATCGCTATGGGAATGAATGTTTTTTCTCATCAGGAGATAGGCTTTACCGGACTGTCACTGGATGACCGGATTTTTCTGGCGCAGTCCAACGTGATTCGGAAGGTGGCAGAGGAAGGACCTTGTATCATTGTAGGGAAATGTGCTGATTATATATTGAAGGACAGGGAGAACGTTATTAATCTGTTTATTAGTGCGTCTGTGGATTTTCGGATAAACCGTTCCATACAGATAGATTCCCTGCCGGAAAAGAAGGCTGCTGAAATCGTGTTAAAGAAGGATAAGAGCAGAGCAAACTACTATAAATATCACTCCGGTGAACGTTGGGATAATGTCCTGAATTATGATATGGCAATTCGCAGTGATTTGTGCGGAATTGACGGTACAGTAGAATGTATCAAGGCATATCTGGATAAAATCTAAGAAATGAGGTCAAGAAAAACATGAGTAAAAAAATACGGACAAGATACGCACCAAGTCCAACGGGAAAAATGCACGTCGGAAATTTAAGAACCGCATTGTATGAGTATCTGATTGCCAAGCATGAGGGCGGGGATTTTCTTCTTCGTATTGAGGATACCGATCAGGAGCGCTTTGTGGAGGGCGCTCTGGATTTGATTTATAAGACAATGGATAAAGCGGGTCTTCACCATGATGAGGGACCGGATAAGGACGGTGGCTTTGGACCCTATGTCCAGAGTGAGCGTATGAAAACCGGTGTGTATCTGGAATATGCAAAACAGCTGGTGGAAAAGGGAGAGGCCTATTACTGCTTCTGCACGAAGGAAAGGCTTCAGAAACTCCGTGATGAGGCAGAGGCAAACGGAGAGGATGCGGCGAAATACGATAAACATTGTCTGAGCCTTACAAAAGAAGAGGTGGAGGAAAAGCTGGCTGCCGGTGTTCCTTATGTTATCCGTCAGAACAATCCCACCGAGGGTGAGACAAGCTTTGACGATGTGATTTATGGGAAAATTACGGTGCCAAACGAAGATTTGGACGATATGATACTCATAAAATCCGACGGTTATCCTACCTACAATTTTGCCAATGTAATTGATGACCATCTTATGGAAATTACTCATGTGGTGCGGGGGAATGAATATCTGTCCTCGGCACCGAAGTATAACCGGTTGTATGAGGCATTTGGCTGGGAGGTGCCGGCCTATATTCACTGTCCGATTATTACGGATGAAAACCATAAAAAGCTTGCCAAACGGAGTGGCTCCTCTTCCTTTGAGGATCTGATGGAGGCGGGATTTGTGCCGGAGGCAGTAGTAAATTATGTGGCACTGCTTGGCTGGAGTCCGTCAGAGGACAGAGAAATATTTAGTCTGCAGGAACTGATAGAGGTTTTTGACTATACCCGTATCAATAAATCACCGGCAGTATTTGATCTAGTAAAATTAAAATGGATGAACGGCGAATATATTAAGGCCATGGAGGATGATACCTACTATACCTATGCTCTGCCGGAAATTAAAAAGGTAATAAAAAAAGAGTTGGATTTGAAAAAGATTGCCGATTTGGTTAAGAGCCGTATCGAGGTATTTCCGGATATTGAAGAAAAAATTGATTTTTTTGAAGAACTACCGGAGTATGATATTTCCATGTACACCCATAAAAAGATGAAGACAAACTCTGAAAATTCTTTGGAGGTTTTACAGGAGATGCTTCCTCTTTTTGAAAAATTGGAGGATTACTCCATTGAGGGAATAGAAAAAACAGCCATGGACTATGTTGCCGGAAAGGGCTGCAAAAACGGTCAGGCACTATGGCCGTTGCGTACCGCCGTATCCGGTAAGCAGATGACACCGGGGGGTGCCTATGAAATCATGGAGATTCTGGGCAAAGAGGAATCGTTAAAGCGTATCAGAAAGGGAATTGAATTACTGAATGAGGCAAAATAAACAGCAGCAGGAGGCTATTTGTCACCGGGAGGGACCGATGCTTGTGTTAGCTGGTCCCGGTACGGGAAAGACCTATGTGATAACCAACCGGGTAAAATATCTCATAGAGGATTACGGTGTAGAGCCGGATAAAATACTGGTAGTGACCTTTTCCAAGGCTGCGGCAGTGGAAATGAGGGAGCGGTTTGACGGGATAATGGGGAAAGTCCATTATCCTGTGCGTTTTGGTACCTTTCATTCCTTGTTTTTTCAGATATTACGGGCGGCGTATCACTATGAGACAAAGGACATTGTAACTCCGGCTTTGAAATACCGCTTTTTGGAGGAAGCGCTCCGGGAAGTGGATTTTGATGTGGAGGATAAAAAGGAATTTTTAGAAGAGATTGAAAAGGAAATCAGCAGAGTAAAGGGAGAGGGCATTGACGTGTCCTGTTATTACTCGGCGAATTGTCCTGAGCAGGTATTCCGGGATATTTTTGCCGGTTATCAAAGATGCCTTACCAGACACCGTGCATTGGATTTTGATGATATGGTTGTCTATACTTACCAGCTTTTAAAAGCCAGACCGGATATATTAAGCCGCTATCAGCGGCAATTTTCTTATATACTAATTGATGAGTTTCAGGATATTAACCGACTGCAATATGAAAATATCCGGATGATAGCAAAGCCGGAGGACAATATTTTTATTGTGGGAGATGATGACCAGTCCATATATGGTTTTCGGGGAGCCAGACCGGATATTATGCTTTCCTTTCCGAGAGAGTTTCCCAAGACAAAGCGGGTAGAGTTGGGGATGAATTACCGGTGCTCTACGCAGATTCTGACGGCGGCGGAGAGATTGATATCCCACAACAAAAAGAGATTTGATAAACATCTGACAGCAGATGCCGGTAAAATAGAAAGCGTACATATTTCCCGATATAAAGATTTGGCGGCAGAGGCGGAAAAAATTATCAGCCGGATACAGGAATATGGAAAGACGGGAATCGCAAAGGAGAAGATGGCGGTTTTATTCCGTACTAACTTGCAGATGCGGCTTCTGGCGGGAAAACTGATGGAACATAACATTCCCTTTTCCATGAAGGAAAATCTCCCGAATATATTTGATACATGGATGGCGAAGGATTTACTTTGCTATGTGGAGGTAGCACTGGGAGATAGAAGCCGGGAGAAATTTTTAAAAATCTGTAACCGCCCGGTACGTTATATCAGCCGGGCTGCTTTTGATTCACCGGAGGTTTCTTTTGATGAATTGCGGCAATATTACCGGAGAAAAAATCAAGTGTGGATGCTGGAGCGTATTCAGGATTTTGAAAATGAGCTGAGAGCAATCAAAACGATGTCACCCTATTCTGCTCTGCATTATATTCGTAAGGGAATCGGTTATGATGAATATCTGGAGGAGTATGCGAAGGAGAGAAATGTAAATGCTGACGACTGGATGGAGGTACTGGCTGAAATTCAGGAAACGGCAAGGGAATGTACCGGTCTGCCCCAGTGGCTTGCCTATGTGGAGAGCTATGGAGAAAGGCTGGAAAAGATTCAGAAAGAGCAAAAAGACCGGCAGGAAGGAGTCACCTTAATGACCATGCATGGTGCGAAGGGTCTGGAGTTTGATGCCGTATTTATTCCAACGGTAAATGAAGGTGTGTGCCCTTACCGAAAGGCAATACAGGCAGGAGATATGGAGGAAGAAAGACGCATGCTCTATGTAGCAATGACCCGTGCAAGAAAGTACCTGCATATATCCTTTGTCAAAGAGCGTTTTCATAAAACAGCCGAGCCCTCCCGTTTTTTGGTGGAGGTTAGCCCGAAACTGGAAAAACAGATAGATGGGTAGGCAAACCGATTGATAAATAAGCGGTACCAGGAAAGGAGAAAGTGGTAACATGAGGGGAAACGTAAAAAGGATAGTGGCGGGTGTTTTAGTAGTTGCTCTGCTTATATCGGCAGCCGTATCCTCTGGAACAAAGACACCGGGACAGGCAGCTATTAAGGGTACCCTGAACAAAAAGAAAGTAACGATAGCCACGGGGAAATCCACCATCCTTAAAGTGAAAAAGAAAGGTTCGGTAAAGGTTACCTTTACCTCCTCGAAAAAGGAGGTGGCAAAGGTTTCCGATAAGGGAAAAGTAATCGGTCTGAAAAAAGGTAAGGCCACGATTACGGCAAAGCTGAAAAAAGGGAACAAGACAAAAAAGCTAAAATGCAAGGTGACTGTAGTACAAGGTGCAAAAAGTCTGAAGGTTTTAGGCAACAGAAAGAAAAAGGTTACGAAAATAGATGTTGTGAAATTTGATACTGTTAAGCTAACAGCAAAAATTTCTCCGAAAAAATCTAACGATATTGTAACATGGACCTCCTCCGATACCGATATTGTCACGGTAAAAAACGGTGAGATTACCGGCCAGTATGTGGGAAAGACAAATATCTATGCCAAAACCTATAGCGGTAAAAAGGTAAAGATTAAGGTGACGGTAAAAGCTCCGGCACTGGATAAGACGTTAAAGGAGGCCTATCAGAATATTTTCAAAATCGGTGCAGCAGTAAACAGCTGGCAGTTGGAGGGGAAAGGAAATTATGATAAGGCAAAGAAACTGATTACAAGTCAGTTTGATAGTATTACGATGGAAAATCAGATGAAGCCGGATGCTCTTCTTAGTGAGACCACAAAGACGCAGGGAGACGAAAACAGTGTGATTCTTAATACAGCGAGTTTAGATGCCATACTGAAGCTTGCCAGGGAAAATAATCTGAAACTCAGAGGACATTGTCTTGTATGGCACAGTCAGACGCCGGAATGGTTTTTCCATCAGAAATATGATGAGAAAAAGGACTATGTATCGAAAGCTATATTAAGGCAGCGGATGCATAGTTATATTTCCCAGATACTCGCCTATTGCCAGGAGAACTACCCGGGTGTTGTTTACGCATGGGATGTTGTGAATGAGGCCATGGAAGATGATGGGACCCCGCGTAAAACTTCCAACTGGTATAAAATCTATGGAAATACGGATTATATTACCGACGCTTTTACCTTTGCCAGAGAGTATGCGGCGGAGGGAGTAAGTTTGTTCTATAATGATTACAATGAATATATGCCGGCAAAGAGGGATGCAATCCAGAAATTAGTAAAGAAATTATATGATGATGGAGTCTGTGACGGAATCGGGATGCAGTCCCACCATACCATGTCATATCCTACCACCGCATTAGTAAAGGTGGCGATTCAGCGGTATAACAGTATTGCTCCGGGAAGAATTCAGATTCAGTTAACGGAGTTAGATATTCACAATACAAATAAAACTGCCAAAAGTCATCAAAAGGTGGCAGATAAATATGAGGACTTATTTAAAATGCTTGTGCTGCTAGCCAGGGATTCCGGTGTCAATATTACCAATGTCACCTTCTGGGGCTTGACGGATGCGGATACATGGCTCAGCGGCTTCCGCGGAGAAACCAGCTATCCGATGCTCTTTGGCGGGGACTATGCGGCAAAAACGGCCTACTTCTCCGTCATACAAGCCGCCGGAATCTGGTAGTCAGTGCTTGAATTAATTTTTTGTCTTAATAAAGCGGACCATAAAAAAGCAGTTGAAAAAAGGAGATGCTCTCCAATCAGCGGGAACCTTTTAATGCGAAGCATTACCGGTTCGAGTCGATTGGATGGCATCTCCCCTTTGGTTATCTGTTTTTTATTCGTCCGATTTTTATTAATCCAGCTTCTTATTAATAAATTCATCCCACTCGCCGTCGTCTTCGTCCATCAACTCATCAAAGACATCAGCCAGTTCATCCAGTAAATCATCATCTTCAATATTGCTCAGGGTGAATTCGGTTTCCTCACCTAAATCCTGCATTTCCAGACCAAAGAAATAAATTTCTTCAATGCTGTCATCTGTTGGTGTCAGAGCAGCATAATTATCATCGCCGTATTCAAAAATGCAGATAACCTGACATTCGATTTCACTGCCATCCTCCAGTTCAAGATTTACAATGATTTCCTCTGTATCATCCGGATTCATGTTATTCGCCATTCCATCCTCCTATTCTGAAGCGCCTAGCGCCACCATCGTACTAGGTCAACCATATCATGTTTTAGGAGGAATTGCAACTAGAGTTTTTTCCACGTATTCATGTCATAGGCGGTGATGGATTTGTTTACGTCAACCACATAGAAAATTTCTCCAATCCGGATGCCTCGAACCTCTTCTATGTCGGATTTGACTTTTACAGATAAAACTTTTTTAAATTTCTTATCAGCGTAGCGGTATACAACATATTCACTAGAATCCCATGATTCAATGCCCAGTCCGAAGAGTGCCCGCTCCTCATCCACTAATACTGCCTTATGGTTTTCATCGGCAATGCTGCCGCTGTCCTCCGCTAACTTTTCTTTGGCAGTCTCTGTGATTTTGTAATTCTTTCCGATAGTAAACAGGGAAAATTTCACGCCGCCATCTCCGAATTTGGTATCATATTCACCGATGCCAAGAAGCTTATTTTCACCAAAGGAATGAAGGTAGGAGGAAAAGCCAGGCAGCTTCAATTCCGATTTTAAAACCGGTTTTTTCGGGTCGCTGATATCTACGGCAAAAACCGGGTCGGTTTCCCGATAGGTAACAAAATACGACATATTATCGATATAATAGGAGGAATATATCCGTTCATCTACTCCCAAATCGGAAAGCTCTCCCAGTAGTTTCAGATTTTCATCCATGACACAGAGACCATTGGTAGAAGAGCTGTTTGTATAGCGGGTATAGACAAAGCAGAAATTCCCCTTGTACTCGTGCATATAATAAGAACTTTCTATACTCCCTCGAATTTGTGTACGCGCCTGATATTCAAACTTTCCCTTCCGGTAAGAATATCTGGCAATGCTGGTTCGCTGTCCGCTGCCAAAGAGCCCTTGTTGATAGAAAGACTGTGTGGCATAGATATTTACATCATTCATGTAATAGGTTTCTCCGCCTCCCAGTGTAGCCAGTGAATCGGTAAATTTATCCGGTGAGTCTAAGGACAGGGAAGTCATTACTAAAAATTTATTGGAGCCCTTCTCCCCTACCAGTTCAATTTCTTTTTCCTCCATGATTTTGCCGTTTACATAAGGGACAAATTTTTCCGGTTCTTCCACATTGCACTCTCCATATCCCACACGGTAATTACTGAAGGTATACAAATAGCCGTCACTGATACGGGTCGTGCCAAAGTTTCCGCTCTGGGTGAGCTCTGTCAGCTTTTGCGGCTTTTCCGGGTTGCTGATGTCATAGATAACAATATTTGTCAGTGCATGGGAGCGTCTATCATAATAATCATACTCTTCCGTTGCAGTTTCCGTATCGGCTTCTGTTCCTGCATACGAATTTTGCCAGCTCTCGCCAATCAGAATCAGATGGTTTCCCTCCAAATGCAGTTCGCGATAGTCCACGCCGGAAACAGGAATTTCTGATATTTGCTTTGTGTTTCCTCCATTTGCCCGGTAAATGGTTATCTGGACACCGGTTGTGGTTTCCTTTACGGTATAGATGCAGTTCCCGTCTGTTTTGACAATATCACCTTCGGCGATGCCCTCGACCTGCATATCGGTTTTGGAATAATCAGAGGAGTTTTCGGAGTCTGTTTTGGATTCTGCCATGGAGTTATTTTGTACCGCCGCATCCTCGGATGCAATAGCACCGGCAGCACCAGTGCTTTCCCCCGCCAGATCCTTTGCCGCCATTGGACTATAACGGTCACTGTTATAGTCATTGATTAGGGTACATACCTCTTCGTATGTGACAGAAGGACCATTGTCCGCCACCGCCGGATTCCTTTCCGGGAGGACGGTTTCCTTTTCTGCCGTATAGGGGTAAATGACTGTCCCGGCTACAATGACAAAAAGCAGACAGGCCGCAAGGGCGAGAATGGATTTGGGGCTGCGGTAAAACCGGATATTTTTCTGCTTTGTATCCGCCAGATTTTTTTCTACCTGATTCGGCTGTAAAGAAGCCGGCACGGAAATATGATTTGTTTCTTCTTTTATTTTATTTAAAATTTCATTTTCATTCATGGAAATAATCTCCTTTCCTATTATTGTTCCATATGGTCACGGAGCTTGGCGAGGGAGCGGCTTTTTAAGGAGCGCACAGTTCCTTCTTTTTTGTGCAGCAGTCTGGCAATTTCCCGGCTGTTATAGCCGGAAAAAACAGAAAGTGTTATAATAAGCCGTTCGTCATCGGAAAGCAGGGAAAGCATTTCCTGGATTTCCGGATTCAGATACCCCGTTTCATTTTCATATGGTTCCTGATAAGACGAATCCTCTAAATATACCGGTGAGTGCTTGAGAAAATTCCGACACTCATTTGCCGTTATCTGAAATAGCCAGCTCTTAAAAGAATCATTTTTTCTCAGGCGGCCTAAATTTTCATAGGCCTTTAAGATGGCAGAGCTGACAGCATCTTCTGCGGACTGGCTGCCCTTCATCAGACAGAAGGCAAACCGGTACAAATCCGTATAATATTTTTGATAGAGGAGGGCAAAGGCATGGGCATCGCCGTTTTTTGCCATTCCCACCAGTTTCCATTCGTTATTACTCATATGTTACCTCATTTCTACAACGTATGTGTTTGCATGCAATCCATATATTAGACATTGGTCCGCCCGAAAGTGTTGCAAGAAAAATTTTTCTGCATTATACTAGTGATTATGAGTGAAGAAAAAGAAATCGTCAAGATATCGGTGAGAAACCTGGTGGAGTTTATTTACCGGGAGGGAGATATTACTTCCACCGGTTCCGGCGCGAAAAATACGGAAGCGATGCAGCTGGGAAGTAAAATTCATAGAAAGATACAAAAAAGTATGGGGATCGGTTATGAAGCGGAGGTCTCCCTTTTTACAATGCAAAAATTTACGAGCCGGGAATTTGATGAGGATTTTATTTTAAAAATAGAGGGAAGGGCAGACGGCATATTCAGAGAGAACGGCAGGGTAATGATAGATGAAATTAAAGGTGTCTATCTGGATGTCAGAGAGCTGGAGAAGCCTATATTTGTCCATCAGGCACAGGCGATGTGCTATGCCTATATGGTGGCGGAGGCAGAGGACCTTCCTGAAATTGAGGTTCAGGTTACCTATTGCAATATGGAGACAGAACTGATTTCACAGTTTCAGGAAACCTTTACGAAAAAGGAAATTACCGAATGGTTTCTGGGACTTATGGAAAGCTATGAAAAATGGGCAGTGTATGAATACGACTGGAAAAGAAAGAGAGATTCCTCTATACAAAAACTGGTATTTCCCTTTTCCTACCGTCCGGGGCAGAAGGAACTGGCGGCTATGACCTATCACACCATAGAGGATGGGAAAAAACTGTTTATTCAGGCACCTACCGGGGTAGGAAAGACGATTACCACTGTATTTCCGGCAGTCAAGGCAATGGGAGAGAAGCTTTCGGACCGGATTTTTTATCTGACGGCAAAAACCATAACGAGAACGGTGGCTGAGGAGTGCTTTACCCTTTTATGCAGCCAGAATCTAAGCTTTAAGCCGATTACCATAACCGCAAAGGAAAAAATGTGCGTGCAGGATAGCCTCTCCTGTAATCCCGGGGATTGTGAATGTGCGAAGGGGCATTATGACCGGGTAAACGAAGCAGTTTATGACATGCTGATACATGAAGATAAGCTGACGAGAGAAAATATTTTAGATTACGCAAAAAAGCATCGGGTCTGTCCCTTTGAGATGGGACTCGATGCGGCGTTGTTCGCCGATGCCGTAATCTGTGATTATAACTATGTTTTTGACCCGGATGTGTATTTACGGCGCTTCTTTTCCACTGAGAAAAAAGGCAATATGGTGATTCTTATTGATGAGGCCCACAATCTGGTGGAGCGGGGCAGGGAGATGTTCAGTGCGAGGCTGGTCAAGGAGGATTTTCTTGCCGTTAAACGGATTGTGAAGGCTACGGCACGTCACGAAAAGCGTCCGGAGGTACAGTATAATCTCCGGAAATTTGAAAAATCGCTGGAGGCGGCAAACCGCTGTATGCTGGAGTGGAAGCATGAATGTGATGAATTTGAGGTGCTGGAGGATGTAGGGATGTTCCAGTTTCATCTTTTGCGGATTCTGGCGGATTATGAGCTCTTTGCCAAGGATTATCCGGTTTTGCCGGAGCGGGATACGATGCTTAATTTTTTCTTTGATGTGCGAAAATTCAGTGCTGTATTAGATGGGCTGGATGAAAATTACCGGATTTACACGGATTATGACAGTGAAAATAACTTCCGTATCAAGCTGCAGTGCATGGACCCATCCGGGCAGTTAAAGGAAGTAATGGAGCGGGGAAGAAGTGCGGTGCTGTTCTCTGCCACCCTCTTACCTATTCGATATTATAAGGAGCAGCTGGCAGGGGAAAAGGAAGACAGAGCCGTCTATGCCAAATCTTCTTTTTTACCGGAACAAAGAAAAATACTAATCGCCAGGGATGTTACCAGCAAATATACGAGAAGGGGGCCGGAGGAGTATCAGAAAATCGCAGGGTATATAGAAAAATTTGTGTCGGCTAAAAGGGGAAATTATCTGGTATTTTTTCCCTCCTATTCTTTTATGGATCAGATAGTAACCAGACTAAAGCTGCCAGCGGATATAGAACTTCTGGTTCAAAGCCCGGACATGAGAGAAAAGGAAAAGGAAGAGTTTCTGGAAACCTTTGATGCGGAGTCAGAGAAAAGTATTATCGGCTGCTGTGTCATGGGCGGTATTTTCAGTGAGGGGATTGACTTGAAGGAGGACCGTTTGATTGGAGCGGTAGTGGTCGGCACGGGACTTCCTATGGTCTGCCATGAGCGGGAGCTTTTTAAAAATTATTATGATGAAAAAAAGGGAAAAGGATTTGACTATGCTTATCTGTACCCCGGCGTCAATAAGGTATTTCAGGCGGGGGGACGAGTAATCCGCACCGCAGAAGATAAAGGGGCAATCCTTCTTTTAGACGAACGCTTCCTACAACGCCAGTACTTAGACCTGTTCCCCCGGGAATGGTTCCCCTATGAGGTGGTCGATGTCACAAATATGGAAAAAACTTTAGAAGAATTTTGGCAAGAGTCAAAGCTGAAATAACGTAGCGTACTAATTATCAGAGCAATACAGACAGAAAAAACTTCTCCTTACGCGATTTAAACGTGGAACACGTTTCTTAAGCGTAAGGAGAAGTTTTTTCTATCTATATTTGTCGCGACAATTAATACGCATTCTTATTAACAAAACCCTTGAATATTGTCAAAAACAAAATTTTTATGTCCAGCCCCAGAGACCAGTTCTCAATATAATACAAATCACAGTCAATCCGCATACGGATCGAAGTATCGCCCCGGTAGCCGTTTACCTGTGCCCAGCCGGTAATACCCGGACGAACCTGGTGCTTAATCATATATCGTGGAATTTCTTCTTTAAATTTCTCTACAAAGAAAGGTCGTTCCGGACGAGGACCTACTAAACTCATATCCCCTTTCAGTACATTGAAAAACTGCGGAAGCTCGTCCAAACTTGTTTTTCGAATGAACTTGCCGATGGGGGTAATCCGGGGATCGTTCTGGATTGTCCAGGCAAGTTTTTCCTTTGCCTCCTCTTGAACCTCCATGGAGCGGAACTTAAACATCATAAACGGTCTGTTATGAAGCCCGACTCTCTCCTGACGGAAAATCAATGGTCCCGGAGAAGTCGCTTTGATAATAATCGTAATCACTAACATCGGGATAGAGAATAAAATAATTAACAGCAGTGAACCCACAATGTCAATGGCCCGTTTGATAAAGCGGTTGAAGGAATTACTGAGGGGAACCTTTCTCACATGGATTACCGGAAGGCCGTCCAGATCCTCCGTATAAGGGCGTGTCGGAATGATATTGTTGTAATCCGGAATGAACTTTGTATGGACACCGGATTTTTCTGTCACGGATACGATGTTTTCCAGAAAATCATAGTGATTGATGCCAAGGGTAATGACGATTTCATCATAATCATTTTCTCCCAGCATTTTTCCCAGCGCCTCAATACGTCCGATCACATGAATATCACGGTAGGCATGTCCCAGAGATTTATGATTATCCAGAATACCGTGGATGGCATACCCCCATTCCGGATGTGCCAACAGACGGTCGATGTAGCTCTCCGCTGCCCGGCTGTAGCCGATAAGCAGAATATGTTTCTGGTTCATTCCCTTTCTGCGCAGCTTACGCAAAAGAGTCGTCGTAAAAAAGCGGAAAAACACTTCCAGCAGAAAGTTAATCGTTACAAAAATTATAATAAACAAACGTGCATAATTTCCATTTTTAATGAAGAACATAAAAGCAACGCAATAAAGAATACCCACCACATTGGACTGCAGCACGCTGAAAATTTCGGACTTACGGCTTTTTACCCGTTTTGGGTCATATAAATGAAAGAAATAATAGGAAGCCAGATAACAGGGAATCAGCATAAACAAAATTTGCAGATAATCCCGAAGGCTGCCATATATGCCTAAAGGCTCTTCGATGATGTGATAGCGGATTAAAAAGCTGTTTACATCATCAAAACGAAGATAGTAGGCAAGGATAAACGAAAAAATTATAATAGCCGTATCGATTAGGATACGAAAAAGATTCAATAATTTTTGGTTTCCTTTAATCAAAACAGGACCGTCCTTTCTGTTTTAGTATATGAATCCATACAGGACATTACAAGTATATACCATTTTATGACATTTCACAATAAATTTTTTATTCACAAACTAAACACATTTAGTGATTATAATAAGCAATAACTCAAGAAGAAAGGGTGTAATTTATTATGGATGAAAATAATAACTTAAATACAGAAAATGGATTTGTACTTCAGGATAATCCGGCAGAGGAAAATCAGATAGAGGAAAATCGGGTAGAACCAAGTCCGGCTCCAGAGACGGAACCGTTACCGATGCCGTCAGGGGATAATCTGTATCGTTTTCAGAATACGATGCCGAAAGAGCCGAAAAAGAAAAAAGAAAAAAATGGTCCTTCCATGTCGAAGGTAGTACTAAGTGCCGTTGTTTTTGGAGTTGTGGCAGCCGCCTGTTTCTTTTTTGTCACGACACTGTTTGACCGTTTTTCCGGCAGTAATGGGCAAATACAGGAGGTAAATCCGTCACAAAATAGCATGGCGGTAACCACCGTGACAGGTTCGGCGGCTACCACTGCCGATGTATCCGGAATTGTGGAAAAGGTAATGCCTTCCATAGTTGCCATTACCGAGAGAAGTACCCAGACCTCATATTTTGGAAGAACCTATTCTTCTGAGGGGGCAGGCTCCGGATTTATTGTAAAGCAGGATGATGACCAGCTTTTGATTGTGACAAATAATCATGTGGTAGCGGGTGCAGAAAAAATATCCGTGCAGTTTAACGATGAAGAATCTGCGGATGCCGTTGTAAAAGGAACCAGTGAATCCAACGATTTGGCAGTTATTACAGTACCTCTCAGTTCCTTGAAAGATTCAACGAAAAAGAGTATCCGCGTGGCTTCCTTGGGAAGTTCAGATGATGCCAAGGTGGGGCAGATGGTGATTGCCATCGGAAATGCATTGGGCTACGGACAGTCGGTTACGGTAGGGTATGTGAGTGCAAAAAACAGAGAGATATCCAGCTCAGACAGCAGTACCGGAAAGAGTACTACGCAGGTTCTGATGCAGACGGATGCAGCCATTAACCCAGGAAACAGCGGAGGGGCTTTGATTGATACCAATGGAAATGTAATTGGTATTAATTCCTCGAAGTATTTCTCCTACAACTCCACCAATGTAGAGGGAATGGGATATGCCATTCCGATGAGTGATGCCATTTCCGTCATTAATTCTCTGATGAACCGGAAGGTATTGAAGGATAATGAAAAAGGCTATCTGGGTATTACCGGCCGGCCGATTAGCGAGAGTGTCAGTGAGTCCTATGGCATTCCGGTAGGAGTGTATGTGGCTGCGGTATCGGACACCGGGGCGGCCTATAAAGCGGGCATCAAGAGGGGTGATGTCATTACCAAGATAAATGGACAGACAGTGAAAACCATTGAACAGGTACAGGAAATTGTAAATAACACGAAGGTGGGAACAACGATTAAGGTCATTCTTCAGAGAAGTGATGACGGCAGCTACAAGGAAAAGGAAATTGACGTAGTCCTAAAGGGAAAGGATACCCTAGATGGACTGGAGTCAGATTCCAAAGAAGATGAATACGAACCGGAGGAAGATTCTCAGGTATTTCCTTGGGGCGGCAGTATTTACTAATGAAATAAAATCGTGTATAATAAATCCCATCGCAGTGTTTTGCGATGGGATTTCATAATATGGAGGAAGTTATGAGCGAAGATAAAAAGACTACAGGGGAAACCCATGACAACCAGGAAAACCGGGACGGATATGAAAAAATATGCTATCTGTGCCATCGCCCGGAAAGCAAGGTCGAAAAAATGATAACGATACCGAATAATATTACGATTTGTTCGGATTGTATGCAAAAGACCTTCGACCAGATTGGCATGCAGGGAATGCCGCAATTTCCGGGAATGGAAATCATAAATCTAAGTAATATGGGAATGGAGCCCCCCAGTGAATTTCAAAAACGCCATGCGGTAAAGGCGAAAAAGAAAGAAAAGAAAGAAAAGCCGGTTTTAGATATTAACCGTCTCCCGGCACCTCATGTCATCAAGGGAAATCTGGATGAGTATGTTATGGGGCAGGAACGGGCGAAAAAAATACTGTCAGTCGGTGTATACAATCACTATAAAAGAGTTCTGGCTGAAAAGGAAGAGGACGATATTGACATTGAAAAATCCAATATGCTTTTGCTAGGACCTACCGGAAGCGGAAAGACTTTTATGGTAAAAACCATGGCAAGACTTTTGCAGGTCCCGCTAGCTATTACGGATGCCACGGCACTGACCGAAGCAGGGTATATCGGAGATGATGTGGAAAGTGTGATCTCCAAGCTGCTTGCCAATGCGGATAATGATGTAGAGTTTGCGGAGCGGGGCATCGTTTACATTGACGAAATCGACAAGATTGCGAAAAAACAGAACACCAATAACCGGGATGTCAGCGGCGAGTCGGTGCAGCAGGCACTGTTAAAGCTGTTAGAGGGAGCTGATATTGAGGTTCCGGTAGGGGCTACGAATAAAAATGCCATGGTACCAATGACAACCGTGAATACCAGCCACATTCTCTTTATCTGTGGCGGAGCATTTCCGGGATTGGAAGATATTATCAAGAAACGTCTTACCAGTCAGGGAACCATGGGCTTTGGCTCGGAACTGCGGGATAAATATGACCATGACAAAGATATATTTGCCAGAGTGGAAACGGAAGATATACGGGAATATGGTCTGATACCGGAATTTATCGGGCGTCTGCCGATTATATTTTCCCTACAGGCAATGGATGAGGAATTATTGGTCCGGGTGCTGACGGAGCCGAAAAATGCAATCGTGAAACAATACCGGAAGCTTCTTCATATGGATGAAGTAGATTTGGAATTTGAAAAGGAGGCGCTGGCAGCGGTAGCAAAAAAGGCTGCTTCCAAAAAGACGGGAGCGAGAGCCCTTCGCTCTATCATCGAGGAATTTATGATGGACATAATGTACGAAATTCCGAAAGATGATATGATAGGAAAGGTTATTATTACAAAGGACTATATTGAAGGAAAAGGGGCTCCTACCATTCTTATGCGTGGAAGTAACTGATTTGAATATTTTAATACCCTCTGCATATATTGAAAAAAAGTGCAGAGGGTATTTTTGTGACCTGTAAGGAAGCTGTTTTTTCAGAAAATGCGTTAGATTATATTATAGGAAATTACCGGGGGGAGGAATATGTCAAGGGGGTTTATAACCCTGACTGCTATATGGCATATGACAATATTCAGGGAGTGATTTATCAGGAAATTCAGCAGATCAATAGTGCCAATATTGAGAGATACGGATTTTCAGCGATTCCCAATGTCTACGGTCTCATGAGTGAGGAGGCACTGGAGGAGAGCGGTGTACTGCGAATACGGCGGCAGCCCTATCTGGATTTATATGGACAGGGGATTCTGATTGGTTTTGTGGATACCGGCATTGACTTTACCCATGAGGCCTTTGTTCGGGAAGATAATACGACGAAAATCGTGTCACTGTGGGATCAGACCGTAGTAGAAGGAGATGGATCGGAGCAGTTTCCCTATGGCAGGATATATTCCCGGGCGGAAATCAATCAGGCACTGAAGGAGGAAGATCCTCATTCGGCAATTCTTTCCCAGGACGAGATAGGGCATGGTACATTTCTGGCCGGTGTGGCAGCAGGGCGGGGAAACCGAATAGAAGAATTTTCCGGCGTGGCACCATCGGCGGAGTTAGTTATTGTAAAGTGTAAGCAGGCGAAAAAAAGCTACCGAAGCTATTACGGCATACCGGAATCGGTACCGGCCTATCAGGAAAATGACATTATGGCAGGTGTTGCCCATATTCTGAGAGTGGCAAATGAAGAAAGAAAGCCAGTCGTAATCTGTATTGGAATGGGGACGAATATGGGAAGTCATGATGGCGAAAGCAACCTGTCTGCTTTTATGGACCGCTATACGACAGTACAGGGGGTAGCGATGATTTCCAGTGCGGGCAATGAGGGTAATGCCAGACATCATCATTACATTACGAGAAGGGAAGAAACTATTAATATTGATGTGGAGGGAAATTTGGATGGCTTCATGGCACAACTGTGGTGGCAGACGCCGGGAAGCCTTACGTTGGATGTGATTTCTCCAAGCGGCGATGCCCTTAACGGAATCAGGGCAGTGTCGAATACCAGACGAAGAAAGGTATTTAATCCGGAAAATACAACATTGGAAATTTATTTTGGGTTTGCACAGGAACGCACGCGGTCTCAGGTGGTAGTGCTGCGATTTATTGCTCCCAAGACGGGTATCTGGAAGGTAAGGGTAAGTTTTACCAATGAAAATCCGGGTGCCCATATATGGCTTCCTATCCGCCAGTTTTTATCCTCCGAGGTGTTTTTTTTGGCGCCGGAGCCGGATGTTACGATTTGCAATCCGGGGGACGGAAATAATCTGATTACCGTTTCTGCCTATGATGCGGGGGAAGGTTCCTTGTATCTACAGGCAAGCAGGGGATTTACTGTGTCTGGCAATGTAAAGCCGGAGGTTGTGGCGCCGGGAGTCAATGTGACAGGACCATACCCGAGGGGGCGTTACGGAACGATGACAGGAACCAGTGTTGCCGCGGCCCTGTCGGCGGGAATTGCCGCATTATTTATGGAGCGATATAATTATTACGGAATCAGCGGATTGTCTGTAAAGGAATTATTTATTCGTGGGGCAGTTCCCAGAGGGATGCCATATCCGAATACAGAATGGGGCTACGGCACCGTAAACGCTTATGACAGTATAACAAGGGATTGACAGAATAAACAGAATCAAGTAGAGTAAGAAAAGAATACGAAGCAGGGTAAGAATTGACACTACAGAATGGAGGACACTATGAACCAATGGGAAAATAATATACGGAAAGTGACACCCTATGTGCCGGGGGAGCAGCCTCAGGAAAACGATATTATCAAGCTGAATACCAATGAAAACCCCTATCCGCCTTCGCCGAAGGTTTATGAGAGACACCGTACGATGGAGGTGGACCGTTTTTCCCTGTACCCGGACCCGTCTGCCAGTGAACTGGTGGAGAAGTTAGAGGAGTATTATGGTTTGGAAAAAGGTCAGGTGTTTGTGGGGGTAGGCTCCGATGATGTACTTTCCCTTGCTTTTTTGACTTTTTTTAATTCAAAAAAACCGATTCTGTTTCCGGATGTGACCTACTCCTTTTATCCGGTGTGGGCAGAGGTTTATCGGATTCCTTATGAGTGTCCGCCGTTAGATGAAAATTTCCGTATTATCCCGAAGGACTATGAAAGAGAAAATGGTGGTGTTGTAATTGCAAATCCCAATGCACCTACCTCTTTGGGTATGAGCATATCCGAGATAGAGAAAATTTTGCTTGCCAATCAGGATGTGATTGTCATTATTGATGAGGCATACGTGGATTTTGGCGGGGAAACGGTGTTACCGCTTCTTGACCGTTTTGAAAATCTGCTCATTGTGCGGACTTATTCCAAATCCCGTTCCATGGCAGGTATGCGAATTGGCTTTGCCATGGGAAATAAACGGTTGATTCAGGCGATGACCGATGTAAAGGAATCCATCAATTCCTATACGATGACGATGGAATCCATTTGTCTCGGAGCAGCTTCTCTGGAGGACGAGGAGTATTTTCAGAATAATTTGCGAAAAATTATAGATACCAGAGCTTATACGGAAAAGGAACTGGAGAAACGGGGCTTTTTCGTTTTGAATTCCCAGACAAACTTCCTATTTGCCCGTCATAGAGAGATGTCTGGACAGTTTCTTTTTGAGGAATTGCGAAAAAGGAAGATTTTCGTCCGTCACTTTCAGACAGAGAGAATCAGAGAGTATCTGCGGATTACGATAGGGACAAAGGAGCAAATGGAAAAAATGCTGGCGGCGTTGGATGAGATTATGTGCGAAAGTTGTTGACAATCATGTGGTTCTATAATATAATAAGTTTTGCGTCACGGCTTAGCGGCGGTTAAATTCGCTGAGTTTAGTGCCGGTGGCGGGGTGTGGCTCAGCTTGGCTAGAGCGCTTGATTTGGGATCAAGAGGCCGCAGGTTCGAATCCTGTCACCCCGATTCAATGACTGTTTTCGGACAGTCATTTTCCATAAGGGTAAAAATAGTACCTCTCATATTGTGAAACCCTATGCGGGTGTAGTTCAATGGTAGAACACTAGCCTTCCAAGCTAGATACGTGGGTTCGATTCCCATCACCCGCTTTTGTGATGCAAAAGCATTGCTACGTGTCAGTAGCTCAGCTGGATAGAGCACTTGGCTACGGACCAAGGTGTCGGGAGTTCGAATCTTCTCACGCACGCTAAAAAAGCCGTTGCAAGCGATTTGTTTCGTCTGCATACGGCTTTTTTGTTATATGTTTTTGTCACGGGCATATTTTTTTATAGCTTCAAAACTTTCTTTACTAATAACATGTTCAATCTTACAGGCATCCTCTTCGGCAACCTCTTCCGATACACCGAGAGCAGCCAGACAGCGGGTCAGCATACCGTGGCGCTCATAAATCATTTCGGCAATTTCCTTTCCGGTATCGGTCAGATAAATAAAACCGGCATCCGTAACGGTAATCTGCTCCTTTTCCCTTAAATTTTTCATGGCAACACTGACACTGGATTTTTTATATCCAAGCTCGGTGGCAATATCAACAGAGCGTACCACTGGCAGTTTTTTACTTAATATAAGAATCGTTTCCAGATAATTCTCTGCGGACTCATTTGTTTTCATAGCAGACCCCTTTCCCGCGAATCGTATAAAATCAGTATATCACTAAAGTAAAGATTAGGCAAACATAAAACATTTAAAAAAGTTATTGACAACTAATGAGGGTTAGCGTATACTAACCCTACAAGGGCAAATCCTTGTTGATTACTATGAGGGAAAGGATGATGTGATATGCCGTTGACGATGGCTAAGATTGGAGAGCCCAACACGATTAAGAAGGTTGGAGGAAAAGAGGAAACCAGAAAGTTTCTGGAAAATCTCGGATTTGTAACAGGGGGATTCGTTACAGTTATTACTGAAATAAGCGGTAATTTAATATTAAACGTCAAAGATTCCCGGGTGGCGATTGGCAGAGATATGGCCAGTAAGATTATGATTTAGCAGATGGAGGTAAGTATGAAAACGTTACGAGAAGTAGCCTGTGGACAGAGCGTCAGGGTGAAGAAATTATCCGGAACCGGTCCGGTAAAAAGACGTATTATGGACATGGGAATCACAAAAGGAGTAGAAGTTTTTGTGCGGAAAGTGGCACCCTTAGGTGATCCGGTGGAAGTTACCGTGCGCGGTTATGAATTGTCTCTGCGTAAGGTGGATGCGGAAATGATAGAAGTGGAATAATTTTTTTGCTTATGAGTTAGTCAATACTAATTAAAGCAAGTAAAGACGAATTACAGGTAGTGTTGACAAACATTATTTTAGACAAAAAGAGAGGAAGAAAATATGTCAATTAAAATTGCACTCGCAGGAAATCCAAACTGCGGTAAAACAACGTTGTTTAACGCTTTGACCGGTGCAAACCAATTTGTGGGAAACTGGCCGGGCGTTACGGTGGAAAAGAAAGAAGGAAAACTCA
The DNA here is from genome assembly GCA_022510615.1 of Lachnospiraceae bacterium. Lineage (GTDB taxonomy): Bacteria > Bacillota > Clostridia > Lachnospirales > Lachnospiraceae > Eubacterium_F. The sequence continues at coordinate 35,643 of JAFLTC010000001.1, read as the reverse complement.
AGAAAACCTATGGCGTGAAAGAACAGGATGATGTGGTAATTACCGACCTGCCGGGTATTTATTCCCTCTCTCCTTATACATTGGAGGAGGTTGTTGCCAGAAATTATCTGATTAACGAAAAACCGGATGTCATTCTGAATATTGTAGACGGTACAAATATTGAACGAAACCTGTACCTTTCCACCCAGCTTATGGAACTGGGTATCCCGGTTGTTATGGCGGTCAATATGATGGATGTCGTGGAAAAAAACGGTGACAAAATACATATTGACAAACTGAGTAAGGAGCTTGGCTGCGAAGCGGTTGAAATCTCTGCCCTGAAAGGAACGGGAATACAAAAGGCGGCGATGAAAGCCATTGCTGCCGCTTCAAGAGAAAAGGAGGCACCGGTCCATGAATTTACCGGGGAAGTGGAACTTGCCATCCATGCGGTAGAAGAAAGACTGGGAGAGGATGTAAAGGAAGAGCAGAAGAGGTTTTTTGCCATTAAGCTGTTAGAGCGGGATGATAAAATCGTAGAGCAGATGCAAACGGTCCCGGATATAACGGAAGAAATTGAGAATCTGGAAAAAACCTTTGATGATGATACAGAGAGTATTATTACCAATGAGCGTTATGTATATATTTCCTCTATTATCGACGAATGTTGTACAAAGAATAAGAAAAATAAAATGACACGCTCGGATAAAATTGATCGGATTGTTACGAATCGTTTCCTTGCCCTGCCAATCTTTGCGGTTATTATGTTTATTGTATATTATGTATCCGTAACAACAATCGGTACATATGCGACAGACTGGACCAACGACGGCTTATTTGGTGACGGCTGGTACCTTGTGGGTATCGGCAGAGATGATTATGAGGAAGCAACCGATGACTGGGCAGACAACACGATTTTCAGCGATGGTAATATCAAAGCCGTTGTAGATGCGGCGGCAAAGGATGGCAACGTCATTGGCGCCGATGAGGTTCGGGAAGCCTATAATGACAAGGATTTTGGTGCTTTTGAAGAGGCTTATGGCTCTTACGGTGAGGATTTTGCCGAAAGAGGTTATGATTTAGATGCCCTTCTTCCTCTGGATGAAGAAGGCGAGTGGGACGGGCAGCCGGATCCGTCTGATTATGGTATCTGGGTACCGAGTATTCCGGATTTAGTCAGCAGTGGTCTGGAAGCCATTGGTTGTGCAGAGTGGCTGAATGGTCTAATTATTGACGGTATTATCGGTGGTGTGGGAGCCGTTCTCGGATTTGTCCCGCAGATGCTTGTGCTGTTCATTTTCCTTGCCTTTTTAGAAGGCTGTGGATATATGGCGCGTGTTGCCTTTATTATGGACCGTATTTTCCGCCGCTTTGGTCTTTCCGGAAAATCTTTTATTCCAATGCTGATTGGTACAGGATGTGGTGTTCCGGGAGTTATGGCTTCCCGGACCATTGAAAATGACAGAGACCGTAAAATGACCATTATGACCACCACCTTCATTCCGTGTGGTGCCAAGCTGCCGATTATTGCCCTGCTTACCAGTGCTCTGTTCGGAGGCGCCGGCTGGGTGGCACCAAGTACTTATTTCCTTGGTATCGCAGCAATCGTTATTTCCGGTGTTATATTAAAAAAGACAAAGATGTTTTCCGGAGAGCCGGCGCCATTCGTAATGGAACTTCCGGCATATCATTTGCCGACAGTGGGTGCTGTGCTCCGAAGCATGTGGGAGCGTGGCTGGTCTTTCATCAAGAAAGCCGGAACGATTATCCTGCTCTCCTCCATTGTTATCTGGGCAGGTTCTGTCTTTGGTGTGGAAAACGGTTCCTTTGGTTTCAATCCGGATATGGAATTGGAAAACAGTATTCTGGGTTACATCGGCAGTGCCATCCAGTGGATCTTTACCCCTCTTGGCTTTGGTAACATCAAGGCTACCATTGCTACCGTTATGGGACTTGTGGCAAAGGAAGAAGTTGTGGGTGTATTCGGAGTACTGGATTTCGAGGGTATGATACCAATTGCCGGTTATGCATTCCTGACATTTAACCTGCTATGTGCCCCTTGCTTTGCGGCAATCGGTGCTATCCGGCGTGAGATGAACAACGGTAAATGGACCGCCTTTGCCATTGCCTATCAGTGTATATTTGCCTATGTAATCGCCCTGATTATTTACCGGATAGGACTTTTGGTTACCGGAGTATTCAGTGTATGGACGGTCATTGCCCTGCTATTGATAGTAGGACTGATTTATCTGATGGTCCGCCCTTATAAAGAGAGTAACACCTTAAAGCTGAGCGGTAAAAGCAGCCTGGCAGGTGTGAAATAAATATATTGAACATGAATAGCCATTTTGGAAAGCACCTGCATCTTTGTGATGCAGGTGTTTATCTTTTCTAAGCTCTGTCGAATCTTTCCGATATTTCCTACTTGCTTTTTTAGGGGAAACTGAGTATTATTGTATATACAGGAAAAGAGTGTAAAGACAAAAGAATATGTGCGGATAGTGCCCGTCAGAGGGAAGAAGAGAACGGAGGGAGCGATATTATGCTGAATTTTGATGAGGAGCTGGAAAAATTCCAGCCCAGTGTAGACGTAGAAAAAGTAGAAGATGTTGTGTATAATAATAATCTGACAGATGTGACAGATATTGTAAAGGAACTGATACAGGATGTAAAAGGCACATTATAATAGGAGGGATTTTAGACGATGAGATGTCCTAGATGTGATGCCAATATCAATATAGGCGCGGTACGGTGCAATTTCTGTGGACAAGACCTGTCAGTGGTTCATTATGTAAGACGAATTTCCAATGCCTATTATAACATAGGTCTTGAAAAAGCAAGAGTAAGAGATTTATCCGGAGCGATTGATACGTTAAAAAAGAGTCTTCAGTTTGATAAGCGAAATACCGATGCCAGAAATTTATTAGGCTTAATATATTATGAAATGGGAGAGACGGTTGCCGCCCTCAGCGAATGGGTACTGAGTAAGTATTTGCAGCCGGAGGAAAATGCGGCGGATTATTATATCAATACGGTACAGAAAAACCAGACGGCACTGGATGCCACAAATCAGACCATTAAGAAATACAATTCGGCACTCACGGCCGCGAAAGCCGGTAATGAAGATTTGGCGATTATCCAGTTAAAAAAGGTAGTAAGTTTAAATCCTCATTTTGTGAGGGCACAGCAGCTACTGGCATTGCTCTATATTTATACAGAGGATTTCCAGAAGGCGGCAAAATGTCTGAATCGGGCGAGACGGATTGATTTTAATAATACAACAACACTGAGGTATATGCAGGAGATAGGGGACCGGGCGGCAGTAGGTCAGGGGAAAAATTCCAGTGCTTCAAGAAAAGCTCAGAAAAAAGACACGCTTGCCAATGTGACACCGGTAGGACATTACAAGGAAGAAAAGAGATCCCTGATGCCGGTGGTTCAGATTATTATCGGAGTAATTATAGGCATTGCGGTCTGCTTTGTTCTGATTCGTCCGACTCTGCAAAAAGGCAGTGCGGATAGCGGAAGCCAGATTGCCGATACAAATAGCCAGCTGTCAGTACAGGCCTCTCAGATTTCCACGTTGAAAAAGGAAAAGGAAAACCTGCAAGAGGAAGTTGATTCTCTGCAAAAGCAGATTGTGGATGGTGATACAGAGGCACTGGAAAAGGTATCAAGTTATGAAAAGCTGATAAAGGGGTTGTCCTATTATACCGCTGGGGATAAAATTAATGCAGCGATAGCAGTAGCTGACTGTAAAAAATCAGACTTTGACACGAAAGTGGCGAAGGATCTTTACACCACGATAGGAAGCATTTCCGATTCTCAGATTGCTGCCCTTGTGTCACAGGGTATCAGTCAGATGAACACCTCCTATGATGAAGCGATTAAAACCTTTAAGAAGGTATTATCTGTGGATGAGGGTAATCAGGAGGCTATGTTTTATATGGGCCGTTGCTACCAGCGGCAAAATAAAAATTCAAAGGCAAAAACGTGGTATGAAAAAGTGATAGAGACAGATGATACGACTTCCTTTGCCACCCAGGCGGAAACTTATCTGGCACAGGTAGATGGTACACAATAAGAATTAGAAATATGTAAAGACCTACAGAAGAGATACAAACTTTTCTGTAGGTCTTTTTTATTTTAGTGGATTAAAAAAGACGAGGAGGAACAAAAAGTGGAGAAATTTTCCATGGAGCGTGAAGGCTCCGAACTTATTTTACACATCAGCGAGGAACTGGACCACCACATGGCGATGCAGGTAAGCCGGACAGTGGATGTTCAGATTGAAAAGGGAAATGTAAAGACTTTGATATTTGATTTTACCGGCATGACCTTTATGGATAGTTCCGGCATCGGTATGGTAATGGGAAGGTATCGTAAGATGAGTTATCTGGGAGGAAAAACCTATGTAACGGGAATCGGAGAAGGAGTGGACCGGATTTTTACCATGTCCGGATTATACCGAATCATTCCAAAATACGAGGAAAGGACAGAGAAAATATGATGAATCAGAGCGAAATTACATTTGTTTTTGACAGCAGTTCCGAAAATGAAAGTCTGGCCCGGACGGTAATTGCTGCCTTTATCGCGAGATTGGATCCGACTCTGGAGGAGATGGCAGATGTGAAAACAGCGGTGTCAGAGGCGGTTACCAATGCGATTATTCATGGTTATGAAGGAGGAGAGGGGAAAATTACAATACATAGCCGACTGGAAGGGAATACGGTATGGATTGAAATCATTGACAAGGGTGTTGGGATTTCTGACATTACAAAGGCGATGGAACCTTTGTACACGACAAAGCCGGAAATGGAACGCTCCGGTATGGGATTTGCTTTTATGGAGGCCTTTATGGATGAACTGGAGGTTGTATCCGAACCGGGAAATGGAACGACTGTCAAGATGAAGAAAAATATTTACAGTGCGCTCAATATGTCGTAAGGGAGTCTGCCAATGGAAACCATCGAACTCATTCAGCAGTCACAAAAAGGGGATAAATTGGCAAGAGAACAGGTGATAAAGGAAAATATGGCTCTGGTCTACAGCATTGTCAAACGTTTCGCCGGAAGAGGTTATGATTTAGAAGATTTAGGGCAGATTGGTGCTATTGGGCTAATCAAGGCGGTGGACAATTTTAATCTGGATTTTGAGGTGAAGTTTTCTACCTATGCCGTACCGTTAATTACTGGGGAAATCAAACGTTTTCTGCGGGATGACGGCATGGTAAAAGTAAGCCGCTCCCTGAAAGAAAATGGGTGGAAAATAAAGCAGGCGGCAGAACATCTGGCAGGAGAACTTGGCAGAGAGGCAACCTTAGAGGAACTCAGTGCCGCAACAGAGATAAAGAAAGAAGATGTCGTAATGGCGCTGGAGGCAGGAAGTGAGGTGGAATCTCTTTACAAGCCGGTCTTTCTCAAGGAGGGAAGTGAAATACCGCTGTTAGAACGGGTTGCGGCAAAGGAGGACGAGAGTGAAACGGTGTTAAATCGGCTTTTGTTAAAACAGCTTTTGCAGGAACTGACGGACAAGGAACGACAGTTGATTACGCTGCGGTATTTTGAGGATAAAACTCAGACCCAGGTGGCAGAGCTGCTTAATATGAGTCAGGTTCAGGTCAGTCGGATGGAGAAAAAAGTTCTGCGGCGTATGAGACAGAAATGTAGCATGAATAATAAATAAAAAAATGGCAATGGTAATACCGAAAGGATGTGGTTTTGAATGAGAAAAGCCGGTATGATTACCATTGCTATTGTTTTGTTAGCAGCTGTTGTAATTTTGTTTTACCGTTTTCAAAACAGCGGAAACACACAACCCCAGAGAAAGGGGCAGGGTGCCTTGGTAAAGGAGCATGTCGAATGGAAGAAATATTATATGTAAAAATTGAGCAGAATATTCCGGTAAAGAAGCGGACGCTGACCTTTCAGGATATTGCTTCTTTGTACTGTACCAATAAAAAGATTGTCCAGAAGCTGGAAAAGGAAATCTTTTATACTCTCCCTGAAAGGGGAAGCCAGAAGACAATGTTCACCATTGGTAAGGTATATGAGGGCATTCATAAAATATATCCGAATCTTCAAATTGAAAACATGGGAGAACAGGATTTTATTGTAGATTTAGAAATGCCGGATAAAAAGGAGAAGGGAAAGACCGCAGAATATGCAAAAACGATTTTGACAGCGCTGATTATTTTCTTTGGTGCGGTATTTACCATTATGACTTTTAACGAGGATGTCAGTGTCCATAAGGTTTTTGACAAGGTATACGAGATGGTTATGGGAACGGCGAAAACCGGTGGAAGCGTTCTGGAATTTTGCTATGCCCTTGGTCTGCCGGTGGGAATTCTTGTATTTTATAATCATTTCCGGAGAAGAAAAAGAAAAAATGACCCGACGCCGATACAGGTGGAAATGCGTGCCTATGAGGAGCAGGTAAATAAGGCAATGATAGCCACAGCATCCAGGGAGGGAAAGACCATTGATGTTAATTAAGCAGATCATACTTGGGTTTATCGGACTATGCAGTGGCTTTACTGTGTCAGCCGGCGTATTTGCGTTTATTACCATGCTAGGTATTATTCCCAGACTGGCAGAACGCACGAAAACCGCAGGACACATTTATTTGTATGAAAATGCCATTATTTTGGGAGGGACACTAGGAAATATCTGGATTTTGTACCAGCTTCCCCTACATCTTTCCGCTCTCATGCTGGGAATCTTTGGATTGTTTTCCGGAATTTTTGTAGGATGTCTTGCCATGGCACTGGCAGAAATGCTCCGGGTGATTCCCATTATGGTAAACCGGGCGCAGATAAAGGAAGGGTTTCCCCTTATTGTGACAGCCATTGCAATTGGAAAGATGGCAGGAACATTGTTTCAGTTTTTTTATTCATAAAAATACATCAGGAGGTGAGCATGCTATGAGCAGTCAGAAAACAAATATCAAAGAGGTAATACGGGAGCGCTCCCCGGAGAAGCGGGAAGAAAAATATAACGAATATGTAAAGGAAAATACGCCGAAGAAAAGCTGGCTCTTCAATTTGTGCAAGGCATTTGTCATAGGCGGTGCCATCTGTACACTGGGGCAGCTTTTGATTAATCTGTATATGATGACGGGAATGGATAAGGAGACGGCAAGTTTGTATAATACAGTGTCATTAGTTTTTCTGAGCATTTTGTTTACCGGGTTGAATTTGTACCAGAAGCTGGGGAATTTTGCCGGGGCAGGGAGTCTTGTACCAATAACCGGTTTTGCTAATTCCGTGGCGGCACCGGCCATTGAATTTAAGGAAGAGGGACAGGTGTTCGGAATCGGAAGTAAAATATTTACCATTGCGGGACCGGTTATTTTGTACGGAGTATTCTGTAGCTGGGTTCTGGGGATGTTGTACTGGATTGGAAAATTAATGGGTATTGTCGGTTAAAATACCGGGTAGAGAAAGAGAAAGGAAACAAAAAATGGATAAAAAGAAAGCAGTAGGGAAACGAAGTGTCCTGTTTGAGCATCCGCCGGTGATTATCGGGGCCGGAAGTGTAGCCGGTGAAAAGGAAGGGAACGGAGCCTTTGGAAAATATTATGACATGGTGGAAACAGACCCGCTTTTTGGCTCCCAGACGTGGGAAGAGGCAGAGAGCAAAATGCAACAGCTGGCAACAAAGATTGCACTCAGGAAAGCGGATTTGGAGCCAAAGGAAATTCGTTATCTGGTGGCAGGGGATTTGCTTGGACAGCTGATTGCCACCTCCTTTGGTATTATGAATTTTAACATACCGATGTTTGGGGTATATGGTGCCTGTAGTACGATGGGAGAATCCCTTGCCATTGGCTCCATGCTGGTGGATGGCGGCTATGCCGATTATGTAGTGGCACTGACTTCCAGCCATTTTGCCAGTGCGGAAAAGCAATTCCGTTTCCCCCTTGCCTATGGAAGCCAGAGACCCTATTCTGCAACATGGACAGTAACAGGAAGCGGCGCGGTGGTACTTGCCTCCTCCGAGGCACGATGGCGGCGAAAGGAAGTAGGGTATGTAGAGGTGGCGGGTGTCACTACCGGTATTATTACGGACTATGGCATTAAGGATAGTATGAATATGGGAGCCTGTATGGCTCCGGCAGCCTGTGACTGTATTTTAAATAATTTTAAGGATATGGGAGTGGGACCGGATTACTATGACCGCATTATAACAGGGGATTTGGGAACCATTGGACAAAAAATTCTGATTGATATGCTGCAGGGCTACGGCTATGATATTGAGCCCCAGCACTTTGACTGTGGAACACAAATATATTTTGATAAAGAGCAGGATACCAATGCCGGAGGCAGTGGTTGTGGCTGCAGCGCCATTACTCTGTGTGGTTATATTCTGGAAAAAATGAAAAAAAATCAGTGGAAGAGAGTGCTGTTTGTGCCGACGGGAGCACTGCTTTCCACCGTAAGCTTTAATGAGGGGAATTCCATACCGGGTATTGCCCATGGAGTTATGCTAGAAGCAATAGCCGGAGATGACAGGAGGTTAAAATAATGGATTATCTGATTTCTTTTTTAGTGGGCGGGGCTATTTGTGCTGTTGTCCAGATTGTGATAGATAATACAAAATTACTGCCGGGACGGATTATGGTAGGTCTTGTATGCGCCGGTGCTATCTTAAGTTTTTTTAAGCTGTATGAGCCTTTTGCTGAATGGGGCAGGGCAGGAGCAACGGTACCTCTTATGGGCTTTGGACATCTTCTGTTTAAAGGCGTCAAGGAGGCGGTGGATACACAGGGATTTATCGGCACCTTTTACGGCGGTTTTGAGAGTGCGGCAGTGGGTGTTGCTGCGGCTTTAATCATTGGATATCTGGCGAGTCTTGTGTTCAAATCAAAAATGAAATAAGGTCTTATAAAAAGCCTGTTTTTCATTGACTTTCCATTAGCCAGCGACTATAATTAAAGTATCTATATAGTGGACTGACAGGGAGGAAAATGCGATGAAATTACGAGATCCTAAATATGAAAAATACTGGTATGCGGGTGTGACCGCATTTATTGTCATTGCGTCAGCGCTGGTTATTTATCTGCTATTTAGTAATCTGGATGGTGTAAGAAGTATTTTTTCCGCAATAAATAGTGCATTGCGCCCGATTTATATCGGTCTCATTATTGCCTATCTTCTTAGTCCGCTAGTGAACAAGACGGACCGTTATCTGTTTATTCCTCTCATAAGAAAGATAATGAAAAAAGGGAAAAAAGAAAAAGTAAACGGGATTGCCAGAGGATGCTCGGTAGCAGTTGTGCTGATACTTGCCCTGCTTGTTATTTTCGGTCTCATTATGCTTGTTGTACCGGAGATTATCAACAGTATATCAAATCTGATTTACAAGATGCCGGGATATTACGGGGAAATACAGGCGTGGGGACAGAGAGTATTCAAATCCAACCCGCAGTTTGCCGAATATTTCAAAACACTTTCCAATGCTTTATATAAATGGCTGACGAATGATTTGCTTCCAAACAGTAACAAGCTGCTGCTGGCCCTGACAGACGGGGTTATGGATGCCGTAAATGGTCTGGTAAATACCTTTATCGGTATCATTATTTCCATTTATCTGATGGCGGGAAAAGAAAATTTCTGCGCCCAGGCAAAGCGTATGATGTTTTCCATTTTTCCGGTTAGGTGTGTCAATGGAATGTTAGGCGTATTAAAGGAAACCCATGTGGTATTTGCCAAATTTATCAGTGGCAAGATTATTGACTCCCTGGCGGTAGGAATTCTTACTTTTATTATTATGAGTATTGCGGGTATCCCGTATACGATTTTGATTAGTGTAATTATCGGGGTAACAAATATCATCCCGTTTTTTGGACAGTACATAGGAATCGTGCCAAGTGCCTTTTTAGTATTTTTAGAGAGTCCGGTCAAAGGTGTTATTTTCCTTGTGCTGATTATTGTTTTGATGCAGTTTGATGGAAATGTCCTGGGACCAAAAATCCTGGGGGATTCTATTGGGTTAAAGAGCTTTTGGATTTTATTTTCCATTTTATTCTTTGGCTCCTTATTTGGTCTGCTTGGTATGATTTGTGCCGTTCCGGTATTTGCTATTATTTATCGACTGGTAAAGCGCTGGAGTACCCGCAGACTGGCAGCAAAGAACATTCCGACAGAAACATCCTACTATCGGGATATTCTGGAATTAAAGGAAAAGGATTAGAAAAGAAAAGGCTAAAATTGCATTTTCCTGAAAAGAATGGGGAACTGTTTTTTTAGTCTTTTCTTTGTGAGTATATTATACAAGAAAGGATGACGTGGCATGAGAAGGCAGATTTTGTATACCTGTGGGGTTTTAGCGGTTGGCCTGTGTATGTGCTCCTGTGGAATTTTGCCTGCGGAGGAAGAATTTGATATGGCACCGGTGGTGAAGGAATATGAGGGAAATAACTATAGTAAATATACGGTAACCCGGGGTGATATGGTTCAGAAGGATTCGATAGATGCCCTTTTTCAGGGAACGGTGAAGTCGGAAATTCTGGGAGAAGGTACTGCTACCCGCATTAAGAAAATACGGGCCAAGAAAGGTCAGAAAGTGGAAGTGGGAGATGTTCTGTTGGAAAATTATGTAGCAGATCAGGAAAAGGTAGTCAAAAATTCCAGACGTCAGATTGAAAGCCTGGAATTGCAGATAAAACAGGCAAAGGAAATGAAGGCAAAGGAACTGGAGAAGCTGAAAAAAATAGGAGGAAGCAAGGAACAAAAGGAAGCAGTCCGTATCCAGTATGATTCTCAGATAAAAAATTGTGAATCCACCCTGAAACTGACCAGGCTGGATTTGAAATCAGCCCAAGAGGAAATTAAGGCAGATTGTGTTACATCCGATATCGATGGAACCGTGACAAAGGTAGATAGGTCCTTTGAAGGCGGTTATGCGGACATTGGGGATGTGGTGGTGGTAATACAGGGAAAGAAAAGAAACCGGTTTCGGGCAAAGACCAAATATGCTTCCCGCCTGAAGGAGGGGCAGGAGGTTACGCTGACCGTTCAGGGACAGCAGTATAAGACCACCGTCAAAAAAGGATCAGACAAAAAGGTTGTCTATTTTTATCCAAAAACGGAGCTTTCCCTTAAAAATGGAACGATAGGAAGTCTGGAGTTGATTTTAAAGATAAAGAAAAATGTGTTGTATCTGCCAGCGGCGATGGTTTTTGACATGGGAAATAAAAAAATGGTCTATATCGAGGGGGAAAATGGTGTTAGAGAAACCAGAGAGGTAACCCTTGGAGAACGGATTGATAATCTGGTAGAGATAACAGGTGGCTTGCAGGAAAATGAGCAGGTAATCACGAATTAGTAACGGAAGAAGGAGGCGAGTGCATTGAGAGGACAGTGTTTTGGAAAAAAGATAGTAGCCCTTCTTTTGACGGCAGGGTTTGTGTTTGTTTCCCTGACAGGGTGTGGCAGCAGTAGTGAACAGGTGGAGGAGATACCGGAATTAATTGACCCGGTGGGTGTGGATGTGGATACCGTAAAGGTAAAAAAGATGAATCTCAGCAGCGTGAATTCTTATCAGGGGGAAATTGTTCCGGAGTTAGAAGGTGTCAGTTTTATGAGTTCCGGTAATATCGGGGCGATGAAAGTCAGTGTTGGCGACAAGGTAAAAAAGGGGCAGTTATTAGCTACGCTGACCAGTGTAGATAGCGGAGTGAAACAGCTGCAAAAGCAGATCAAGGAAATCAGGGAGACGAATAAGGATGCTAACGTCATTTCCCAGTCCGATATTGAGCGGTTTCAGGAGGAATTGTCCCAGTTACAAAAACAAAGGAAGGCAGCAAGGACCAAAAAGGAACGAAAAGGACTGCAGGCACAAATCTTAGAGAAACAGGAAGATATAAAATTGGCGAAGCTCAGGCTGAGCCAGCAAAAAGAACAGCAGGCGTTGGAGTTGAAACATCTGCGGGAGGACTTGGAGGATGCGAAAAGCCAGACAAAGGAGAGTAAGTTGATTTCCCCGGTGAATGGCGAGGTGATTACCACCGCAGGCGGTCCCGGTTATATGGTGCAGGGAGGCGTCACGGCAGTCAATATTGCCAATATGGATAAGCCCCGTGTCCGGACTGACTACATAGATTCCTCTAAACTGGGAAAGGCCAGCAGTTATGTGGCGATTGTAAACGGAAAACAATATAAGGTGAAGGCAGAGGAGCAGGAAATTTCTCCCTTTGATATCGAACTGGGAAATATCCCGACCAATACATGGTTTGATTTTGAGGATGAAGTAAAGCTGAGAGTGGGAGATTCAGCCACGATAGAGCTTTATAACGATACGGCATCGGATGCCCTTGTAGTACCAAGCAATGCTGTGTTTAGGGGCAAGAGTGACCGGTATGTGTATTTGATGGAGGGAAATAACAAGAAAAAAATAACGGTTACGGTGGGAACGGTTACCGATGCGTACACACAGATTCTGACTGGAGTAAAGGAAGGAGATGTTGTATATGTACAGAGCTAGGGCTAGATGGATGGCATTCTTTGTTCTTACAGGATTTCTTTTATGCAGCTGCGGGAAGGAAGAGCAAAAATCCGAGGTATTGTTGTATCAAGTAAAGGAAAATGATACGAAGAAAGAACAGTTTAAGACAACGAAGGTGGAAAAGGGTGTATATAAGGAAGTTGTATCAACTTCAGGGAAACTGTATTACCTGGATGAAAATGAGGTATCTATTAATGAAGACAGGGCATATCTGGATAAAATTTATGTAAAACACAAGCAAAAGGTAAAAAAGGGAGACGTGCTGGCACTTTATCATATTAAGACCTCGAAGGCATCCCTGGAAAAACGGAAACTTATGGTGGAGCAGGCCCGTTCCCAGTTTGATTCCAGTATTAGAAGCAAACAGAGTGAGGTGCTGGCACAGGAAAAGTCAATTAAGACTCTGACCAGTGCGGCAGAGAAAAAACTGGCAAGGATTGAACTGAAGAAATTGAGGCAGGAGTACAATCAGCTGCTAAAATCAGAAAAGGACATAAAGTCTCAGGAAAAAGAGTACGCAGAATTGCTTCGGAAACGAAAAGGCGCAAAGTTAGTATCGAAATTTTCCGGTACCGTGATAGACCCGGTTTCTTCTTCTGAATTTGGGGGTGAATCTGCTTCGGGAGAAAAGCTAATGACAATCCGGAATGAAAGTGACTTTTTGATTCAGGCAGATGATGATGCGGAGGGACTTCGGTATAATATGAAAGTGGAAATTGGACTGGGAGCTACGAAGGATGACATTGAACATAAGGTGACAGGACGGGTCATATCCACCGATAATCTTTCCTCCAGTTCCGGTAATGAGGAAGAGGGAGGAAATACCGGCGGTCAGATGATAACACTCTCAAAAAGTGATATGAAAAAATATAATTTTAAGAAATTTAATATTTATATCACAGGAGTGACACTGAGTATTCCGGATGCATTGATGGTGGATGCCGAGGCAGTATATGAGGAATTAGAGGGAGAAACTACAAAGCAGTTTGTTATGCTGGTGGAAAACGGCAATCTGCATAAGCGTTATATTGTGAGCAATTATAAGCAGGATACAAAATATCTGGTTAACCAGGGCGTTGAGGAAGGCCAGACATTAGCTATTTTAAAACAGTAAAAGGGGGCTGAAATATGATACGGTTTATAAAACAAAAACTACTTCACAAGAAGTGGATGGTTATCAGCCTTCTGATCGGTAATATTTTACTGGTGGCCATTGCCTGTAGCAATCCGATGTATCAAAATGCCGCATTGCAAAAAACTCTGTTTTCCAAAATTAACCGATACATTCAGGAGGAAAATGCAAACCCAGGTGTCTTGACACTGGAAGCCAATATGAAAGGGCGTGACAATCAGGAGACAGATTATAAGACAGTACAAGCCGTGGCAGGTGAGGCAGCAGACCGTCTTGGGGTAGAGCAGACTCATCTGGTTACCCTACACGAAACATCGAAAACACGTGGTTCCTTTTTACAGGAGCGAGGTGGGATGTCGGTATCAAAGACTCTTCGTCTGGCTTCTCTTACAGAATTGGACAAACACGTGGAAATAATGTCCGGCAGTTTGTACAAGGATGAAGTAGGTGCTGATGGCATGATGGAGGGGATTGTGAGCCAGCGGGCACTGGCAAAGCTGGATTTGGTTGTAGGGGATGAACTGGAACTGAAAAGTTTTCTGGATAGCAGTGGCGCACCGATGAAAATAAGAATTACCGGCGTGTTTAGTAACAAAGAGGAAGAGGATGTTTACTGGGTAAAGTCCCCATCGGATTATTATATGGAGGTCTTTATTTCTCCACGGCTTTTTGAGTCCACATTCATCAATCTGGACAAACAGGAATTTAATATGACAACGGATTGGTTTATGGTATATGATTACAATCAGTTACAGTCTACCCAGATTGACCATCTGATTTTGGAAACTCAGGAAATCATAAATGAGATGGCCTATAGCCCTACCATGTATGCAATGGAACCGCAGTATCTGTCTGTGCTGAATGAATATCAGACAGCCGCGAAGAAAGTACGGACGACCCTGCTTATTTTACAGGTTCCGGTACTGGCTCTTTTGCTCGCTTTTATCTTTATGATTTCCAGACAGATGCTGGATTTGGAGCAGAATGAAATTGCCTTATTAAAAAGTCGTGGTTCCAGTAAAAAGCAGATATTACTGATTTACTTTCTGCAATCCTTTATTCTATCCGTTCTCAGTTGCATAGTGGGATTGCCGTTAGGGTATTTTCTGTGTAAAGCATTAGGATCTACCAATGGATTTTTGGAATTTATCCAGAGAAAGGCATTACATATTACACTAGGACCTTCCGTATTTTTATATATGTTAGGAGCAATGGCGGCCTCCATTGCCTTTATGGTGCTGCCGGTATTTCGGGATGCGAATGTTACGATTGTCAATGTCAAGCATAAGAATCGGAAAAAGAAGAATCTTTTACAGCGCGTCTATCTGGATGTCATTCTATTGTTAGTATCTCTGTATGGTTTGTATACTTTTACCCAGAGGGAGGATACTTTGATGACCCAGATGTTAGAGGGTGAGTCCTTAGATCCATTTCTCTTTATCTGCTCTTCGTTGTTTATTATCAGTGCCAGCCTGGTGGCGCTGCGGATTCAGCCGTTACTGATCCGTATTGTATATCTGATTGGCAGGAAGCGTTGGAAACCTTCTTTCTTTGCCTCCTTTCTCCAGATATTGCGGACAAAAGGAAAACAAAGCTTTATGATGGTATTTCTGATGCTGACAGTGGCACTGGGTATTTTTAATGCTACCGTAGCAAGAACCATTCTATCCAATTCGGAAAGCAATATACGGTATGAAACGGGAACAGATTTAATTTTACAGGAGCCATGGGAGGACAATTCCATTTTTGTCAGCGCGAATCCGGATTTGGAGCTTACCTACACAGAGCCTGATTTTTCTGTATATGAGAGCATGGAGGGAGTAACACATGCCACAAAGGTGTATAAAGAGGCGGATATTACTACTTCCTTTGACAGAAAAAGTGAAAACCGGGTGTCTACGTCTCTGATGGCCATTGATACAAAGAATTTTGGTCTCACCGTCAGTGCCTTTGACAATACACTTTTACCGACCCATATAAATCATTATCTAAATGCCATGGCCTCCAATGCCAACGCGGTTTTACTCAGCAGTAATTATCACACCCAGTATGGCGTAAAGCTGGGAGATCAGATTACTTACACCAATAGTGATAAAGTGGCTATGACCGGAATCGTATACGGCTTTGTAGATTATTTTCCGGGCTATGTGGAAAGTACCCACGAACTGAATGAGGAAAATATACTGGTGACCACAGAAAACTTTTTGATTATTGCGAATCTGGCTACCGTCCAGCAGACAATGGGAGTAAAGCCATATCAGGTTTGGATTAAGGCGGACGGTTCCTCGCAATTCATCTATGATTATGCAAAGAAAAACGGAATTCAGTATACTACCTTTGAGGACGTGGCGGCGAAACTGGTAGATGTAAAAAATGATGCACTGTTTCAGGGAACCAATGGTATTCTTACTATGAGCTTTATTATCATTCTGATTTTGTGCTGTACCGGGTTTTTGATTTACTGGATTTTATCTATCCGGCAGCGAGAGCTTTTATTCGGTGTGTTCCGTGCCATGGGTATGACGAAACGGGAAATTATTCAGATGTTAATAAATGAACAGATATTCAGTTCCGGTATATCGATTCTGATAGGTACACTGTTGGGAATTCTGGCATCCAATCTATTTGTTCCGCTGGTTCAGATTTTCTATGCTTCCACTGACCAGTCGGTACCATTAAATGTCGTATACCGGGCAGTGGATATGGTGCGTCTGTTCAGTGTAATTGGCATTGTCATCATTATCTGTATGGTGGTACTCGGAAAACTGATTAATAAAATTAATATTTCCCAGGCGTTAAAACTGGGAGAGGATTAATGTCACAGAATGGAGGAAAGGCAATGGAAAATGAAAATATTATCGAAACAAAAGATGTGATTCAAAGCTTTAAGATTGCCGGGGGAAAAGAATTTGTGGCATTGAAAAACATTAGCATACAAATACCTGCGGGAAAACTAACGATGCTCCGTGGGCGTTCCGGTTCCGGGAAAACCACCTTAATGAATATACTGGGAGCCTTGGATTATCCGAAAAGCGGTACGGTATTATTTCAGGGCGATGCCATTGAAAATATACCGGAAAATGAACGGGAGAAAATCAGGAAAACAAAGATGGGGTTTGTTTTTCAATCGGTGGCGTTGATTCCCATGATGACTGCCTATGAAAATGTAGAATTTGTACTCCGCCTTGCCGGTTATAAGGGAAACCGGAAAAAAAGAACGGAGGAGTGTTTAAAGCTGGTAGGGCTGGCCTCCCGAATGCATCATATGCCTCAGGAGCTGTCAGGAGGTGAGCAGCAACGTGTGGCAATTGCCCGCGCCATTGCTCATGAACCCAAAATTATTTTTGCGGATGAGCCGACAGCTGAGCTGGATACCAATACGGGATTGCAGATTATGAAAATATTCAAAGAATTGATTGAGACTCAGAAGGTTACCCTTGTAATGACAACCCATGATACCGGCCTGATGGAAATTGCCGATTGTATCTATCACATTGAAGATGGGGAGATTGCCTATGAAGATTAATGTAAAAGATAAGATGATAAAAATCTGGCATCTGCGGGATGCAGACCGGGTTGACAGCCAGCAGGAACCAGACATTTCTGTTCCTGAGGATGTCATGATAGAATGCGATAGTCTGGTAAAAATTTATAAGACAAAGGACATTGAGGTGCTGGCGCTTCAGGGGCTGGATTTGACAGTAAAACGGGGAGAACTGCTGGCAATTATAGGTAACAGTGGCAGTGGAAAATCTACTTTTCTGAATATGATTGGCGGTCTGGACCGCCCGTCTGCCGGAAAGCTGTATGTAGACGGGAAGAATCTTTTTCAGATGGATGAACAGGAACTGGTGGAGTATAAACGGAATACAGTAGGATTTGTATGGCAGAACAATGCAAGGAATTTACTTCCTTATCTGACTGCATGGGAAAATGTTATGACACCTATGCTTTTTACAGAGGGTGAAAAAGGTGTGCACTCCGAAGCCGAGAAAAAGGAACGGGCAATGGAACTGCTGGAATTAGTGGGACTGGGGCACCGCAAGGACAGCCGTCTCAGTCAGTTATCGGGAGGCGAACAGCAGAGGGTGGCGATAGCCATAGCTCTCGCTAATAACCCGAAGCTCCTTCTTGCGGATGAGCCGACTGGTGCGGTGGATAGAAAAACGGCAGATGACATTCTGGATATGTTTCGCAAACTGAATGAAAAATTGGGAATAACCATTGTCATTGTTACCCATGATAAGGAACTGGCTGGAAAGGTAAATCGTGTCATTTCCATCCGGGATGGTAAAACAAGCAGTGAAAGAATCATGAAAAGCGATTATCGGGAGAAGATTGAAAATTTGAATATTGACTGGCGGGAAGAAGAAACCCAGGAGGAGTTTGCCGTACTGGATCGTGCCGGACGTGTGCAGATTCCAAGTGAATTACTGGAAGAGATGGGAATGGCTGGAAATAAGGTAAAATTAGAACTGATAGATGGGAAAATTGTCATTGAAAAACCAGAGGAATAATGCTATACTATGTCTACTGCCACTAGCATGATGGCACCATTGTGCTAAAACGATAGATATATACGAATAGCCAGATAATGGAGAGATGAAATATGAGCGATTATATGAAAAGTTATATTAATCGAAATAGAAGAAGGCGTTCTGCCAATAAGAGAAGAAATGACAGGAAAAATAAAAATGTTTCATGGAAAAAAATGGGTGGAGTTGGATTAGGTATTGCGCTGATTGCTGTAGTGGCATTACTTTCTATAAAATCTTCTCTGCCATCTGCGGGGGACAAGCAGTCGAAGGACACAGTCACAGGATCGGAAGTATCTGTTGTTCCATCGGATGGGGTGAAAGCAGATGATAAGGCATCTCCAATACCAGACACTGGTTCGCAGCCGACTGCTATCCCGGGAGAAATGGAGACTCCTGCGGTAACCCGGCAGCCTGAAAGTACAGTGATGGGACCGGGGGCGGAAGCATCCGCGGTTCCTACGGAAGGAGTGGATGCATCTTTCCGCGAGATGACGACCTCCGGTTCTAGTGTGCAGCCGACTGCCATGCCGGGAGGAATATCGGAAGCGGTGGCATCTGTCAACACCATATCTCCAAAGGCGATTGCCGAACCGACACCAAGACCTCGTTCCCGGGCGGTGGCGCTTACCTTTGATGATGGTCCTGACACGGAAAATACTCCTAAAATTCTGGCGATCTTAAAAAAATATAATGCCCACGCTACTTTTTTTGTCGTAGGGAACCGTGTGGCATCCCGCGCGAATTGTCTGAAACAGGTAGTTGCACAGGGGTCAGAGATTGGAAATCATTCATGGGATCATTCCAACCTGAGTCTGGCAAAAATGAAAACCGTCAACAAACAATATGATAAAACGGCTTCCGTGGTGAAAAAGCTGACCGGTTATCAGATTACTTTTATGCGTCCTCCTTACGGAGCTATTAGCGATACCATGAGAAAAAAACTGAAACATCCAATGGTTTTGTGGAGTATTGATACACTGGACTGGAAAACAAGAAATGCAAAATCCGTCTATAAGAATGTCAGGAAAAATGTTTCGGATGGGGATATTGTGCTGATGCATGATATCCATGCATCTACAATTGGGGCAGTAGAAAAGATTGTGCCATGGCTGGTAAAACATGATTATGATATTGTTACCGTTTCTGAATTGATGAAACGAAAAGGAATTAAGATGAAAAACGGAAAAGCCTATGGTAGCGCCAGATAATTCATTTCTTTTCTGATAGGGCTTCCAGCTTGTCATGGTATTCATACAACTTCTGCACGCCATTTTCCAGTATGTAGTAGTGGCGGATGTATGGGATTAGGAGAACCAGAAATAACAGGAATAGTACAAGAAGTAATGGCTGAAGTAAAAATAGACTGGCAAATAACGTAATGACAGTGAGCAACGCAAATAAAACGGTAACAATCAGATGAATCAACCGTTCGTGCTGCATAAACTGTATCTGCACCAAAAGTTTTTCCTTGTGGGCAGCCGCTTCCGATGCCGGAAGTGTCTGTTCCGTAAGGTCTTTATAAAGTACCAAAAGGTTTTTCATTCGTTTTTCCATCATTCTCCTCCATTTGATAAAGAATAAAAGAACCATTGCTTCTAAATTTAGAAACATATGAGTGTATTTAGTATACATTGCCATATGTGTAATGTCAAGTGTCGTTTTCTGCCTTTTTAATTGAAAAAATATAACTCTTGTCATATAGCTAAATCTATGATATGCTAGTATCAGACAAATGGTCGTGCTGACGTGCAAAGGTTCGTCCTAAGCGGAAAGGCGATAAAATAACGGGAAGTCCACCGGAACCGGTGGCTGGTTTATTCTGTTACAACTGCGCCTGGATGTATGTCCGGGTGTTTTATTTTTTTAGGAAAATAGATGAAAAAAAGGGGGACAGATTGTATTGGAAAAACGAATTGCGCTCATTGGAATTATTGTGGAAAACGGAGAGGCAGCAGAAGAGATAAATGAGATTTTGCATCAGTACCGTTCCTATATGATAGGACGGATGGGGGTGCCTTACCGGGAAAGGAATTTATCGGTTATTAGTGTAATCGTAGATGCTGAAAATGATGTAATCAGTGCCATATCCGGAAAGCTGGGAATGGTAAAGGGAGTTAGTACAAAAACAATTTATGCGACAAAATAAAGCGCCAGACGGCGGAATGGAGGAAAAAGTATGTATCAATATGATCCAAAATCAAGTGTGGCAGATGAGTTTATCCACGATGGAGAAATTCAGGAGTCTTTAGCCTATGCCCAGAAAAATAAGAGAAATAAGGAAGTCATTGATGCGATTCTTAAAAAGGCAAGGGAAATGAAAGGTATTTCCCACCGGGAAGCGGCAGTACTTCTGGAATGCGAGTTGGAGGAAGAAAATAAGGAAATTGAAAAGCTTGCCAAGGAAATTAAGGAGCGCTTTTACGGAAAGCGGATTGTTATGTTTGCACCGCTTTATTTATCCAACTATTGTGTGAACGGCTGTCTTTACTGCCCGTACCATTTGAAAAACAAAAAGATTGCCAGAAAAAAGCTGACCCAGGAGGAAATTCGTCAGGAAGTCATTGCCCTGCAGGATATGGGGCATAAACGCCTGGCTATCGAGGCGGGGGAAGACCCGGTCAATAATCCGTTGGAGTATATTCTGGAAAGTATCAAGACCATTTATAGTATTAAGCATAAAAATGGTGCCATCCGCCGGGTTAATGTAAATATTGCTGCTACTACTGTAGAAAACTATAAAAAGCTGAAAGATGCCGGCATCGGAACCTATATTTTATTCCAGGAAACCTATAACCGTAAAGGCTATGAGAAACTCCACCCGACAGGACCGAAGAAAGATTATGCCTATCACACCGAGGCGATGGACCGTGCCATGGATGCCGGAATTGATGATGTGGGCTGTGGCGTTCTTTTTGGTCTGGATATGTACCGCTATGAGCTGGTGGGAATCATTATGCATGCAGAACATCTGGAGGCAAAATATGGAGTAGGACCGCATACCATCAGTGTACCGAGAGTCTGTCCGGCCGATGATATTGATCCGGATGAATTTGACAATGGGATTTCCGATGAAATTTTCCAGAAAATTGTTGCCGTTATCCGTATTGCTGTTCCGTATACCGGAATGATTGTTTCCACCCGTGAGTCCCAGAAAAGCCGCGAAAAGGTACTGGATCTGGGAATCAGCCAGATTAGCGGTGGCTCCCGTACCAGTGTGGGCGGCTATGTGGAGGAAGAGCCGGAAGAGGAAAACTCCGCCCAGTTTGATGTCAGTGACCGACGGACCCTGGATGAGGTTGTCAACTGGCTTGTGGGTATGGGTTATATTCCAAGCTTCTGTACAGCATGTTACAGAGAGGGGCGTACCGGTGACCGCTTTATGAAACTTTTGAAATCCGGCCAGATTGTCAATTGCTGTCAGCCAAATGCCTTGATGACCTTGAAGGAATATCTGGAGGATTATGCCTCCGAGGACACAAAGAAAAAAGGAGAAAAGCTGATTGAAGAGCAGTTAGAGGTTATTACAAATCCGACGGTAAAGGAAAAAGCAAAGGAATATATAGAAAATATTCATGAGGGAAAAAGGGACTTCCGGTTCTGATAAAATGTAGCACCGTTATGCTAAGTTAATATACACAATAAACGCCACCCTGTGACAAATGAAGGGTGGCGTTTATAATCGTTCTTCCATTAAATTATTTCCAGCATGTCTTTTATCCCTGATACAAATTCCTCTTATCCACAACTCTCACTGCCTTGCCTTCGCTTCTGGTAATGCTCTTTGGCTCAACAAGGGTAACTTCTGCCAGAATACCGAGCATGGATTTCAGTCCGGCTACCAGTTTCTTTGTTGCCAGCTCTTTATTAAAGCTATCATCGGCTGCCATGGCAGGAGTCAGCTCCACCTGGACCTCAATATTGTCGTTGTTTTTCTGACGGCTTACAATAATCTGATAGTTGGCAGCAAAGCCCTGATTAATCAATACGGTTTCAATCTGGGATGGGAATACATTTACGCCCTTTACAATCAGCATATCATCGCTTCGGCCCAGTGGCTTTGTCATTTTTACGTGAGTACGGCCACAGGAGCACTTCTTTCGGCTCAGTACACAAATGTCTCTTGTGCGGTATCGAAGAAGAGGGAAGGCTTCCTTTGTGATACAGGTAAATACTAACTCACCTTTTTCGCCCTCTGGCAGAACTTCGCCTGTCGCCGGGTCGATAATCTCTGCGATAAAGTGGTCTTCATTGATGTGCATACCGGTCTGCTCGCTGCATTCAAAGGAAACACCCGGTCCGGAAATCTCTGTCAGACCGTAAATATCATATGCCTTAATACCCAATGCCTCTTCAATATCATGACGCATTTCCTCGGTCCATGCCTCTGCCCCGAAAATGCCGGCTTTCAGTTTGATTTTATCCCGTACTCCCTGCTCGTGGATGGATTCTGCCAGATAGGCGGCATAGGAAGGGGTACAACATAAAATTGTAGAGCCTAAATCCGTCATGAATTGAATCTGACGATCCGTGTTTCCGGAAGACATTGGCAGTGTCAGGGAACCAACCTTGTGGGAACCGCCATTCAGTCCCGGTCCCCCGGTAAATAATCCATATCCATAACAGACATGGACAACATCCTCATTGGAACCGCCGGCAGCTACAATCGCACGGGCACAGCATTCATCCCACAAATCAATGTCGTGCTGGGTATAAAATGCTACAACACGACGACCGGTGGTTCCGCTGGTAGACTGTATGCGGACGCAGTCACTGAGAGGGCGTGCCAACAGTCCATAGGGATAGGCATCCCGCAAATCATCCTTTGTTAAAAACGGAAGCTTATGTAAATCCTCTATAGATTTGATATCACCTGGCTCTAACCCCTTATTTTGCATTCTTGTCCGGTAATACGGTACGTTGTCATAGACATATTTGACTTGTTTTACCAGCCGTTCGTTTTGCCAGGCACGGATCTGTTCCTGTGAGGCACACTCGATTTCTTCCTGAAAATAATTACCCATAGTTTTGATTCCTCCATTCACATTATGGATTCATTCTACCATAGCCAGACGAGGGGAGCAAGAAAAAACACAAAAAAAGCTCCCCCAGTCTGCATGCCGGGGGAACTTTGTTACAACCCATTGTAATTCTTAACTTTTACATAACTATATATAAAAATTAGTTCATTAAAATTCGATTATAACTTTGTTACGTTTGCTGCCTGAGGTCCTTTTTCTCCGTCAATAACTTCGAACTCAACTTCATCGCCTTCGTCTAAAACTTTGAAGCCGTCCATCTGCAATGCAGAGAAGTGTACAAATACATCATTTCCCTCTTCATCCGAAATAAATCCGAATCCTTTTTTGGCATTAAACCATTTTACTGTACCTTTCATGTGTTTTGCCTCCTAAAAATAATTTTAACACTTATTAACCATATCACAACGAAGGTAAAAAGTCAAATAAAACAGGACATGATTTGGAAAAAGAATTTTGCAATGTAAGTTAAAATATGATACTGTATAAATGTTGGAAAAAATTACAAAATAAATAGTGAGGACAGCGCTTCGGAGTGGAGGGAAACAATGGATATTAAAAATTGTACGGCCTATGGGCTGATAAAGAAAGAAAATCTGACCGAGTTAGGAAGCACCGGCTATTTGCTGGAGCATAAAAAAACGAAAGCTAAAATTGTACTGGTCGAGAATGATGATAATAACAAGGTATTTACCATCGGATTCCGTACACCACCAAAGGATTCTACAGGCGTAGCGCATATTGTAGAACACACGGTTTTGTGTGGTTCCAGAGAGTTTCCGGTAAAGGACCCCTTTATCGAATTGGCAAAAGGTTCTCTGAATACCTTTTTGAATGCCATGACCTATCCGGATAAGACGGTGTATCCGGTGGCAAGCTGTAACGAAAAGGATTTCCAGAATCTGATGCATGTATATTTAGATGCTGTTTTCTTTCCTAATATTTATAAAGAAGAAAAAATTTTTCGTCAGGAGGGCTGGCATTATGAAATGGAGAGCAGAGAGGACTCTCTTAAGTATAACGGTGTTGTCTTTAATGAGATGAAGGGAGTTTTTTCCTCTCCGAAACAACTTCTGGCACGGAATATCCAGCAGTCTCTGTTCCCGGACACGGCCTATGGCGTGGAATCCGGAGGAGATCCGTTGGTGATTCCGGAGCTGACCTATGAAGATTATCTGGATTTCCACCGCCGGTATTATCATCCTTCCAACAGCTATCTTTATCTTTATGGGGATATGGATATGGAGGAAAAATTAAACTGGATTGATGAGCATTATCTAAAAGAATTCGATTATCTGGCAGTGGACTCGGAAATTGCATTGCAAAAACCTTTTACGGAAAGGGCAGACAGCTATGGATTTTATTCTGCCACCGAAGGGGAGGACACAAAGGGCAAGGCATTTTTTAGCTACAATGCCGTATGCGGCACCTCTCTGGATACGAATTTATATCTGGCCATGCAGATCTTAGAGCATGTGCTGATTCAATCGGTGGGTGCACCATTAAAACAGGCATTACTGGATGCCGGAATCGGCAGTGAAATTTCTGCCATGTATGAGGAAAGTATACGGCAGCCGTTTTTCTCCATCATTGCGAAAAATGTAGAAATGTCACAGAAACAGGAGTTTTTGGATGTTATTGAAAAGACCCTTTCTAAACTGGTAGAGGAAGGACTGGAGGAAAAAGCTATCCGGGCAGCCATTAATGCCCTGGAATTTCAATACCGGGAGGCGGATTTCGGTTCTTATCCGAAGGGGCTGATGTATGGGCTGCAGATGTTTGACAGCTGGCTCTATGATGACGAAAAACCATTTATTCATGTACAGTTTAATAACACTTTTGAATTCTTAAAAAAACAGATCGGAACCGGATATTTTGAGAAATTGATTCAGACCTATTTACTGGAAAACACCCACACAAGTTTTGTCAGCGTGGAGCCGAAGGTAGGACTGACGGCCCTTATGGAAAAGGAAGAGGCCGGAAAGCTGGCGGATTATAAGGCCTCCCTGTCGGAGAAGGAGCAGGATGAGCTTGTGAAAGGCACGAGGGAATTAAAGGCTTATCAGGAGGAGCCGACACCGTCGGAAAGTCTTACCTGTATTCCGCTTTTAGCCAGAGAGGACATCGGAAAGAAAGCTATGGCGTTCTCCAATGAGGAAAAGGTAATGGCAGGCAGACCGGCACTACACCACGATATATTTACAAATGGAATCGCTTATCTTCGTCTGTCCTTTGACTGTAGGGATTTAAAGGATTATACACCGTATCTGGAGCTTCTGACAGAGCTTATCGGATTTGTGGATACGGATTTACATGATAAGCGGGAGCTCAGTAATGAGATTTTGCTCCATGCGGGAAGTTATTCCCTGAATCTAGGAGTCTACAGAAGTAGAAAAGAGAAAAATTATGCCATGTGCATGGAGGTAAATACAAAGACCTTATATCCGGAAATCGGATATGTACTGGGTTTGATACAGGAAACTCTTACAAAATCCCATTTACAGGATGAAAAGCGTCTGAAAGAGGTAATCGGGGAGTTGCGTTCTTCGAATCAGGTCAGCCTGCAGTCCGCCGGACATGGAACGGCAGTGGGCCGGGCACTGGCTTATATGAGTGAGGCGGGACTTGTGGCAGAGTATGCAAAGGGAATCGCTTATTATGATTTCCTTTGTGATTTGGAAGAACATTTTGAAGAGAGAAAAGAAAATCTCATTGCCCTGTTACAGGCGTTGACAAGGGCGGTTTTCACAAGGGAGCGAATCCGAATTTGTCTCACTGCGGATAAAGAGGGCTATGAGGCAGCAGAAAAGGACATGGGTACATTTCTTAACGGATTGCCGCAGTGCGTGAAAGATGAGATACCAGAGCCGTACTGGCGGGTGGAGAAACTTCCAAAGAACGAGGGCTTTAAGACGGCGGGAAAGGTACAGTACGCTGCCAGGACGGGGGACTACAAAGAACAGGGAATTGCCTACAGTGGTGCTTTTAAGGTTGTAAAAACGATTTTGTCCAATGATTATTTATGGAATGAAGTGAGGGTAAAGGGAGGTGCCTATGGTGTCATGTGTGCCTTCGCCAATGATGGTACCGGATATTTTGTATCTTACCGGGACCCGAAGCTGGGAGAAACAAATCAGGTATACGAAGGAGTGCCGGAATATCTGCGTCACTTTGATGCCGATGAAAGGGAAATGATGAAATACATTATCGGCACCATCAGTGATTTAGACAGTCCGTTGACGCCAAGAGCAAAAGGAACACGCTCCTATGTGGCATATATGACAGGAATTACCGATGAGGACGTGCAGAAAGAGCGGGATGAAGTCCTTGGGACCACACAGGAAAAAATTCGGGCAACAGCGGATATGACAGCAGCTGTTCTATCGGATGACATTATTTGTGTGCTGGGCAGTGAGGAAAAGGTAAAACAGGAAGAAACGTTATTTGAATCCACAAGAATATTAAAGTGATGTGAGGTACGATATGGAGAATCAATTTAAGTCAGGCTTTGTCACGCTGGTAGGGCGGCCGAATGTAGGGAAATCAACACTGATGAACCGGATTATCGGGCAGAAGATAGCGATTACTTCCAGTAAGCCCCAGACTACCAGAAACCGGATACAGACGGTTTACCATGATGAGAGGGGGCAGATTGTCTTTTTAGATACCCCGGGTATTCATAAGGCGAAAAATAAGCTGGGAGAGTACATGGTAAATGTAGCGGAGAATACGTTTCATGATGTGGATTTGGTTCTCTGGCTGGTGGAGGCGGATACCTTTATCGGTAAGGGGGAAAGGCATATTGCGGAAACGCTGAAACATTCCGGGACGCCGGTTATTCTTGTGATGAATAAAATAGACACAGTGAAAAAAGAGGAAGTGCTGGTCTGTATCGACGCTTATAAGGATATTCTGGAGTTTGCTGAAATCGTACCGGTTTCGGCAAAGACCGGGGAGAGTGTGGACCATCTGATTGCCACCATGTTTGATTATCTGGAGGAGGGGCCACAGTACTATGATGAGGATACCGTGACTGACCAGCCGGAGCGGCAGATTGTGGCGGAGCTTGTCAGAGAAAAAGCATTGCGGCTGTTATCGGATGAAATCCCTCATGGCATTGCGGTATCGGTTGAGCAGATGAAAAGACGGAAGGGGAAACGGAACCTATTTGACATTGATGCCACAATTGTCTGTGAGAAAGATTCCCACAAGGGGATTATTATCGGTAAACAAGGGAGTATGTTAAAAAAAATAGGAACCAATGCCAGGAAGGATATTGAAGACTTTTTGCAGGCAAAGGTCAATCTGAAACTCTGGGTAAAGGTAAAAAAGGATTGGCGGGATAGTGATTTTTTGCTGAAAAACTTCGGTTACCGGGAAATGGAATAAAGTGCCAGCATACAAAAGATTGCCGGCGGTTATCCTACTGATAGAATACCATTTGATGCTAGTATAACGGTTAAGCTACAGTAGGAGGAAGGCAATGGAAAAGGAAGAATGCTGGAATACGTTTGCCCGTACCGGGCTTGTGGAGGATTATCTGAAATATGCCAGAGCGGACCGGTCCGATGGTTCGGCTCCGGAAAAAGAAGAGAGGGGTCAGCGTGAAGGAACGAGTGATGGGGATGGTGCTATCGGCCGCTACCATTGGTGAATATGATAAGCGCGTGGTTCTTCTGACAAAGGAGAGGGGACGGATATCTGCCTTTGCCAGGGGGGCAAGACGCCCGAAAAGTCCGCTTTCGGCAGTGACAGAGCCCTTTACCTTCGGTGAGTTTTTCATTTTCCGGGGACGGGACTCCTACACCATAGAGCAGGTGGAAGTAACCAATTTTTTTCCGGAGCTTCGTAAGGATTTAGATAATCTCTATATGGCCCTCTACTTTTGTGAGGTAGCAGATTACTTTACAAGAGAGGGCATGGAGGCAAAGAACGAGCTGAATCTTCTATATTTATCTTTGCGTGCCCTACATTTGCCGACGCTGCCAAAGAAACTGGTACGATACATATATGAATTTCGGATACTGGCGATGGAGGGAGAGGCACCCCGGATTTTTGAATGTATACAATGCAAAAAAAGCGAGAAGCTTCATCATTTTTATGTGGGAGAGGCAGGCGTTGTGTGTGATTCCTGCCATGACGGGCAGACGGGGATTACCCTTTCTGAGACGGCAATTTATACGCTACAGCGGATTGTGTCCTCCCCCTTGGAAAAGTTATATACCTTTACGGTGGGAGAAAATGTGTTACAGGAACTGGAGTCGGTGGTTAGTCGGTATTTTTCCGCCCATACCGATAAGCAGTTTCGGTCACTAGCTATGTTGGAATCGTAGCTACTTTGTGCTACCAAAAGGTTACCACATACATTCCAATTTGAACCACTTACCTAAAATCTATTTACAATCAATTTCTGTTTGTTATAATGGCATTGCAGGAAGAAAGAGAGGGATGTATGAAAGTACGGATTGAACTGGAGGAAGGCAGACAGGAGGATGAGGTGGTTATCCGCTGCCATTCTTTGACAGATGAAATCAGACAGATTCACAATGCCATTTCCTCTGTGACCTCTTCCAAACAGAATGTGGTGCTGTATAAGGAGGACACAGAATATTATGTGGCACTGGAGGATATTCTGTTTTTTGAAACGGAAAGTAACGGCCTGAATGTGCACACAAGGGACAATGTGTATCAGGCGAAGTATCGTCTGTACGAGCTGGAGGAAATGCTTCCGGGGTATTTTCTTCGTATATCAAAATCCACCATACTGAATGTGAGAGAAGTATATTCTCTCAGCAGAAATAACTTGTCAACCACAAGCGTTGCTGCCTTTCGGGCATCCCATAAACAGGTATTTGTATCCAGACATTATGTGAAGATGCTGAAAGAAAAATTAGAAGAAATGAGGATGAGATAATGAAGAAAAATTATTTTTGGGGAGTATTTCTTGTATTGGCAGGTGCCTATCTGATCGTGAGCCAGATGGGATATTTGCCGTCAGTGGGAGCGTTTACATTGGTCTTTACCATTGTTTGTATTGCGGCGTTGATACAGGGTGTTTTACATATGAGTTTCGGGGCTGTTTTGTTTCCCCTTGCCTTTATCGGGATTTTATATGATAAACAGCTTGGTATTACGGCCATTACCCCGTGGACGATATTAATTGCCGCCCTGCTTGGGACTGTTGGGCTGAACCTGATTTTCGGACGTTTCAAAAAAAAGTTTAAATACCGTTGTTATGGTGGACACGGGAAAGGACATAAGGGAGGCGGCCATGGTGGAAAGGGCGAAAATGTAGACGGTGAAAATATTGAAATTAATGTATCCTTTGGCTCTGTTATCCGCTATGTGACTTCCTCCGATTTGCGCTATACCGATATCAATGTGTCTTTTGGTGCCGCTACCGTTTATTTTGACAATGCAAAAATACCGTCAGGAAATGCTACCGTAAACATCAATTCCGATTTTGCCGGAGTAGAGTTGTATGTGCCGGGTAACTGGCAGGTCATCAATCATATGAATTCCAGCTTTGGTGCTGTCGACGAAAAAAATAAGCGCTCCGGTGAGCTGGCAGGAACATTGACCCTGGAGGGTTCTAATTCCTTTGGCGGAATTACGATTTATTATGTATAGTTTGCAACATTAGCCTGTCCGGGTTCGTTTTATATATGGAGGTGTCTGTATGAAAAAAATAATAATTAGAACGGCTGTGTTGATGCTGTTACTGGGAATTAGTTACGGAGTGGCTGCGAAACCGGCACAGGCCTCAAAGACGACACGGTCATCAAGGGTAAAAGTTACTTTAAAAAAGGGCGTTCTTACCATATCCGGAAAGGGAGCTATGCCGGCGGATTTGAAGGTAAAAAACAAAAGGAAGGTAAAAAAGATTATTATCAAGAAAGGTGTGACGACCATTTCTGATTTTGCCTTTCATAATTATAAAAATCTGAAAAGTGTTACCATTCCTTCCACTGTGAAAAAAATCGGCTGGGAGAGCTTTTACGGAACAGCGGTAAAAAGCGTAAAAGTACCGTCTACCGTAACCTCTATCGGTCAGTGTGCTTTCTGGAATTGCAGGAAACTGAAAAAGATTACTCTTCCCGGGGATTTTTCCCTTAGGACCAAGTCCGGAGATGATGCGGAATATGAACTTGCCGGAAGTGTGGACACTGTAGTATATAATACAAAATTAAAGCTTGCCAATACGGCGGTTATGACCACGAATAATTTCGTTGTTGACAAAAACGATCCGTCCTATAAAAGTATTCATGGAGTGATTTATTCCAAGGACGGCAAATCTATTGTCCGGGTACCCTTTGCCAGGAAGAAGGTTGTGTTAGAGGAAGGGTGTGAGGAGTTTTGTCTGCAATCCGTGCTATACTGCAACATGGACTGGGAAAGCGATGTGACCGGCTGCTGTGCGGTGGAAACGATTGTGATTCCTGCTTCGGTAAAGAAGGTAGAAGCAAAAAAATATTTTTCTACTGCCAGCTCGCCTTTGGAAACGAAACCGATGGTGGAAATTAAGGCAAAGCAGTTTGACGGGGCTTCTCTGTCAGCATTGGTATACGATTTGGGGATTACCGCTAAGGAGGTAATGCGTCAGCTTCCGGAACAAATTACGCTTCACAATAATATGTATATATCGTGGGATGGAGTACTGCTCGAGGCCAATGGAAATAATGCGGAAGTAAAGGTTCCGCAGGGAGTGAAAAAAATCGGAAACGGCACCTTTGAGGATAAGGAGGAGGTGACAAAGGTTACTCTTCCGGAAGGGGTTACGGAAATTGGCGAGTATGCTTTTGCCAGCTATGATCCGGAAAGAAAAGCCTTACAGATTAATCTGCCATCCACTCTTGTGAAAGTTGGGGACAGGGCATTTTATGGCTGTAATATAAAGAAACTGGAAATTCCCGCATCTCTTCGTTCCTTTGGGAAATATGCCTTTGCCGGTAACGATTTTACTGAGGTAGTATTGCCGGATGGGCTGGAAACAATTCCGGAGGGGCTGTTTCAGAATTGCGCATATTTAAAAAATATGGTGATTCCGGCTTCGGTAAAAACAATAGAGGCGGTGGCATTTGGCGGTCTTGACGGTGAATCCCGGTCAAGAAAATTCATGATTCAGGGGACCTCTAAAAAAATTGCGGATGATGCTTTTTCCTGTCCGACAGATACTTTGACCTATACCGGTGGCACAAAGGAAATGAAAAGCCGGCTTGATGTGTGGTACTTTGCCTCAAAAAAAGGAAAGAAGGCAAAGGTAAAAATCCGGTGGAATAAGGTAACCGGAGCAGATGGTTATCAGGTTACTCTTTCCGGTGATGCCAAATTTCGGAAAAATAAAACGCCCCTGAGTCTGAAAAAGGGAAAACAGACGGCAACCCTGAATATATCATGGAAAAATAAAAAGGCGAAAGCCGTTTACGGAAGGATTCGTCCATATAAAATCGTAAAAGGAAAGAAAATCTATGGGAGATGGTCCCGGACAAAGCTGGAGTTTTACTAGTAGAAACATCCAAAATCTGCCCTTGCAAATCCAACTCTAAAATAGTACAATAAAGCGAAAGAATATTTTGGAGGAATTAGTACGATGGAAAAGACAATGGAAAAAGTTGTTGCACTGGCAAAGAACAGAGGATTTATTTATCCGGGTTCTGAGATATATGGCGGTCTGGCAAACACATGGGATTATGGAAATCTCGGTGTGGAGCTGAAAAACAATGTGAAAAAGGCATGGTGGCAGAAATTTATTCAGGAGAATAAATACAATGTGGGTGTGGACTGTGCAATTCTGATGAACCCGCAGACATGGGTGGCATCCGGACATCTGGGTGGATTTTCAGATCCGTTAATGGATTGTAAGGAGTGCCATGAGCGCTTTCGTGCCGACCAGCTCATAGAGGATTTTGCCGAAGAAAAAGGAATTGAACTGGAAGGTTCTGTAGATGGCTGGAGCAAGGAGCAGATGGAGGGCTTTATTGCCGAGAATAAAATTTCCTGCCCAAGCTGTGGAAAACATAATTTTACCGAAATTCGTCAGTTTAATCTGATGTTTAAGACGTTTCAGGGTGTTACCGAGGATGCGAAAAATACAGTTTATCTCCGACCGGAAACCGCCCAGGGGATTTTTGTAAACTTTAAAAATGTGCAGAGAACCTCCCGCAAAAAGGTTCCTTTTGGTATCGGACAGATTGGTAAGTCTTTCCGGAATGAGATTACGCCGGGTAACTTTACTTTCCGTACCCGTGAGTTTGAGCAGATGGAGCTGGAATTCTTCTGTGTGCCGGATACCGATTTGGAATGGTTCTCCTATTGGAAGGAATTTTGCATTAACTGGCTTCAGACGCTGGGAATTAAGAAAGAAGAAATGAGAGTCCGTGACCATGACAAGGAAGAGCTTTCCTTTTACAGTAAGGCCACCAGTGATATTGAATTTTTGTTTCCGTTTGGCTGGGGTGAGCTCTGGGGTATCGCTGACCGGACGGATTATGACCTGACCCAGCATCAGAATACCTCCGGTGAGGATATGAGTTATTTTGATGACGAGCGGAAGGAAAAATATATCCCTTATGTTATTGAGCCGTCACTGGGAGCTGACCGTGTTACTCTTGCCTTCCTGTGCAGTGCTTATGATGAGGAGGAAATCGGAGAGGGCGATGTGCGTACTGTCCTTCATTTCCATCCTGCACTTGCTCCTGTTAAAATAGGAGTTCTACCATTGTCGAAAAAGTTGAATGAAAGTGCGGAAAAGGTATTTGAAGAGCTGAGTAAGTATTATAATTGTGAATATGACGACCGTGGCAACATCGGAAAGCGCTATCGCCGTCAGGATGAAATCGGCACGCCGTATTGTGTGACCTATGATTTTGATTCTGAGGAGGACGGCATGGTTACTGTCCGCGACCGTGATACGATGGAGCAGGAACGTGTAAAAATTAGTGACTTGAAGGAATATTTTGCCGATAAGTTTACCTTTTGATGAAAAATATGTAAGGGTGCACGATAGCGCCATCGTGCTCGAAACAGATATGGGGACGAAATATGCAAAAGCGAACCTATGATAGGAAAGAGATTATTCTTATTATTTTTATCAGTGCTGTCATATTGGCGGTAGGAGTGTTTTTGAAGTTCTGGCAGGAGAAAAAACCGGAAGAGGCGGCATCTACCCAGGTAGCTACCGGAACTGTCATAAAAATACAGACTCCGGCACCTAAGCCGAAGGCAACACCGAATCCTACAGGAAAGATAGCTACTTTTTTGCAGGGGCCGAAATCATGGAAAGAAAAAAGAGAATGGTCGGGAGAATGGGGAAAAGAATATTATGATGGCGGATCCTTTGGGGGGTTTGGCTGCGGGCTATGCTGTATGGCAAATATTTATACTTCTCTGTCGGAATATCGTTGCTCGCCTGTTGATATGTACAAATATGCCAAAAGGGCAAGTATGTATGAAGGGGGAGGAGCCATTGACTGGGGGTACATGAAGGAAACGATGACCAAGGCGGGCTTTACCTGTGATGTAGGGCGAAAGCCGAAGGAATATGCTTCCTTTCAAAGCATGATGAAGCGGTCAAAGGCGTGTATTGTGGTAGTCAGCAGTGCCAATAGTACCTGCTACTGGGAAAATACCCCAGGCCATTATGTGACCCTGTTTTTATACGATGAAAAGACGGATAAGATATTCCTTGCCGATTCCGGTGACCCAACCCACAACAGGCACTGGGTATCCCTAAAGAAAATTTATCGCTCTCTGAAAACCGCTAACCACTGGCAGTATATGACCGTCACGGACTATGACGCCAAAAAGAATACATGGAAGCATAATAGCTTTGGAGGCAATTGTGTACTGCCGGAGGAATGGCGTGCGTAGCCACGTTTGATAGTGGCAGCGCCATTACATCGGTCAGCACACAAAACAGAGTCAAAACAAAAGCTACCATCCAATCCGTGAGAACCTTTAACGCGGAACGCGTTACCGGTTCGAATTCAATTGGATGGTAGCTTATATTTGACGGCTATTTAGTGTGATAGCCCGTATTATGCTCGTTGTCTACTCTTCGATATATCCGATACCGAGGCAGTTCGGTCCAATATGGGTTCCCACGACAGGTCCGATGCAGGTAATAAAAATTTCATTGGTAATGCCGGACTCCCGCAGAAGTGCTTTCAGGGCTTCTGCCCGCTCCGGTGTATTGGAGTGACCGATAACAAGTTTATAGGATTTGTCTGCCGGCTGCTCTTGTAACTTGTTAATTAGCCATTGGTTACAGGATTTTTTTCCTTTTACCTTGTCAACCGGTTTCGCGCCGTCGGCAACTATCTGAAGAACCGGATGCAGTTTCATCAGTCCGCCGATCAGGGCAGCACTTTTTGATATACGTCCGCCCCGTTTTAAATATTCCATTGTATCAATGACAATATAGGTCAGGGTTTTTGGCAGAAGTGCCGTAATTTTTTCTGTAATTTCTTCCGCACTCATTCCGGCATCCCTCATGGTAACAGCTGTTTCCACTAAAAGGGTCTGGCCCATGGCTCCGTTTTCACAGTCAATCAGGTGAAGGGCAGGAGAATTTATGTTCTCAGCGGCAATTGTAGCAGACTGGAATGTTGCACTCATATGTTTGGAAAATAAAATAGCAACGACTTCATCGCCGGCGTCGATATAACGCTGGAAAATTTCTTCAAACTCAAAAGGATTGACGGCAGCAGTAGTCGGATTGTCGCTGCTGGTTTCCAGTTTTTCATAAAATTCTTGGTTGGATAATTCTATACCACACTTGTAGTCTGTATCCCCAAAACGCACGGTAAGTGGCAGAATATCAATGTTTAGCTCCTTTGCGTGTTCCATTGTCAAATCGCACAGGGTATCTGAAATAATTCGTACCATAATGAGTCCTCCATTTGTTTGATTTTTATTCTATTATATGTTTTTTTCCTGTCTTTTGTCAAATATGAGTTTCCGTATTTTTCTTACAATGTTGCTAAAGAAACCAAAAAATTCAAAATTTGCCATTTTTACGAAAAAAAACCTTTTCTAAAGCCTTTTTTTGTGCTACAATATTCACAGCGACTGCAAAGCAGTTTAACTGCTTTTACAAGTCAAAAAGTTTCGTCCGTGAAACGAAACAAATACAATATTTTTAGGAGGAATTATAAACATGGCTAAATGGGTTTATAAGTTCAATGAAGGTAATGCTTCGATGAGAAACCTGCTTGGTGGTAAGGGTTGTAACCTTGCTGAGATGACTGGCTTAGGAATGCCAATCCCTCAGGGCTTCACCGTTACTACAGAGGCATGTACAGAGTATTACAACAGTGGCAAACAGATTACAAAAGAAGTTGAGGACCAGATTTTTGAAGCTCTGACATGGTTAGAGGGTGTTAATGGTAAAAAATTCGGTGATACAGAGGATCCGTTACTGGTATCTGTTCGTTCCGGTGCCCGTGCTTCTA